>JBBQAX010000156.1:0-10399 GCA_038316905.1 Verrucomicrobiota bacterium | reverse complement strand
TCCGGCGTTGGATTCGCCCTGATACCAGATCGCGCCCTGAATTGTGTAGGGCTGGAGTGGCGCGATCATTCCATTATAAAGTTCGCTCGGTTTCCAGGGAGCGCGCGGTTCGATTTTGCCACCTTGACCAGCTTTGAACTTCGCCAGCGCGTTCTGGTAATTTTTCTCTGCAATCCCATAACCATCCAGGATTTCTTTTTTGTAACGCGGATTATTGTCCAGCACATCTTGATTCATCCAAACTTCCGCAGGCGAACCGCCCCAATCGCTTTGGATCAATCCAATGGGAACGCCGAGTGTGTTCTGAAGATCACGTCCAAAAAAGTAACCGACGGCGGAGAAATCCGGTGAAGTCTCAGGACTGGATTCTGTCCACTTTGCTTTCACATCGGTCTGCGGTTCGTTTGCTTTAATGTTGGGGACAACAAAGAAGCGAATCATGGCATTGCTTGACAAAGCGATCGCGTTTTCCGGTTGAAACGATTTTTTCAAAGACCACTCCATGTTCGACTGGCCGCTGCACAACCAGACTTCACCAACCATTACATTGGTCAGCTCGATGGAATTATTTCCCGTGACTTTGAGCATGTCCGGTCCGCCCGCTTCCAAGGAAGAAAGTTTCACGGACCATTTTCCATCCGTCGCTTTGGTGGAAACTTTCTGATTGCGAAAGTTGACGGTGACTTTTTCGCCATCGTCAGACCAACCCCAGACGGTGACTTTTTGGCCGCGTTGCAAAACCATGTTGTCGGAGAACAGCGCGGGTAATCGGACGTCAGCGGAACTGTTTAAAATCGTGGCGAGAGAAATCGCGGTCGCGAAAAGTGGGATGAAAAATGTTTTGCGCATGGCCAGAGTGCAACGCAACGGAGAAAACGCGTCAAGCTTTTGGAACCAAGCTGCGCTGACGCATATCAACCTTACGAAACGCCTTTGTTCGCGCGCCAAAGCAAAATTCCGCCAACGATCTGGAAGAAGAAATTTGGAATCCAAACGATAAGATGCGGATAAAATTCCGGCCGTTCGTCCCAGGATTGCGCGAGGATGATGAAGCTGTAATAGACGAGAACGAGCAATAGCGCGATGCCCATGCCAACGCTGGTTTCGCGGCGATGGGCACGAATGCCAAGCGGAATTCCAACAAGTGTGAAACCAATGCACGCAAAGGAAAACGCGACTTGCCGATGAATCTGGACGCGAACCGGCGTCGTGATTTCTTCGCGTAATTTTTTCATCTTTTGAATCTCCTCGCGCAGTTTCTTGGGCGCGCCATCAACCTTCGCTTTGATGGGGATGAAGGTGCGTTCCAGTTTTTTTAGGTGAGCGCGTAATTCTCCAAGAGTCATGTCGGACAATCCCGGTGCCTTTTTCCGTTCTTTGGAAGATTTTGGTTCCAACTCCAGCCGCTGTTCGCCCCAAACACCAAGAGAAGTGACGTCCCCGTCCTGAACTTGTGAGGGAATCGCATCGTACAATAACAAAACCAATTGCCCCTCTTCCAACGCAAATTTTCCAGCTCGCGCATTGATCCAAACGATGGCGTTTTTGTCCTCCTCAACGCGGTAGATTTTCAAACCTTGCAGATCGTTCCCTTTGATTTTGCGGACGTAAACCGTCCAGCCTTCCGAGAAAACGTTGTATTGGTTTTCGCGCAACACTCCCGCGGGATTCTCTCTCACGGCGTTCTGAATTAGCGCCTTGTAGGCATTCCGCGACTGGGGCGCAACTTCCAGATTGATCCATGCGCAAAGTCCGCTGAGAACAATGCTCACGATCAGAACCGGCGTGATCAGTGCGACGAGGCTGATGCCACTGGCACGGACTGCGGTTAATTCGTTATCGGCGCTGAAGCGACCGAAAACCAGCAGCGTCGCCGTGAGCATTCCCATCGGCAAAGCGAAAACGAGAACGTACGGAATCAATAATCCGATGGCTTGGACGACGAGCCACAATGTGGCCTGCCGGTTGATGAGCAACTCGATGATTTCTTTCAGCACGTTGCCGAGCAGCAACACAAAGGTAAACACCGTCACGGTCATGAGGACGGCGCCGAGCACCTGGCGCGTCAAGTAAGTGTGCAACGTTTTCATCGAATCAACGAACCCTCATCGTGAACCACACTGCGGTCGCGCCGAACAAAATATTCGGCAACCAGGCGGCGATCCAACCCGGCAAATAACCGCCCGTCCCCAGCGCGAGGCCGAGCCGCAATAAAATGAAGTAAGCGAAACAAATGAAAATGCTGCTGGCAACGCCGACAAAAACATTGCGTCGGCCGGACATCGCGCCGAAGGGCAGTGCGATCAACACCACGACGAGACACGTCCACGGCGCGGCGATGCGTCCATGAAGTTGGGTGCGGATAAGAGCGCGTGTTTTAGAATCCAGTTTTGGGTGAAGGCGTAAATAATTTGCGATGTCGTTGATGGAAAGCTGAGGGCGCTTTGCCGCTGTCTTGGAATTAAGACTATTGATTTTGATCTCACTTTTGATCAAAGCAGGCGTCTCTTCCCAATCGGAGAATCCGAGGACATTGGTGGCGAGCGTCGTTCCGGCAATGTCTTGAGCCGAACTGTAAGTAATCTGCTTCACCTCGGAAAACTGCCACTCTCCGTCCTCGGAAAAGATCCCACGTTTAGCCGTGATTACCATGCGAGTTCCGTCGGGCTTGTTCCAATCAATCAGAGGTTCCCGCATCTCGGAGGTTTTGACATTGTAAGTCTTGATGTACCAGGCTCGATTGTTGCGGGAATTAAGAAACTTAAGGTCACGTCGCCAATCTTTGCTTAGCACTTCGGAAGGATCAGATTTGTGCCGGGTTAGAATTTGATCAGCGCGTTCGATGCCGTTGGGAATCCAGAGTTCATTGATCAGAAAAAATGCGATGGTGAAGAAAATTCCGACCGCAAAATAGGGCGCGGAGAAACGCCAGATGCTGATTCCGGCAGCGCGCATGGCCGTCAGTTCATTGTGCCGCGCGTGATTGGTCATTGAATACAGCAAGGCCAGGAGCAGCGCGATCGGAAGGATAACGAGCAAATGTTCCGGCCCTGTGACCAGATAGTATTCAACGATTTCGGAGAATTTCAGTCCCGCTTCCTTGAACTCATCGACTTCAGCGATCAGATCAAAAGAAATCCAAAAAACGAAAAATCCGCCGAGGCAATAGCCGAGCGGGAGAAGCAGTTCGCGCAACAAGTAGCGATCCAAAAGGCGCATTGTGCGTGAGGTTAGCGGTCGGTTTTAGCCAAAGCAAGCGAGCGTCGGACTGCGCATCTATTCAGACACGGCGACCGATCAATTTGCGCCGGTGGCGTCGGAGTCTTCAGTTTCGGCGGCATGTTCCTTCAAATACTTTTTCGTCGCGTCTTCCCATTGAACCCAGTTGGTTCCGTAATCTTCTTCAACGTACAGTTCGAGCAAATCGCGGGCTTCATCGCGCAAGGCATGTTTCTCGTTACGCGCTACTTCGAGCAGCAGGGGCAGTTTTACGGATTCATCGCGATTGTACAAATCGTTCATGAAAATGCTGGAAACCTCTTCCGACACCGCTGCGTTGGTCAGGTATTTTGCAGTCTTATAAAATTGAGCGTCATCCACCAAATTAACCACGTGCCCAGCCAATTCGACCTGAGCTTCCGTCCCGACCTTGTCCATCATCGCGAGCAACTCCTCGCCCATTTTATCTTCCGGCATGTCCGAACCGAGAATTTCGTCGAGCTTTTCTTCCCACAAAGCTGGGTCATCCAGGTCGGTTGGGCTGACGACTTCTGCTTGCACCGGAGCTACTGCAACCGGCGGATTGATGAATGGCGCTGGTGGTGCCGGTTCGTTTTTCCTGGGAGCTATTTCCGGTTCGGCAGACGCCTCTACAACCGGCGGCAGCGGATGTGAAGAATTGCGACTGGCCCACCAACCGATGAGCGCACCGATGGCGATCGCTGCAACGAGAATTCCCAAGGCTTTTGATAAAGTCGAACTGCGCATAGCCGTGTTGTAATTGATCCGCAGAGATTGGTCAATTCAGCCGCGCCGTTTGTTCAAAGATTTAGCTGAAATGCACGGCGTGCTGCGAACTTGTTTATCCAAGCCAATTACTTGCCGCGGTTCATTCAATTACGCTCATCATTTCCCGGAGGATGATTCACCTCGGTATTCTTCTGTTCATCCGCATCGAAAAATCGTTTGCAGCCAATCAGCAAAATGACGCCACCGGATAACGCAAGAGCCGCCGCCACCAACCCGGTCACCAACTGGGGAAACTCAGTGCGCGCAACGAATTTGAGCGGATACAGAACACCAGCCAAACCGCCCGCGATCAAAACCGCCGTCACGGCTCCGAGCAGGAGTTTCGTGCGCTTATCTTTGCGTCTGGAAAATAAGAGTTTCCAAAATGCGACGAACATGGCGAACCCAACGATCGCTGCAACCAGCGTGTAAATGGAGAACTTAAAGGAAATGCCTCCGCTAAATGATTGGAGCGCGGCTGCGGCTGCGGCACCGCAAAGGCTGCTTCCATAGGTCATGAATTGTTGCAGCCTGGATTCGGTTTGATTTTCGATTTTCATCTTTTCTTCAGTTTTTTTTCATTTTATCTCCTTACGTTCAAGTTGGTTTCGCGTCTCGGATCGAATGAAAATCAAGTAGATCAATGTTCCGGCAATCAGCGGGATGATCCCGACGATGATCAGTTGTCCGGCATACATGGCCGCTGAATACAGCATGTAAAGACAGGTTCCGCAGAAAACGATCGGCAGCAGTGGATAAAACGGAACCGAGAATGGGCGCTCTACGTTCCGGTCTTTGCGGCGCAGTATAAAAAGCGAAATCCCCGTCATCAGGAAAAACAGCCAGAACACCGGTGCAGTGCAGCGGAGCAACGTGTCGAATCCGCCGTGGCCTTCCCACGAAATCGCCGAGACTCCAGCGGTGGTTAAAACGGTGTTCAACCCCTCGCGCGCCGTGGTCGAACCTACAATCGCGATCAATAGCAACGTTATGATTCCTTGCGTAATCAGCGACACGACTGGTGAACCCGACGAATGCCACCTCGCCAGCCACGAGGCGAAACTGAAATCCTGGCCAACCGTCGAATAAATTCGCGAGCCGGTATAAGTCAGGCCATTTACCGCACCGAGAGCTGAAATCATCACGAGTAACGACATCGCCTTTGCGCCGAAATCACCGAGTGGTTGCTGGAGCACATCAGCTGCGATCGCGCTGGAGGAACGCACGCCCTCAAATCCCATCGCGAGCAGATAAGCGGAATTGATCAACAGGTAAATTATCGTGAGCGCCACGATGCCGAGAATCAGTGCGCGCGGGATATTTCGCCTTTTATCATTCACTTCTGCAGCCACGAACGCGGCATCGTTCCAGCCGCCATAAGTGTAGAGCACCAGGACCATCGCCAGACCAAACGACCCGGGTTCAGGCGCGATCAAAGGGGGGCCTCCCGCACGTGGATTGCTCCAGAAAAAACCTGCGATGAGAATTCCCGTAAGTCCGAGAATCTTGACCAGCGTCAAAAAATTCTGCGCTCTCTTTCCAAAGACCAATCCAAAAATGTTGGTGAAGGTGGCGAAGACGACCGCCGCTCCAGCGTAAAGGAACATCGAATTCGGCCCGAGATCCCACAACTTCGTGGCGTAATTGGCGAAGACATACGCCATCATCCCGATGCTTCCCGTCATGATCACCGTCATTTGCGCCCAACCGAAAAGAAATCCCGCCCACGAGCCAAAAGCTTTGGTCAGATAAACGTAATCACCACCGGAACGCGGATAAGTGCTGGCCAATTCCGCATAACAGAACGCGCCACAAAGCGAGAGCAACCCGCCCAATCCCCACGCAGCCAGACCCATCCACGCTCCCGAAACGTTTTTGAAGATCAGCGGTGCCGTCTCGTAAATGCCTGCACCAATCACGATTCCGATGATAATGCTGACCGTGTCCCACAAGGTTAAGTGCGCACGTATTGAATGGCTTGGTTGTGACATGCTGGTTCTTTTATTTCTCGTTGAAAAACATAACCCGGCAACAAACGATCTTGCTGTCAAATATTCCAAAGGGACAATCGCGTTCTAGCGGGAGAGGAAAAAGAACAATCTAAACGATGGCCGATTCAGTTCACCGGCTCGGATAACTGGCGTCATCTCCCATGCGGGTGCGATTAAAAGTGGGTGAGGACCGCGGCTGTGTCGTCCGTGACCAGCCGCAGCGCTTCGTAGTGAGAGAGCGGTGAAGTGTTTCAAATGTGCTTCATTGGCAGCGCGCTGCGGCTGGTTCTCCGCGAACACAGCCGCGGTCCGTAGGATCGAATTCCAAAATTCTCACCCACTTTAATCGCACCCCGCCCATGCCTGAATGGGAATTCAAGCTCGCTTCATTTTTTAACATCGGGCAAGAAGGGATGATGCCGTTTGTGCATTTTGTCGGACGTAAAAAAATCCACATCGTCGCTGTCCTACTGTTCGTCGCGCTATTTACTGTGGTCAGAGCCTTCGGCGCTGAGCCGTTAGTGCGCGTCTGGCAGACGGAGGAGGGATTGCCCCAAAACAGTGTTCGATGCGTTTTGCAAACGAAAGATGGCTATCTTTGGATTGGAACGGAACACGGTTTGGCTCGCTTCGACGGCGTTCATTTTCTTAGTTTCAACAGTGCCAACACTCCGCAATTCAAGGCGGATCACATTTCAGCACTGGCGGAAGATGAGTTGGGAAATCTTTGGATCGGTTCCCGTGGCGGCGGCGTGGTGCGGTTAGGAAAAAGCGGGTTTGAAAACTATTCAACCTTGAACGGACTTTCGTCCGACATGGTAAATTGCCTGCTCGCCGATCACAAAGGTGGAATCTGGATCGGAACAGTTTACGGATTGAATCACCTGAAAGACGGAAAAATAAGTTCCGGCTTTTCAAAAGAGGGTTTGCCCGGAACGGATATCAAAGCGTTGGCCCGCGATACCAAAGGCGCGATTTGGATTGGCACCGATCGAGGGATGGCGTCTCTCCGCAATGACGTTTTCCAGCCCGTTGCCTCGGGCCAATTCCCCGTCGATGCCCTCGCGATCGACCGCCAGGGCGATGTCTGGATGGGCGGGAAAGCTTATGGACTTCTTCGGTCTCGCCGCGGTGAGGAACCCTTTCAGCAGATGCTTCCTCTCGGTCAGGTGGTTGCTCTCACGGCATCTCACAACGGCGAAGTTTGGGCGGCGCTGAACGACGGGGGTTTACGCCAGTTCCAAAATGGAAAACCGGTCGCCGTGTCCAACGCGCAAATTGAAGGTGGCATTCATTGCGTCTATGAAGATCGCGAGAAAAATCTTTGGATCGGTTTGAATGGTGGCGGTCTGGCGCGAATGTCTGCCAGGCAATTTGAAGTTTTCACCATCAATGGAAGTTCCCGCGCTGATATGATTTCCACTCTAGCGCAGGATCGGGATGGACGAATCTGGGCGGCGCGAGATTCCGGTGGTCTCGCGCTATTTCAGGATGGCGCTTTCAAATCGGTGGACTTGGGAAATCGGTTTCCTTCGAAAGCGCGGGTCTTGACGCTGTGCAGCAGTGCCGATGGTTCGCTCTGGATTGGAACGCGTGGCGAGGGTTTGTTTCGATGGCAGAATGGCAACGTGACGGTGCCGGAAACAGATCGTAATTCTGCGGCGGCCGTCATTACCGCGTTGCTGGAAGATCGTGAAGGCGCGTTGTGGATCGGCACTGAAGCGGAAGGAATTCTCCGATATAAAAATCAAAAATTCACCCGGTTCACAAAGCGCGATGGCTTTTCCCGCGACCAGGCAAATTGCATGGTTCAACAAGCCGATGGTTCCATTTGGTTCGGCACGACGAGTGCGGGAGTGAATCGCTGGAAAGACGGGCGCGTGACTTCTTTTTCGCAGAAAGACGGGTTGGCAAGTGATGCGATTCACGCCCTTTACGCGGACACCAACGGAATGATTTGGATTGGAACCAGTGCAGGTTTGACCTTGTTTCGCGACGATCAATTTTTTGTTTTCAAGAGCGCACACGGTCTGCCCGACGAAATGATTTCACAGATTGCCGAGGATGATTCAGGAAATTTCTGGCTGGGTTCCAATCGCGGTTTGCTCCGCGTTTCGCGCCAGGATTTGTTGGAGGTGGCGGATCAGAAAAAGAATCAGTCAACGGTCGTGCGTTTCGGCACGGCGGACGGACTGCCAAGTTCCGAATGCATCGGTGGGCAAAATTCAACCCTCAAAGATGCGTGTGGCAAACTTTGGTTTTCGACGTTGAGAGGTTTGGTGAGATTGGATGCTCCTCTCGACAAATCAACATCGGTTCCAGAAGTGTTCGTGGAGCGCGTTTTGTTGAACGATGAAGAGGTTGTTTCTGATTTGCGCATTTACGGGCGAAATCATTCGCGCGCCGGAATGATTCAGGTACCGGGCGGAGGAGCGAAACTGGAAATTCATTTCACTGCCACGAGTCTGCGATCGCCCGAGAAAGCGTTGTTCCGTTACAAGCTCGAGGGATTCGATCCGCAATGGGTTCAAGTCGGCCATGTGCGATCCGCCATTTACACGAAAATTCCTAAAGGAAATTACACGTTTCGCGCGGCTGCTTTCAGCGAAGGCATCTGGGGTGAGCAAACAGGCTCCGTGAAAATATCTGTTCTCCCGCAGTATTGGGAAACCGCTTGGTTCAAGGCGGGAATACCGGTCGTTTTGGCGTCAGTATTTTTTGGCGTGATTTATCTCCGGCGAATCCGTCGGCGCGAAGTGGAACAATTGCGACTGCGCATTGCAGGAGATTTGCACGATGAACTCGGCAGCAATCTGTCCAGTATCGCATTGCTGAGCGGTCGAGTCGGGCGGCAAGCGGCGCTTGGCGAACGTGAACGAGGCGAATTGAACGAGATCAGCCAGATCGCGCGACAAACCATCGACGCGGTGCGCGAGATCGTCTGGTTCATCAATCCTGCGTGTGATTCGCTGGACGAAGTATTGCAACGCATGAAAGAAGTTTCCTCGCAAATGCTGGCTGATACACCGCATCAATTTATTGCTCCGGAGAATTCAGGAACGGAGAAAGTTTCGCCAGAGTTCCGTCGCAATCTGTTGCTGGCTTTCAAAGAAACCTTGCACAACGTCGTCACGCATTCGGACGCTACGAGAGTTGAAATCACCGCAAATGTTTCAAACGGATGCTGTTCAATTTTAATTCGCGACAATGGAAAAGGTTTTGATACGACTCTAAAACAGAAGGGCAATGGCCTGAAAAATATCCGGCTGAGATTGCTGCAATTGCGCGGCACCGCTGAAATCATCAGCGCTGTCGGTGAAGGAACGAAGGTTCGTTTGGAGGCGAAATTCAAATGAAAACTGAAAGCACGATTACATCGAGAATCACCGAGCCAAGGACAACAGTTTGGTTGGTCGAAGATAACAATGCGTTTCGCAGCGTGGTGGAACGGGTTCTGAATGACGTCGCTGGATTTAGTTGCCCACAGACGTTTGCTTCCGCGGAAGAGGTTTTGGACGCGGTGGAACACGACGCGCCTGATGTCATTTTGCTCGATGTCGCTTTGCCCGGAATGAACGGAATCGAGGCGATTGGCGAAATCAAATCGCGCGCGCCGAAAACACACGTCGTCATGCTCACCGTGTTCGATGATCAAAAGAAAATTTATGAAGCGATTGGAGCTGGAGCTTCGGGCTATCTCTTAAAAACTTCGTCGGAAAAAGAAATCGCCGACGCGATTCGCCAGGTCATTCATGGCGGTGTTCCGATGCATGAAAAAGTGGCGCGATCGGTCTGGGATATGTTCGCCGAAATGGCCATCCCAAAACAGGATTATGGGATTACGCCACGGGAATTAGAGATTCTCGAAGCGGTGGTGCAAGGATCGGGGAACAAAGAAATTGCCGATAAACTTTCGATGAGCATTCATACGGTTGACACGCATTTGCGTCACATTTTTCGGAAGCTTTCCGTCAACACTCGCGCTGCTGCCGTGGCGAAAGCGTTAAAAGAACGACTGGTTTAGAGCTGGCCGTAAATTCGCGCCAACCCACTTGGGCGCGATTCAAATCACAGGGTCACGTCTCAGGGCATCACGAGATTACGTGACTATCCAACTTCGTCACCTCTCGCCAAACTCCGGGGAAATTCCACAAAAAAAAACAAGTATGAAACTCAAACCAATTCTGATGGCGGGCGTTGCAGTAACACTGCTTTTTACAGGCCAGCGTGCTCAAGCCCAGGACACCACGGCTCCGACGATTCTTTCCACGGCCAGTCTTAATGGCCAGAAGATCGGCATCGCGTTCAATGAAGCTTTGGGAGAAACCACAGCTCAGAATGCCGCCAACTATACATTGAACAACGGCGGCGTGGTCAGTTCCGCGATCCTGCGTCCCGGC
>JBBQAX010000155.1:0-10427 GCA_038316905.1 Verrucomicrobiota bacterium | reverse complement strand
GCCGCAGACTCCAACGAAACGAAGATTTTCGTTTTTGTTGCCAAGGAACCAGTTCAGTAATTCGCTTTTCAGCAATTTTTCATGTTTTACAAAACTATCTGTACACCAAGCACTTCCCGTTTTGGTTCCTTGGCAGCGCTTGGCAGTGAGGAGCGGTGAAGCGTTTTCAAGTGTGCTGTTTTGGCAACGCGCTGCGGCTGGTTCTCCGCGAACACAGCCGCGGTCCGTAGGATCAAATTCCAAAATTCTCTCCCACTTTTAATCACACCCCAAACAGCAGGCGCTTCCGAAGCCATCTTCCTAACGTGCGCTGAAGGCTGGATGCTCCTTGGCCCTAACCAAATTGCGGGGATTCCTTCAACAGAAGTATCTTGACGTAAAGGTTGTCAGGACTACCGTCAATCTGGTTGGAGCAAACGTCATGGCGAAAGCAGATACAAGCGGAGTTCATGTTTGGCTGGTTCTCTGGAAAGCCACCAGCGCGATTGAAGCGCATGCCCTCCAGAGCATCAATGTCCTCGATGTCTGCCATTCGGACTTCGCGGTGCTGGAAGCGCTGTTGCACAAAGGTCCCCTGCCCGTAAACGCCATTGGAAAGAAAGTCCTGCTCACCAGCGGCGCCAGCACCACCGCAGTTGACCGCTTGGAAAAACGTAAACTGGTCGAACGCAAATGGGATCAGAAAGATCGGCGCGTTTGCCTGGTGCATCTGACCAAAGCGGGGCGCGCGTTGATCGAGAAAGCGTTTGCGGTTCACGCAAAAACGATGGAATACGCCACGCAAGGATTGACTCGGCAGGAACGCGCAACTCTTTTGGGATTGCTCAAGAAATTAGGATTGCGTGCCCAGGATTTGCTCAATCAACCGAACACCTCCGCGAAACAACTTCAAATCCAAAACAAGAAACGAACCCATCATGAATGCTGAAAAACTCAAATTATTAGCCAGGGATTTAACCCAGGAATTTCCTCGCGGGCCACGAGAGATGGTTGCCGGCTATGTTCTTGCCGCTCGCTGTCTCGATAAGTGCCGTGCCGAACTCAACAACTCCCACGGCGAATATCATTACAATTGTCCGTTGGATAAAATCTTTCTCGGCTTCGCAGAAATTGACGCACAAAAGCTTAAGGATTTCGTTGCGACCGGTGCCACGGATCTCGAGGTTGCGAATTGGATTACTCAAAATGCGAAGAAACGCGAGCGCGTCGAAATCGTGCAGTGGAACAACAAACAACGCGATCTTCGCTTGAGTGATTTGCCGCCGGAAACCCAGGAATTTATGGAGGATTATATCCAGAAAAATATCCCTCGAAACCGGCCGGTATATCACTGGTTTGACGTATTCGACCTCGAAGAAGAGAGAATTTGAATTTGATGGGCACAATTCTGAGCGGCAAAAATAGTCGATTCGTGAGCAAAAATTTTATTAACAAAAGATTCAACGCGGATGCAGCCGAGTTGTCGAACACACTGAAAACGCTTCGCTCCAAGCAAACGGAGGAGCAAATCCTACTTTGAAATCTGTGCCGATAATGCAAACCAGCATCCCAGAATCGGGCTTAGTTGGCTTGCGCGAGGAAACCGAAACTTTAACAATCTTTATTAAATTATGGCTGTGAGAACTCAACCGAAGAAGGCCACTTCTCGGCGAAACTACAAAGGTCGCTCCACCCGGCGCAAGATCGGTCCCCTGGTCCCTTCGCATCGACGTGGACATACCACCAAAGGACCCGCGACGCATCACGAACCCGAACCTCGCCGCGTGGTCATGCCCGAGCCAGTCGTGGCGCGCGACGTCGAGCCAGTGCTGCCCCGGCCCGTCCTCGATAAAGAACGTGGATCTTACGACGGCGATACTGCGATTAAACTTTACCTGCGCGAAATCGGCCTGGTGAAATTATTGACGCCGCAGGAGGAAATCGTCTTGGCCGCGAAGATTAAGAAGGGCGATAAAAAGGCGCGCGAACTGATGATCAAAGCCAATCTGCGTCTCGTGGTGAAGATAGCCCATGATTACGAAAACTTCGGCCTGCCGCTCCTCGATTTGATCAACGAAGGCAACATCGGCTTGATGAAAGCGGTCGAGCGTTTCGATCCAGCCAAGGGCGGAAAACTTTCGACCTACGGCTCGTGGTGGATCAAGCAATCGATCAAACGCGCTCTCGCCAACCAATCGAAAACGATTCGGTTGCCAGTGCATCTGGTGGATAAAATTTCGAAGATGCGGCGCACGGCGATGAAGTTGCAGGAGATTTTTGGCCGCGAACCAACCGATGAAGAATTGGCCGAAGAAATGGGCATGACGGCATCGCGTGTCGCCCAGATGCGCACCGCCGCCATTCGTCCCGCATCGCTTGATGCGCCAATTGGCGATGATGATTCGAACAACTTTTCGGAAGTCGTGCAGGACGAAAACGCCGACACGCCTTACGAACAGCTCGAAGACAAAACCGTGACGCGCATGTTGCAGGAGATGGTGAAAACGCTCGACCCGCGTGAAGCGACCATTCTGCGTTATCGATTCGGCCTCGACGGCGGCAATGAAAAGACGTTGGAAGAAGTCGGCCAAAAGTTCGGCGTCACCCGCGAACGCGTTCGGCAGATTCAAAACATCGCGCTGAACAAACTGCGTAAGATGATTGAGAAACTCGAAGCGGTGCAGAAATAATCAAACTAAACTTTAGCGGCGGTCTGTGACCGCCGCATTTTTGTTGCCAGGGTTCCCGATTGCTTCACTGGTTCGGAATCGCGACCAAAAAACTCCTAGCCGTTTCATCCTCCGTTGCCATAATTCCGTCCGTCATGAACAACGCCACGAACCCCACTCTTCGCGATTTGGAACAAGCCATTCGCAACGTCCCTGATTTTCCCAAACCTGGAATCCAATTCAAAGACATCACGCCGCTCCTTGCCAATGGCCGGTTATTCGCCAAGTGCATTGATCAACTTTGCGGCAATTTTAAGCCCGGCGATGTCGATGCCGTCGTCGGAATCGATGCGCGCGGATTTATTTTTGCCGCCGCTGCCGCGTTGAAACTGCAATGCGGTTTCGTTCCCGTCCGCAAACACGGCAAACTCCCGTTCACCACCTACGAACAAAGTTACGATCTCGAATACGGCTCCAACACGATTGCCATTCACACCGATTCCATCCGTCACGGCTCCCGCGTTTTGTTGATCGACGATTTGCTTGCTACTGGCGGAACCGCTGCTGCGGCCGCCGAACTCTTGAAAAAGGTTGGAGCCAACATTTTGGAAATAACTTTCTTCATCGAACTCAATTTTCTCAATGGACGCGACAAGCTGAAAGGTTTCCCCATCCGTTCGCTGGTGACGTATTGATCCTGCGGGCCATGGATCTAATCTGAAGAAAAGCAGAACTCCTCACGTCGTTCCTTACGCGCAAAGTCTAAAATCCTAAATGAGTTGGCTGCATTCCATCGACGTTGCCGTTTTCCGTTTCATCAACGGCACGTTGAGCAATCCGTTCTTCGACCGGTTGATGCCGTTCTTGAGCGGGAATGATTTTTTCGTTCCTGCTCTTGTTTTGTGCGGTATCGCTTTGATTTGGAAAGGCGGCAAACAAGGTCGCATTTTTCTCCTGCTCGCCGTCATCACCATCAGCTTCGGTGATGGATGGATTGTGACTTCAATCAAAGAAGCGATTGCGCGCCCTCGACCCTTTTTGGATATAGCCGACGTCAATCTGCTCGCAGGTCGGGGCAGATCCTACAGCATGCCTTCTTCGCACACTGCCAATTGGTTCGCAGCCACCATGGTCGCCTTCATGTTTTATCGGCGCAGTTGGCGTTTTATGTTGCCGGGCGCGGTACTCGTCAGTTTTTCGCGAATTTACAATGGCGTTCATTATCCAACGGACATTCTGGTTGGCGCAGTTCTAGGTGCGGGCTATGCCGCTGCATTCGTCGTACTCGCGGACGCTACCTGGCAATTCGCGGGCCGGCGCTGGTTTCCACTCTGGTGGCAAAAAACTCCTTCACTGGTGAATCCGAATACAGCGCCCGCTCTTCCGGTTTTCGATACGCGCTCGACCGTCGATCAACATTGGCTTCGGCTCGGCTATATTTTTATTTTCGCGCTGCTCGCCTTCCGACTTTTCTACATCAACTCCGGTAAAATTGAGTTGAGCGAAGACGAAGCGTATCAATGGGTTTGGTCAAAACACCTGGCGCTTTCCTACTTCAGCAAACCGCCACTTATCGCCTACACGCAATTTCTCGGAACATTTATCTGGGGCGATACAGAATTGGGCGTCCGCTTTTTCTCGCCGGTCATCGCGGCGATCCTGTCGCTGCTTCTGTTGCGCTTCTTTGCGCGTGAAATCGACGTGCGCGCCGGACTCGTGCTGGTCGCCATTTTGACCACGACGCCGCTAACCTCCGTCGGATCAATTCTCATGACCATTGATCCGCTTTCCGTTCTGTTCTGGACTGCGGCAATGATTGCCGGTTGGCGCGCAATTCAAGACGAAGGAACCGCCCGCGACTGGCTTTGGGTTGGCCTCTGGATGGGACTGGGTTTCCTGAGCAAGTACACGAATCTCTTCCAGCTTCTTTGTTGGGTTGTCGTTTTTGCCCTTTATCCAGCGTCGCGAAAACATTTGCGAAAACCCGGTCCTTATCTGGCTCTGTTCATCGTCGCGTTGAGCCTGATTCCGGTGCTGATCTGGAATGCTCAACACGACTGGATCACCCTTGAACACGTCGCGAACAACGGCGGATTGCAGAAAGCGTGGAAACCAACGTTAAAGTACACCGGCGAATTTCTGGGCGCAGAAGCTGGTTTGCTTAACCCCGTGTACTTTGTGGCGATACTTTGGGCCGCCATCGCATTTTGGAAAGCGCACCGAAACAACCCGCTTTATCTGTTTCTGTTCAGCATGGGCGCGCCCGTTTTCCTGTTTTACTTCGCACTCAGCTTTCGTTCGCGGATTCATCCTAACTGGATCGCGCCATCAATCGTCCCCTTGTTTTGTCTGATGGTGATTTATTTTTACCATTCATGGCCCATGCGCCGACACGTGCTGAAACCAATCTTAATTTTCGGCATATCGTTCGGATTGATTGCAGTGGCCTTGCTGCACGACACCGATGTCACATCGAAAATCTTCAAGCGAACTTTGCCGGTACAAGTTGATCCGCTCCGTCGCGTTCGTGGTTGGAGCGCCACGGCAAACGTCGTCGAGCGGGCGCGCCAGAAACTGGCGGCGGATGGCAAACCGACCTTCATCATCGGTGACCACTACGGCATCACGGGCGAACTTTCGTTCTATTTGCCGGAAGCGAAGAAGCTGATCCGCGACACGCCTCTTGTTTACTGCCGCTCCAGCCCGCATCCGCGAAACCAGTTTTATTTCTGGCCTGGCTACGAGTCGCGTGTCGGCCAGAACGCGATCTATGTTCAACAAATCGATTTACCGAAGCTGGATCGCGGCTGGTTTAGGAAATGGTTGAGAGGCGGAAAAAAATTGCCCACCGCACCGTCGGAATCGGAAACGCTCCATCGCGAAATCAAAAAGCAATTTGCTTCCGTAACGGAAGTTGGCGTTGCCGATGTGATTCATGGCAAGCGCGTGGTTCGCCGCCTCCAGATTTTTGAATGTCGCGACTTGCTGGAGCAACCGCTGGAATGAAATTTGGATTCCAGAAAACATTTCCAGTCAACGATTACGATCTCGCGGCAACCCTCGCATCGGGGCAGGCGTTCCGTTGGAAATTCCGCGACGGTGGCTGGGAAAGCGTCATCGATTCGCGCTGGATCCGGTTGCGCCAAAACGAGAATGAGATCCTGGCTGAAACCGCTTTGCCAACGAATCGATGGGATTGGCTGGAGAACTACCTGCAACTGGGCGTCAATTTTCCAGCAATCGTCTCCACCTTTCCCGACGACGAACCGATGCGAACTGCGGTGCAATCGTGTCGCGGGCTGCGCCTGTTGCGACAAAATCCCTGGGAATGCCTCGCCTCATTCATTCTTTCATCCACAAAACAAATTGTTCAAATCCAGCAAATCGTCGCGTTGTTGTGCGAGCGATTCGGCGAATCCGTCATCGTTCCGCAGGGACACGAACCAGCCTTTTCATTCCCGAGCTTCGCAAAATTGTCCACCGTGAGCGAAGCGGAACTGCGCGATTGCAAAATGGGATTCCGCGCGCCCTATCTGCTTGGCACTGCAAAAATGCTCGCCAATAACGAAGTCGATTTGGAAAAATTGCGTGCCTATTCCGTCGAGGTGGCGAGAGACGAGCTGCTCAAATTTCCAGGCGTCGGGAACAAGATTGCTGATTGTGTTTTGCTGTTCGCCTACGGATTTCAGGAGGCGTTTCCGGTGGATGTCTGGGTGATGAAAGCTTTGCGCCAACTTTATTTTTCGAACCGAAATGTGAAGCTCAAACGCCTTCAGAAGTTTTCCAAAACCCATTTTGGCGCGAACGCTGGTTACGCCCAGCAATACTTGTTTCACTACATGCGGACGCGAAAGCCGCTGTTACTCAAAACGAAATGAAAACCCTCGAAGTTCTTTTTTCTCCACCCGAATTTGTTGCGCTTCGGCAACGCGACTTGAGCGATTCCACCTGCGTGGTTTTCGATATTTTGCGCGCCACGACGTCCATGATGATGGCGCTGGCCAACGGCGCAACCGGCATGATCCCGGTCACGCAAATCTCAGAGGCAATTGCATTGCGGGAAAAAAACGGCGGCCTTTTGTTGGCTGGCGAACGGGAAGGAATACGGATTCGGGCGGCGCAAACCGGTTCAATCGATTTTGATTTCGGCAATTCTCCCCAGGAGTTTACCTCGGACAGAGTGCGCCACAAAACGATCGCGATCACCACGACCAACGGCACGCGCGCCCTGCAGGCGTGTGCGGGAGCGAAAGAAATTTTAATTGGTTCGTTTCTCAATCTTCAACCGCTGGCGAATTGGCTGATCGAACGCTCACCTGAACATTTAATTCTCGTTTGTAGCGGCACGCACGAGCAAGCCGCGCTGGAAGACACGTTGGCAGCAGGCGGATTGTGCGAAAAAGTTTGGAGGCATTACGCGGAAGAAGCCGTGGCTGACTCAGCAGAAATTGCGCGACGTGTGTATTCATCTATGCAATCGGATTTACTCGGAGCAATGAATCATTCGCAAAATGGGCGGCGCCTTTTGGCTAACGACGCATTGCGAAGCGATGTCGCATTTTGCCTGCAACGTGAGACGTTGAGTTTCATCGCTGAATGCAAAGACGGCGTGGTGCGGAAAGCGTAGCCGCGCTCTCCAGAGCGTGGCGTGGTTAAAACGCGAAACGAACGCCACACTCTGGCGAGTGCGGCTACGTTAAGCCCGCTCCGCGTCCCCATTCGTGTTTCTTCGTGTCCATTCGTGGTTAAATTCTTTTCCGCGGGGTGTGATTAAGAGTGGGTGAGATTTCGTTTGAATACTTCGCGAGTTCAGTCCCGAAGCCGGGGATTTCGGACAAACGCAGAGGACGCAGAGGTTTTCGCAAAGGACGCCAAGGTTTACTTCTCAGCGCTCCTCTGCGAAAACCTTTGCGCCCTCTGGGTTGAAACCGGCTTTCAGAAAATAAAATGAAATAAATTTCACCCGCTTTTAATCACACCCTTTTCCGCGCCCCAAACTAAATCGCCTTTGACAGTGACAAACGCGGTTGGCAAGTTTCCCCACAATTTATGTCTAATTTAGTAGGAAATCTTCTGGTGGCACAATCGGGCGGGCCAACCGCAGTCATCAATGCGAGCGTTGCTGGAGTCATTCAAGAAGCGGGAAAGTATCCTGATCAAATCGAGGAAATTTACGGCGGGCTGAACGGAATTCTCGGAATTCTCAACGAGGAATTGATCGACATTCAGGACGAGAAGAGCAGCACGATCGAAGGATTAAAACACACGCCTGCCGCCGCGCTTGGCACTTGCCGTTACAAAATTGATTTCAAAAAGAAACCGGAAAAAGCGGCGCAGGACATGGACCGATTGTTTGAAGTTTTTCAGGCGCACAACATCCGCTACTTCTTTTACGCAGGCGGAAATGATTCACAGGACACCGCGCACAAAATTCATGAGCAAGCCATCGCGCGCGGCTACGAAATGCGCGTGATCGGCGTTCCCAAGACGATTGATAACGATTTGCCGCATACAGATCACTGCCCGGGCTTTGGTTCCGTTGCGAAATATAATGCGACGACCGTGATGGAAATTGCGGACGACGTGAGCAGCATGGCGACGGATGACGGCGCGTGTTGCATCATCGAAGTGATGGGACGCGGCGCAGGGTGGATCGCGGCGAGCGCAGTTTTGGCTCGACGTCTGCCCAATGACGCGCCGCATCTAATTTTGATGCCCGAGATTCCTTTCAACGAAGAACTTTTTCTCGCTCGTGTGAAAGAGACGGTGGACAAGTTGAAATATTGCGTGGTGGTTGTCGGCGAAGGTTTGAAGAAACCGGATGGAACAGAATTTAGCGCTGACTCAACGCGCCTCGATTCGTTTGGCCATCCAGTTCTCGCTGGCGCCGCAGATCGTCTGGCCGAATTGGTCACGGAAAAATTAAATACCAAAACACGCACGGTGAAATTGGGTTACGCTCAACGTTGCGCCGCGCACTACTCAAGTTTAACGGATCGGGACGAAGCTGTGGCGTGCGGAGCGGCTGCCGTTCGCGCTGCTGTGGAAGGACAAAGTGGTTTCATGGTGAAAATCGTTCGCGTCCAAACCAATCCCTATAAATGGACGACTGGTTTGCAACCGCTGGGCGACATCGCAAACGTCGAACATTTTATCCCTCGTGATTGGTTGAGCGAAGATGGTTTGATGCCGAACGAGAAGTTTATTGAATATTGCCGCCCGCTCATCGAAGGCGAAGTGAAAGTGCCAACGGAGGGCGGTTTGCCGAAATACGTGGTGCTGGACAAAGTGGCTGTGGAAAAAAAGCTGCCGTTGCGTGCCTGATTTGACGCCGTCATGTTTGGCTTCTTCCAACGGCGGCGTCACGAGAAAATTCTAGCGCAAGTATTTCCCGAGGCTTGGCGGGAAATTCTTCTCAATCGGTTTCCGCTCTTTCGCATTCTTCCAGGGCAAGACAAGGCTGAGCTGGAACAATTGATCCAGATTTTCCTCGCCGAAAAATTATTCGAAGGTTGCGATGGTTTGGTGCTCACCGATGAAATTAAAGTGACCATCGCGGCACAGGCTTGCCTCCTGTTGCTGCATCGAGAAACGGAAATTTATCCCGAACTCCGTTCCATCCTTGTTTATCCCAGTTCTTACCAGGCCAAAAGCGTGCAACATTCCGGCAGCGGAATCGTCAGCGAAAGTGACAGCCATCGTCTGGGTGAGTCGTGGGGACATGGCACCGTGGTTCTGGCCTGGGACTCAGTTGCAAGAGGCGTCATTAACATCAATGACGGGCAAAATGTGGCGCTGCACGAGTTCGCGCATCAACTGGATCAGGAAGACGGTTTGGCCGATGGTCGCCCCGAAATAAAATCAGAAGTTTCATTCGCGGAACGTCGGGCGCGCTATCTGACATGGGCCCGGGTGTTGAGCGCTGAATACGAAGCTCTCTGCGAAAAAGCGGAAGGAGGGAGAAAAAGTGTTCTGGATCATTACGGCGCGACCAACCCCGCGGAATTCTTTGCAGTCGCCAGCGAATGTTTTTTTGAAAAGCCGCTCCAGATGCAGCGCAAACATCCTGAACTGTATGAGGAATTTAAAAAATTTTATCACCAGGATCCTGCGAGCTGGCGACAACGTGAGATTCAATGAAGATGTCGCTTATAAATCAAACGCGGACTTGCCACCTCAAAACGTGTGAGGCTTACTTTGCCGAATTTGAATTCGGCGTCTAAACTTCGTATCGCAAAATGAATCGTGAACTTTTAAGGAAAGCAAAATCGCTCGGATTTTCCGACCGCCAAATCGCGCATCTCACCGGCACCACAGAAGATGCCATTCGCGCCGAACGGAAACAAACTGGTTTAGTGCCGAGCTATCGTCTCGTTGATACGTGCGCGGCGGAATTTGAAGCTTACACACCTTATTTTTATTCCACTTACGATGTCGGTGATGACGAAACGAAACCGTCCGACCGAAAGAAAGTGATGATTCTGGGCGGCGGGCCAAATCGCATCGGACAGGGAATCGAATTCGATTACTGCTGCGTTCACGCGGCGTTTGCTTTGAAGGAAGATGGATTCGAAACACTGATGGTGAATTCAAATCCAGAAACGGTTTCGACCGATTACGACACGAGCGACAAACTTTATTTTGAACCGCTCACGTTGGAAGATGTTCTCCATATTTACGAACGCGAAAAGTGCTGGGGCGCCATCGCGCAATACGGCGGGCAAACACCGCTTAACCTCGCGCTCGGTCTCCAGAAGAACGGCGTCAACATCATCGGCA
>JBBQAX010000154.1:0-10432 GCA_038316905.1 Verrucomicrobiota bacterium | reverse complement strand
CCCAGCCAAACTGTTTAAGTTGCGCTTTTTTGACCAACACTCTTTCTTCCAATCCACCCACGTTTCCATAAGCCAAGGTTCCATTCTTCGAGATATGATTGTCACCGATCAAAAACATTTGAGGACGATTGGGTTGCGCGTCGGCTGAGAAACAGTAGCTCACGTTGTTGCGAAGTTCGTAGGCTGATGTCATTACCACCCAATTTGTGACCGGCGTTCTTTTTGTGTCAGACGGGCAGGTCAAAACCCTTGGGTTGATCAAATATTTTTCCAGCACGTAATAATTGCTCCGCCAGGGAACTCCCAAATTTGCCGCACCACCGGTGCCACGAATTTCTCCCGGACCGGCATTCCACGGAAATCTGCCATTATTATGGTCGTCGCCCCACATGATGAATGACAACGTGACTTGCTTTTGGTTGTTCACACATTGGGTTCGCTTCGCTTTTTCCTTGGCCTTGGCCAGCGCCGGCAAAAGCAGACCCGCCAATATGGCGATGATCGCAATGACCACCAGCAGCTCGATCAAGGTGAAAGCACGGCTTCTCGCGAACGCACGGAACGAGTTCAAATCAGGAAAAAATTTCATCGTTTTCAAAATATTATTTTAGAAATTAGTTTAATTTACGTTCATCGATTATGGCCGTTTCAGCCGGAAAAATTTCGCGGAATTCGTCGGTGCGATGTTCGCCTGATTTTCGTTGCCTTGCGTTTGAGATGGAACCGTTGTCCATCCGCTAGATTGCAAACTGTCATTCGCCTGCAAGCTGTAACCAGCAATCGCCGAGGGCCAAAAAAGCGTGAGCGTGTTTCCACTACTGCGAATCCCAAGCGGCGGCAGGGCGGGAAAATCAAATTCGGCGGGAGCCAATGCGCGCTCATCGAAATGGATGCGATCCAAATATCCGGTGAACGGATTGGTCCCGTCCTCGGCGGAACCGATCGTGATCGCCGCGTCCGTTCGATAACCCGCGCCGTTGGTGTAGGCGACAGTCGCGGCGAGATTCGCATCGATATAAAATTTCATGTTCGCGCCGTCGGTGTGGACGACGGCGACGTGATGCCATTGGCCGTCGTTGGGAACTGTGGCGGTGGATGAAATATCTTTAATATTAAAAGCCGTCGTGTGAAGCGTGCGATTGGGGTTGATCGAAAATGAGAATCCCGGTTTGCGGTCATATTGAAAAAGAACCGCTCGCGGAGACGGCGCATAATTCACCGCCAATTTTACCCACGCTTGCAAAGTGTAATTATCATTCACTCCATTCGTGCCGATGATTTGATTGGTATCAATCAACGTCACTCGTCTCGCGCCATTGAACATCAGGGAAAAATCATTCGTCGCGCCAGAGGGCGAATTGGTGTTCCAACTTGAGCCACCCGTGAATGTTCCTTTAAGCCCATTCATCGACTCGATGACCGTCGCGCCGCTGCCTTGATCGAAGGGAAAATAAAATCCGCTCGCGTGATTCGTGAAATTGGTCAGGATGAATTGCGACATCACCGAGAAATGATCCGACGCTTCCAGGCTCAAACCCACCTCGGCGTTGGTCGGAATCAGGCTGGTCGAAGTTTTTGCTTTCCAGATGTAATCGATTCGCGCGCCAGGCGGGCCAGGAGATGGAACCGTGCGGCCCAATGTTCCGTCGCCCGCGATTGTCCAGATGTCGATCCACTTTTTCTCCATCAAATCGTAAATCGGCGAGTTGGGCGTGTCATTAAAATCGCCCACGAAAATTACCGGAAATACTTCATCATCCACCCATTGATTGAAATTCGTCCCGCACATCAAACGCTCGGTGTGGGCTGCTTTGAAATCCAGGTGGGAGGTCCAAAAGGAAATAAATTTGCCATTCACGTCCACGATGACTTTGTGCCAACCGCGTTGTTCATTGTCGCCGACCCTCGGCAGGAGACGATGGTCCCTTTCCAAAATGGGATATTTGGAAAGGATGGCGTTACCGAAAGAATCATTCCCGCTCAGCCCGTCTTTGTTGTTGTCGAACACGAACGACATCCCCGTTTGTTCCGCAATTTCACCGATGATGTCGCGTCCGCTCGCCCGTTGCGGCCAGAACCGCGCGACTTCATTAAAGCCGACGATGTCCACATCTTTAGCGATGATAAAATCCGAGATCCGTTGGGTATCGACTTCGCCATCAGGCCCGGCAGCCCAATGAATGTTGTAAGCCATCGCGCGGAAAACAGAACTGGTGTTCGCATTGCTGAGCCGCGGATCCGACTTCAAAGAAAAACTATCGTAAGTCACCGACCCCGCATTCCCCGCAACGTCCCAGATGATGTGACGACCCGGCCCATCGAAACGAAAACCAGTGGCGGATAAATCAGGATCGGTGTCCGTGTCATAAAACCACGAGTTGCCGCCATTGAGCGAAAGTTGCACCCGCGAATTGAACGATGTTGTTTCCGTTCCCGCATCCGTGACGCGCATCAACAGAGTCAGTTCATTTCCAAAAGTGTTCGGCGTCAGTGAGGTGATATGTGCGTTCAAGTCACTGGCCAGACCGCATGAACCTGAGTCAATTCGTTTGCCAAGTGTGTAAAAATTATTCCCGCTGTTCGTCCGGTAAAGTTGGAAACCAAAATCCCAAAAGTTCAAATCGCCTTCCGCTGTGGCAATGCCGAAAGAGAAACGCTCCGGCCCGACGGAATCGTTTTTCATCTTGATCGACAAATCGTAAACGACGCGGTTTGTGGCAGAGGCCGAACCAATTCCCAGCGCAGCGCCAAAATCAAAAGAAGTCGCGCCATCGGCCGAAAGCACAAATCGTCCTGGCGTTGCTGCTGCTGCAACTTGAAGTTTGTTGCCTGTAATCGTATAGGCGCTTTCCGGTTTGGTGGCGGTGTTGATGTAGCGCAGGTTTGCTTTCGCCGTTCCCGTCAACCGCGTGGTGGGAGGATTGATTCCGGTGTTTATGCCACTGTTTAAACCGAAACCAGAACCGGAACCGATTATGTTGTAATTGTCGCTGATGATGGTGGTCGCTGCGTGCAAAGCGCCTTGGACCAAGGCACCCGAACAAAAGGTGATCAATGCAATTTTAGAAAAATTCATCCGCATCGCGAGTTGGTTGTCAGCTTTTTAACTCGTCCAATATACCCGAAACTCCTGTCACCGAAACACCCTCAAATTGGGATGATATTTCCAGATGGAAATGAGCGAGGGCTGGTCATGAAATCACGACCAGCCCTCTTCGCACCATATTTGGATCCCGATTATTTCGGTTGTTCAGTCGGCACAACTTTGATCCGGTAATAGCGAACGCTATTGGTTGGGGCAAAGGCATCCGAAAACGTTTGGGTGGCCGCCGCGCCGAACGAACTGGCGTCACGTTCGACCGCTTCCTCACGCTCAATGTCCCTGAATTCGCCCGTCAGAGAATCCGAGTATTGTATGCGATAACGAGTTCCGCCCACCGACGACCAGGTGACACCGAATGTTCCATCCAATTGCCGTTTCGCATCCAGGATTTGGAGCAGCGACTCCGCGTCATTCGGATTCGTGTTGGCGATGTATTCCGAGAGATTGCTTTGGCCATCACCGTCCTGGTCAGCATCGGCGTCTTTAATCTTGTTGGCCGTTTCGTAAGCATCAGGAAGCCCGTTTGAATTGGCGTCTCCAGGAGCAGCCAGACCCGCGAAACCAGCGGTAGTGTTAAATGTCCATTCCGTGCTGGTCGCATAATCTCCATATTCATCAGTGACCGTCACATACCATTGGTAAGGCCGGCTCGCGGTCAGACCGCTCCAGACAAAACTCGTCTGCGCGCCCGGGAGGACGTTCACGTTTGTTTTCAAAGCTGCGTAAGCGGTGCCTGCCACGCCTGCCCCATTCGGTTGCATGTTATACGGCAACGTGAACTGACTGTTGAAATCCGTCTCGTAGCTAAGTGTCCATGGCGAATAGGTTTTGATACTGATCGAGTTGTTGGCGGGTGAAAACGTCATCAATCGCATCAAGCCGTTACCACCGTTGAAGCGACCCTGATAATCCGACACCAAGGTATAAACTTTGTTTCCATTGAACGTATTGGTGCGATGACCTTCGCCGCTACCCGAACCGCTGAACACGTGTCCGCTCATCATCAGGAAGAAGTTTGGATTGACCTTGAGTGCTTCATAAATCGCCTCACCCTGGTTGCTGTGTTGAGACGGGTGGTAGTCACTGCCGGCGTGATGTGTCAGGACAATAATGCGCCGGTTCGGATGAGCGTCGATCACGCTCTGCGCCCAATCGAAAACGAGGGTGCCGTAACGACCGTATTCAAACGAGATGACAAGGAAATCCATTCCGCCCGCGCTGAACAGATTGATCCAATTGTCGTTGTTGGTGTGGTAATGGCCGCCGTAATAATCTTTTTCGTCCCAGTGCGAAATCCCGAAATACTGGTTATACATCGAGGTTGAACCTTCAGGATCTCCGGCGGGTTGCTGATCATGGTTCCCCACCGTGACACCGTATGGAATTCCATCCAGCAAATCAGTCGTGGATTGTTTTTCCAACCGATAATAGGCATTGGTCGCGTTCTTCCATTCCGAAAGGTCGTTTCCGTTTTGCACGCAATCGCCGAGCGTCGCCACGTAGGCAATGTTTGAAGAAGCGCGGTTGTTCACAATCCAGTCCGTTTGTGCGAACCACATTTCTTTTACGGCGTTGCCACTCCCTGAGTTTTCGCGAGCGTAATTTTGTGTGTCGGGCAAAACTGCGATCGTGAAATCTTCCCCAGGCCCGGCCACGGGCAAACGATGGCCGTGGAATGTCACAGTCAAATTACCCGGATTATTGTTGGTGACAGAAACGGTCAACGTCGGTGAGGAAGAAACATTTGCATTGTTGGCCGGTGCAACCAGGGTGATTGACGGCGCGGGAATAAACACAAACGACGCGACTGGGTCGGCCGGTAATTGCAATCCCAAACCAGGCAAATCGCGGGATTGAATGATCCAATCATCGCCGCTCGGTTGTGCGCTCACGATGTTGTCCTGATTCACGCTGGTGCCGCCTTCCGCCGAAATCACGAGCACGCCTTTCGAAGACGAATAACCGGGAATGGTCAGTTTCCAAGTGCCGACCGCGGTATTGGTCACACTGAAACGAGGTGAGCTGCCGTTATACATCAGGATGGAGCCGTCGCCCTGGAACTTTCCAGAAATGACGGACACGTTCGCTTTGGGAACGTAGGCAAACGCCACCGCGCCTTGAGTGGTTGCTCCACCATTGGTGCCGTTATCGCTTAGATAAATTGTCCACGTGCCGTTCGTGTTCGCCTTGGACGCGGCATATTCGTCGTTATTGCCGCCGCCGGTGACTAACAGGACACCGTCGGTCTGTGAATTGATTCCCAAGCTGGTGAGATTCACCGTGGAAAGCCCACCTCCGTTATCAACGAAGTGTGTTCCCAAAACCAGACTGGAAGAACTGGTCAACAAATTATTTGGTCCGCCCGCCGTTCCAGCGGAATTTCGCGCGTAGCCACCGAGATATTGATTGTAGGGAAAATAAGCGGCGGAAACATTGATGTTGTATTCAGTGCCATCCGGAGCCTGGCAGGTAGGGATGAAATAGCCGCCGCTGTTGAAACTGAGCGCACTCGTGCAGTAATTGATCCCGGAATCTTCGCCGTGATCTTTGCCGTTCTCCGCGACTGACGTGATCAATACGCCAGCGTTTATGTCATCGGTCCCGCTCGCGCCAACCTGCACCGTGTAATCGCCGCGGCTGGAACCATCGCGCACCTGCAATCCGTTGATCGACATCGTGGTCGTGACCGTGACGGAGTTGGTGGTGTTCGCTAAATCGTGTTCAACGACCTTGATGCTCGCCGCTGCGATGCCGTGACCAGGAACATGAACTTTCAACGAAATTTGCCCGGTGGTTTCAACAATCTTGCCTGCAAGTCCTGATTGCAAACCAAGGCCGGTAACGGTCGGGGTCGAATTAAAGGAGCCACTTTTCGCACCGGTATAACTGATGAGCGGATACGTGCCGACGTCGAGCGGAGCGCCTCCGACATCTATTGTAATGACGTTCGCATTCAGCGTGAGGCCGCCGGTGACACTGAACGTGCCGACCGATGCGAGTGTTCCATTGGCAATCAGAGAAACTTTCGCGCCGGAACTGAGCGTGGCTGAACCATTGATATTTGCTGCGCCAGTGGAAGAAGTGCGCACCAAGGTTTGACTCGCGCCGAGAGAAAAGCTCGCCGCAGAAACGTCCAGCGTTGTTCCCGTGACAATCGTGATGTTCGGCGAATTGGCAATCGAACCGCCCGCACCCAATGCCAGCGTTCCCGCGCTGACTGTGGTGTTGCCGGAGAAAGTATTCGCGCCATTTAGTGTCAGCGTTCCTGATCCTTGTTTAACTAAACTGCCACTTCCCGAAATCACTCCGGCGAAAGTGCTCGCACCATTGATCGTCAGAGTTCCGGAACCGAGCGAAACCTGACTCGCGCTGCTGGAACTGGAAATTCCAGAAACAGTTTCCGCCAATCCGTTCAGACTAAAAACTCCATTGGCCGAAACTGTCACCACACTGGAATCAGCAATCTGATTTGCTGCCGTCAATTGCAGGGTGTCTGCGCCTGAGCCATCGCCGACCGTCACGTTGCCTGCGATCGCATTGACTCCCACCGTTTTTCCCAGCGCGAGTGTTCCTGAGTTTACGACTGTGTTGCCGGAGAAAGTGTTGGCACCTGTGCCAGCGAGTTGAACCGTGCCGCTGCCGTCTTTGGTCAAACTGCCGGTACCGCCAAGAGTCCCAGCGAGAGTGAGCGTGCCGGAATCAGATTGCATTCGCACCGCGCCACTGAGGGTCAACGCGTTGTTCAACGTGTTATTGCCAGTGCTGTTGGTGATCGCGCCGCTGACGGTGAAGGCATTTCCATAAAGCGCGAACCCGCCGTTGTTAAATTTCACCCACGGCAGCGTCAATCCGGAGAGGTCGTTGGTGTTGGTTTGACGAGTCGTGCCGTTGAAAATTAATTTATCTCCGCTGCTCGGAACGGCCCCGCCCCAGTTGGCGCTGGTGTTCCAATTGCCATTGGCACCGCCGCCCGTCCAGGTGCGCGGACCGGAAATCCAGTTCATCGAAAAATTATCGTAAGTGACATTGCCTGCGCTGGGAGCGACGTCCCACATGACGTAGCGACCCGCTCCATTGAAACGAAATCCGCTGGTCAGATTCGCATCTGTATCGGTGTCATAGAACCAGCTACTGCCTCCATTCAACGAAAGCTGCACCCGAGAATTAAAACTGGAACTTTCCGAACCAGCATCCGTCACGCGCATCAGGATCGTGATTTCCGTCCCGTAGGTGTTCGCGCCCATCGTCAGGATCGTCGCATTCAAATCGCTGCCCAAACCAGAGGCCACCGTGTCAATCCGCTTTCCGATCGTGTAAAAGTTATTCCCGCTGGCCGCACGATAAACCTGGAATCCGAAATCCCACGTCGTCGCGTCGCCCTCGGTTGTGCCAAACGCAAAGGAAGTCCGATACGTGCTCGCCGAGTCGTTATCAATGCTGATGGACAGATCATAGACGACCGGATTCGCCGGGGTGGCCGCGCCAGATCCGAGCGCGGAAGAAAAATCAAAAGGCGTCGTGCCATTCGCCGAAAGAGTGAATCGCCCGGGGTTGGCCAATGCCGTGATGCGCGCTTTGCTGCTCGTGATCGTATAAGCAGTCGTCGCTTTCGTTCCCGTGTTCATATAGCGCAAACCTGACGCAGCTGAGCCGGTCAGTCGTGTCGTCGGCGGATTGATTCCAGAATTGAGACCCGCATTCAGCCCGAAGCCAGAACCCGATCCCGTGACATTGTAATTATCACTCAGGATCAGAGTTGCAGCTCGAGCCGGGGGTTCGGCTAGAAGACCTATAAACAAACCAGATAGAAGGGTAAGGGTGCGGAAGGTTCTCATAATTGGTTTTGGGCGTCAGATGATTTTTTTTGGGCGTCACTTCAAACCGCGATTGGCACAATGCTGTGGAGGGCATCAGCGATGCGTCGGTTCGTTGTGGGTCGAGGAAAGCGAATCAAAATCCGGCTGGGGTGTGAATACCCGCAAACTAGGGTGGGACTTACCATTACAACAAATCCGATTCCACAAAGATTTTCTCTGTCCCTGAATTAAGGTTAGCGAAACTTGCGGGCAGACGTTTGCGATGGAGTTTTGTTCAATGACATCCATGGCGAACCACAGGTTGTGATTGATGCCCCACTAGTTCCTGAAGTGGAAGTGATGCTGTCGCAAAATGGAACAGGAGTTCAGCGCCTCAAGTCTGCCCCCTGCCCAATGCGCTTGGTAAATTGGCAAAAAACATTTTGGGAAAACGCTTCCTTGAATTCGAACCTGCCATTCGCGGCGGGAAGAATTTGTCTTTTTAAGTCGCAGCACTATCCATTTTGCTCGCCCCAGGAGCTTGCGGCATTGAATCGGAATACACTCGCTCGCGGAAGTTAGTTAAAGCGGACGAAGCAGAGACTTGCAAATTCGCTTTAAACCATGTCCGAGGAAATTGCCGAATACAAATAGCTGACGCAAGGGCGTGCGGATTTGATCGTTGGCTTCGTCACCGAATCGTCTCAACCTCATGTTCAGCCACTCACGAAATCCGCGTTGGGAATCAGCGCCTGCGTCTGCCGCGGAAGAAAAAACCGCCGCCGGCCAGCAAGAGTACCACCAGGATCACAATGATTAATGTTTCGTTAGACATGCTTCCATTTTACAGAATTCCAGCAACCCGTAAAATAGGTGCCTACCCCCTAGAACTCATGGTCCAACGTCCTTGGCCGGGTAGGGGAAATCGGAATGAATCGCCTCTAATGTTCAATCGGCACAAAGCTGCAAACAGATTTCCAGCCGAAGCAATAGTTTCAAGATTGCGAATCCGTCCGGACGAAATAAACACATTCATTGATAAAATCCGCGATTGGTTGCTTGCGCCCGTCGCAAACCTTCTGGTACTTGTATCAAAGATGTGGGCGATGACCTTCCGTTAGATGTCGTCACGGCAACCCGCCGGCGAAGGTATCACGAAGAAAAATTTCCTTGGCAGCGCTCTAAACGTGGTGTTCCGCATTGCCGGTGTGGCGAAATGGCAGACGCACAGGACTTAAAATCCTGGGACCGTAAAAAGTCGTGTCGGTTCGAGTCCGACCACCGGCACCATCCCTGGTGACCCACAAATTTGATGATTCGCGCGGCCCGCATTTCCAGACCAGCATGAACCTTGCAGAGCGCGAAGTTTTTTAATTAGGAAATTCCTAGGGGCGAAAATATTTACCACCGTTGAAGTCGAGGACAGCTTTACCAAGTTTAACTTTAGTCATTACACCATTTCATTTCTTACGGATGACATTATCCGGCTGCCTTATGTCGAGATTGACGGGCAGCTTCGCAAAATCATGGTCGTGATAAAAATGCGCGGCGGCAATCACGCGAAACACATTCGCGAATGCGTGATCACAGATAAAGGAGTAATGGTTCTCGGCCCACGCCAGACGGATACGAGCAGCTGACCAGCGGGCTTCCAAGACGGGTCGATCGGCCGAACGAGGTGGCGCCGGAACCGAAGGCGAAATCCAGCGTGTGAGATAAAATCCTGGCGGCGATTGCTGCGTGGGTTGGGGCACGATGCGATGTCATGGGGTGATCACCTGAGTGTGATAGCCATCGAAAGACGGTATAGTTCAAACTCATGTCCGATAGAATTAAAAATGAACGCGCTTTTCCGTTGCCGGATCTAGCTCCTCGGACGGCGCCCATCATCGAGCGTTCCCCATTGCCCATTGTCGAGGTGCAGGGAGAAAAGCATATCGTTTCCTATGTGAACTGCGCCTTTTGCAGCTTGTTGGAGAAGCCTCGAAAAAATCTTATTGGAAAACCCTTCTGTGAAATTGTGCCGAACGGCCAGGAATGCCTGCCCATTTTGAACCGGGTTTACGAAACCGGCGAGGCCTCAATGCTCGCCAAGAATGATGAATCCGAACCGTCGCACTGGTTACATGCCATGTGGCCCGCGTTGGATGAGAACGAACTCCCCGTAGGAGTCATTATTCAACTCACGAAGGCCGCCAATTTTCACCAAAATATTACTGAAGTGAATGAGGCATTGCTCATTTCGGGATTGCGCCAGCATGAAATGACGCAAGAGGCCGAACATCTCAACGCGCAACTGAGGGCGGAAATTTCCGAGCGCAAGAAAGCGGAACAAAAACTACGCCGATCCGAGGAACGCTACCGCAATTTGTTCAACTCCATTGATGAAGGCTTTTGCATCATCGAACTGATTTACGACGGACACGAAACGCCGTCTGATTGGCGTTTCCTGGAAGTGAACCCTTCCTTCGAGAAGCAGTCGGGCTTGTCCAATGCGACGGGGAAACGAATGCGCGAATTTGCCCCGGACCAT
>JBBQAX010000153.1:0-10456 GCA_038316905.1 Verrucomicrobiota bacterium | reverse complement strand
CCGCGCTCGCCAGAGCGTGGCGTTGGTCTCCCGATCAATTACGCCACGCTCTGGCGAGCGCGGCTACGGCGCACACTTGCGAACACACCGCGAAGTCATAATCTATTCGCGATGCGGAAATACTGGCACGTCATCAACACGGGAATTCAAAACATGATGGTTTATCGCGTGAACTTTTTGTTTCGCGCGGCCTTCGGGCTGATTCCATTAATGGCCACAATTTTTTTGTGGCGAAAAATTTACGAGGGAAAAGCAGTTGGCTCGGATGTCGCAGGCTACAGCCTCGCGGGAATGATTTCTTATTATTTGATGATCACCGTTGTCGATGCCTTTACCGCTGTGAACGAGGAAGATTGGCAAATTGCCGCAGACATCAAGGACGGCAACATCAGCCAATTTCTGCTCAAACCGATTGATTATCTCACTTACCGCTTCTGTTTGTTCACGGCGGGAAGAGTCATTTACGTGATGGTCGCTTTAATCCCGACCGCACTTTTCATTTATTATCTGCGTGAATACTTCGTTGGGCCGGTGGACATGAAAAGTTTTGGTCTGTTTTGCATTTCCGTGCTGATGACGGCGCTTCTCCAGTTTTTCATGTCCTACACAATGGCGTTACTCGCATTTTGGGTGCTGGAAGTTTCGACATTTATTTTCATCCTGTTCGCCTTTGAGTACATCGCAGGCGGACATTTGTTTCCGCTCAATATTCTGCCGCCCGCCATCGCCGCTGCGCTGAACTTCACGCCATTTCCGTATCTGCTCTTTTTCCCGATCAGCATTTATCTTGGGCAAACCACAGGCGCTGCAGTTTGGAATGGATTGATCATCCAGGCTTTCTGGGTTGTCGCTTTTTACGGACTGGCGCGATTTGTCTGGAGCAGGGGAATCCGAAAATATTCTGCGGTCGGAGGATGAGTTATGAGTCGAAAGCAGGAACAATTTGAGGGCGATGCGTTCGTTCCTGCTTTCGACCCTCGGCCCTCGACCCTCGACCAATTGAGACGCTACGCCACCATTTACGGCGCGCTCTGGCGAAACTCCGTCGCGCGTGAATTGAGTTTCAAATCCAATTTCATCCTCTGGATTTTTGTCGAGGTGCTTTGGTTCGCGCTGCAACTCAGCTTCGTCGCGGTGATTTACAGCCACACCGAGCGCATCGGCGACTGGACCAAATGGCAGGTCGTGATGCTGATGGGCGCGAGCCATTTTATTCAGCAAATGTTCCAGGCATTTTTTCTGGTCAACTGCGTGAACCTTTCCGAACTCGTGCGCACCGGGAAACTTGATTTCATGTTGTTGCTGCCAATGAACACGCGCTTTCTCATTTCGCTGCGCCAGGTCGATCTCGGCGGATTCGTCAACGCCGGTTCCGCCGTGGCCGTGATGGTTTACGCCGCCAAACAGCTGCAACTCGTTCCAAGTGTCGCCCAAATTTTTGGTTTTCTGCTGCTGACGATTGCGGGAGTTTTAATTCATTACTCGCTGATGTTTCTGCTTTCGACGATCAGTTTCTGGACGGTGCGCGCGCAGGGAGTGGTTTGGGGCTACTACAATTTATTCAACATCGCGCGCTTGCCCGACTCCGCGTTCTCGGGCTTCTTCAAAATGTTTTTCAAGTTTGCGATTCCCATGCTGCTCGTCGCGAATGTTCCCGCGAAATTGCTGACCCAAAAACTGCAATCGCCGTGGGAAATGGCCCTGCTCGTAGGGATGGCCGTAATTTGTTTTGTGATTTCCGAGGCCGGTTGGCGTTTCGCGATGCGGCATTACACGAGCGCGAGTTCATGAATCCAAGGGTGGAACAGGCCTCCGGGCTGTTGAATTTGGCGTCCCGCCAAATTCCCTCCAGAGGGGAAAAATTTCTGAAGAATATAGAAAACAAGAAGCCGTAAATTGTGGCTTCTTGTTTATGCAAACATTATGGGGCTGCGGCCCGCTCGGACGGATTTCGGCGAGACGCCGGAAATCAACAAGCGAGGCGCTTGTTCCACCCTAGCGCCCAAGCAAGTGCTCAATCACCATTTGATCGAGCGCTTGATAATTTCTATCAGCAATCAGTTCCTTTGCCTTCGCGTCGTTGAAGCTGCGGGATTTCTCGACCAACTTCAAAAACGTGCGGCGACTGTTGTCCAGATGCGCGAGCCAATGCTCCACTTTCGTCGTGCGAAACGGATGAACATCGAAGCAAACATATTCGCCGTTGCTCCCGTATTTGTTTTTTTCAAGGACACGAACCTGATCAAACGCGCTGCGAAGATTCGTGCTGCCGAACGGTTTATCCTGATCGTATTTCAAACCGTTTTGATCGTTCAAATGCAATGACCAAAGTTTTCCAAAGGTCATGCAGAAATCAATTTCGTCAGAGGGATCAAGTCCGGCGAGAATGCAATGCGCACTTTCGATCAACGCGCCAACGCGTTTCGGATCGCGAGTGAGCTGGGCGATGGCGAGCGCGTGGCCGATGGTCGGAATGTAGGCGTGATCCATCGGTTCGTTCGGCTTCGGTTCAATGGAAAGACGAACTTTTTTGTCATGCGCCAGCATCTTGTCGAACGCTTGCACGAGCAATTCCATGCTCCGCTTGGCGCACTTTGCTTCGCGCAAATAAGTTCCTTCGCGCGCCAGCCACAACACGAGTAAATCCGTTCCGAGAATTTTCCCGATGTCGATGCAACGCAGCGAACGATCAATCGCGTATTGGCGATGTTTCGGATCGTTGCTCGTGTAAGCGCCGTCAATGGTCTGCGGCGCGAACCAAAGACGCGGCGCGGTCATTTCTGCTGCGATGCCTTCGCCATCCAGACGTTTCTTTAATTCTTTGGCTTCCTTGAAAATCTGCGCGTTGGATTTGCTGTCAATATTGGGAACGGCGTCATCGTCGTGAAACATCATCGCGTCGAAGCCAAGTTTTTTTAACGCGCCAAGTTTCCAATCGAACGTTTGCGCGGGACGCGTGGTGGGGCCGTAAGGATCAGAACCTTCGCTGATATTCCAAGGACCAAAACAAAATTTGTAAGAATGGGGTTTTGCCATAAGTGGGGCGAACGCTAGGGAGTTTTAAGGTGATTGAAAACAGAAAAAGTTTTTAGCAAATCATGGCAAAGGAGAACGAGAACCGCGAATTACGCGAAATGCACGAAAGGTGTCCGGATATTTTTTCGCGTGGTTTGCGTGGTTCGCGGTTGTTAAATTTCTGAATAAATTCCAGCATGTGAATCATCAATTATGGAAAATTTAAATCGCGTTAGTTTCAGCCAAGGCAACGGCGGTCTTCCCAAAATCAATATCCACACCGAATGGAGTGATGCGGAAATTTATCTCCAGGGCGCGCACGTCACGCGATTCCAGCGCAAAGGTGAAGCGCCTCTCTTGTTCCTGAGCGAGAAAAGCCGTTTTGAGAAAGGCCAGGCAATCCGCGGTGGTGTGCCGATTATCTTCCCGTGGTTCGGCGCGCGCGAAGGAAAGCAGATGCACGGATTCGCGCGAAATCAGGACTGGAAGATCAGCGAGATTTCACACACGTCCAGCGGCGTGACTTTGAAACTGATTTTTCCGGAATCACCAGAGGCGGCGGAGTTTCCAAAATTCAAGGTGGAATATTTCGTGACGGTTGGGGAAACGTTGACGCTCGAATTGAAAGTGGTCAATGAATCGAACGAAAGCTTCTCGTTCGATAACTGTTTGCATACCTATTTTACAGTTGGAGAAATCAGCGCAGTAGCCGTCGCAGGTTTGAAAGGCGCGGAGTATTTGGACAAGGTGGAAAACTTCGCGCGCAAAACAGAAAGCAACGAGCAAATCAAATTCACCGGCGAAACCGACCGCGTCTATTTGGACACCACCAGCACGACGGAAATCCTTGATGCAAAATTGAAACGGAGAATCATCGTGGAAAAAGAAGGTTCGCGATCGACCGTGGTTTGGAATCCGTGGATTGCGAAAGCCAAAGCGATGGTTGATTTCGGCGATGAAGAATATTTGGGAATGGTTTGCGTGGAATCGGGAAATGTCTCTGAGAACAACGTGGTATTGCCGCCGGGCGAATGTTCATCTCTCAAGGTTACGCTGCGGACATCGAAAACTTGAATAGCGAGTCGTGAGAAACACCGTGGTCATCGAAAGATGGTTGAGGAGGCAAACGCTCCTCGAAGCATTTTTGAATATCCCGGTCGGTTTCATTTGTTTGACCGCCAGCCTCGTGGCACTCGCGTTTTTGACAGCGGTTGCGTTCATTGCGGGGCTGATTCTTTTCCAGATCACCGCAGCGGTTGCCAAATCGACTTTCGACTACAACCTGCGCAATTGGATTTTGTTTTGCGCGGTTTTTTGCGCGGCATTTCTAGCGTGGCTTTTTATCAGTCATTACCGGCGCAACGCGGAATATCTCCATTACGCCAAATATCGGACGGCTAAAATTCACGTGTCCGACGCTGGTTTAGGTCGTGCGCTCAATGTTCTTTTGGTCGGTCCGCGGGGTGAGGACGGTATTTTTTTGCAGCTTTTTTACACTGGGCCACAATGGTTCGTTTCCGCGATTTCGATGTTCTACAAGTCGTTCACGTTGCTGCGGATGGATATGGAAAACTGCGCGAAGATTCTCCTGATTCTTTTCCAGAAAGGATCGCGGGTTTCTCTCACCGAACTGGCGCAACTCGTTCCCGACTGCAATGCGCCCAAAATTTTTCCGCAACTTCGCGACATTGCTGGGGTCATCTTTCTTCAGAACGAACCGAGTGGCATTTCCATCACGAGCGATTTGCGCGCGGAAATAAGTCGCGTGCTGGGCGTAAAAACGAAGCCGCAGGCGGAACCAAAATTTTATCGGCAAACGAAATCCCCACCGCCACCGCGCACTCCGAAACCAGTGGTGGTCGAGGGTCCGCCCGGACCGCACCAGGTTTTAGGCGTGTCGCGTTCGGCAACCTTGGCGGAAATCAAAGCGGCCTATCGACGCCAAATAAAACAATGTCATCCTGATCGATTCGCCACTTTGAACAAAGATTGGCAGCAAATGGCAGAGCAACGAGCGAAGACCGTCAACGCCGCCTACGCTACTCTGACCGATGAAGCGATGAACCGCCCGGCGCGCTAGTCGCTAATTGAAGACCAACGACGATATCAAGCGATTCCTCGGCGAAACGAGATTTGCTGAATATCAACGTGAGATGCAGAGTTTCAAAAGCTCGCCAGAGTGGGCCGTCGTTATGGATTGCCGGACAACGTCGTGGCGCAGACCTATGAACTGACTCGCACGATAAAGAATGAGGCTCGTGCTGTCCGCGATAATCCGGATCTTTCCCGTGAGGAACGCGAGATGGCCTTCGATGCAATTCAAGAGCAGGCACGCCGGGCGATGATTTCAAATCTCGGGGAGCGCGCCGCAGAAACATATCGAGGGATTGGCGATGGATTGGATGACATCGGAAATCCGTAAACAAAAATCCCACCCGACGTTGCGCCGGATGGGATTGTTGGAGCAGGGGAGATCAGGATTTCTTTTCGGTGCTTTTCGCGCTCGCGCATTTTTCACAAGCTTTGGCTTCGCCCGCTTTGGCGACTTTGGCCGAGGCATCTTTGCAGCATTTAGCAGTGAGTTCTTTCGCACAGGTTTTGCCAGCCTTGGTGTTGGCAGCGGCTTTCTTGCAGCATTCGCCAGCGAAAGCGGATTGCGCGAGGGCCATGGTGGAAACAACTGCGGCAACGGCGACGTAACGGATTAACTTTTTCATAATTTGTTTTGTGACTTGATTGTGGCTTGAGTTTCTGTGGACGGAACGAATTGACATCTCAACCGCGAAAAAGGCAAATAAAATTTATGGAACAAAGGCAACACGGATTCCTGTTTGGAGTTCCGCCTTCAGGCGGCGGGATTAACTTTACGTCAGCCGAACCGCCCGAAGGCGGGACTTCAAACGGGGATTGCTCCATGAACTCCGGGTGTGATTAAAAGTGGGTGAGGATCGCGGCTGTGCCGTCCGCGACCAGCCGGAGCGCTTCGCAGTGAGAGAGCGGTGAAGTGTTTCAAGTTGCTTGTTTGGCAACGCGCTGCGGTTGGTTCTCTGCGAACACAGCCGCGGTCCGTCGGATCAAGTTCCAAAATTCTCACCCTCTTTTAATCACACGCATGAACTCCCGTCCGTGACAAATCGCTTTGCGGGTGGGCGAGCTTGAGGGATATTTCCAGCTGACATGGCCGATATTGTTTTAACCACGCTCAACGCCAAATACATTCATGCGTCCTTCGGTTTGCGCTACCTCCTGGCGAACCTCGGCGAAAAACGCGAGCGCACTTGCCTTCTGGAATTCGATATCAACCAGCGTCCGCTCGACATCGTTGAAATTTTACTCGCTCAGAACCCGAAGATTATTGGTCTCGGCGTTTACATCTGGAACGTCACGCAAACCACCGAAGTCGTCGCCGCGCTGAAGAAACTTTGTCCTGAACTCATCATCATTCTGGGCGGCCCCGAAGTCAGTTTCGAAGTGGATCAACAACCCATTGTTCGGCTCGCTGACTACGTCATCACCGGTGAAGCCGATTTTAAATTTGCTGAAGTTTGCGCGCAATTGCTGCGTGGCGAGAAACCCGCGGGCAAAATTATTCCCGCAGAGTTGCCCGACCTTGCGCGGCTTGTTTTGCCCTACGATCTTTACGACGAACAGGATGTCGCGCATCGAATCATCTACGTCGAAGCGTCGCGCGGTTGTCCTTTCACGTGCGAATTTTGTTTGTCCTCGCTGGATGTTCCCGTGCGCCAGATTCCTTTGCCATTGTTGTTGGAGAATTTGCAAAAGCTGCTCGATCGCGGGGTCAAACAATTCAAGTTTGTCGATCGCACTTTTAATCTGAATTTGAATACCAGTCGCGCGATTCTGGAATTTTTCCTCGATCGATTGAACCCCGGTTTGTTTATCCATTTTGAAATGATTCCGGATCGTTTGCCGGAAGCGTTGCGCGAATTGATCGCAAAGTTTCCACCCGGCGCATTGCAGTTCGAAGTCGGCATCCAGACGTTCGACGTCGAAGTTTCCAAGAACATCAGCCGTCGGCAGGACTACACCAAAATGGCGGATAACTTCTGTTTCTTGCGCGAGAAAACCGGGGTTCATATCCACGCCGATTTGATTGTGGGTTTGCCGGGAGAAACGCTGGAGAGTTTCGCGCGCGGATTCGATCGGCTGGTCGCGATGCGTCCGCAGGAAATCCAGGTTGGAATTTTGAAACGCCTTCGCGGCACGCCCATCGTTCGCCACGATCAAAATTGGCAGATGGTTTACGCCACCCATCCGCCTTACGAAATTTTGCAAAACAAACTGATGGATTTCGCCGCGATGCAGAAGATGCGCCGCTTTGCGCGATATTGGGATTTAGTCGGCAACAGCGGGAATTTTGTGGAATCAACGCCGCTCATCTGGAGTAAAACGGACTCAGCGTTTGCCGGTTTTGCGCGCTGGAGCGATTGGATGTTTTTACAGATCGGACGGCATCATGGAATCGCGCTGCTGCGTTTATACGAATTGGTTTTTCAATATCTGACGCAGGAACTTGGCTTGGAATCGGGCATCGTTGCGAATTCACTTTGGCGCGATTGGCAGCGAGCCGGTCGGACGGAGAAGCCTGTTTTCCTCCGCGATTACATTGCTGAAACTCCGGTTCAAACAGCGCGTACCCGCGACACCGCCCCGAAACGCCAGTCCCGCCATCTGACGAGTTCTTGAAATAGCGGTTGCAAAAAATTCTCCATGCTGCCTGCCAGGCTTACGCAATTCTCCCAACCACTTCTCGGGGTTGATTCCCAAGTGTGGAGGTTTAGGTTTTCACATGAAAACAGCACAAGCACAGAGCGGAAAAATATCCGATCATTTTGGAGGCCTGGGAACGGTCACCCGGCAAATGGTCGAGCAACGCGCTCGGGAATTGGCCGTGATTAACGGACGAGAAGCACGCGATTTTACTGAAAGCGACTGGGTTCAGGCCAAGCATGAAATGATCGGTGATCAGGATCAGGAGGAAATCCAGGAAGAAGAGCCAATTGCTGCGTTAACGCGATGGGATGAGGAACCCGGAACCTCCGGCCATCATGTGGAAAACAATTCGCCGCCGGATGAACAGACGGTCGCTGAACGATTGGTCCATGAAGGAGTGGAGGAAGCGAATCACGATCAAATGTTGAATGGAAGTAAGAGCGGAGAGAACCAAGGATAAGGATACGTGGTTTGGCTTTGCTGATAACACCGAGGTTATGAATTTAGAAATCGAGCGGAAGCGGGCCGCACCCTGGCGGAATGCTTAATCATTATTCAGGTCGTTCAATTCTGATTGTAATGGCGTTGCTTTTCCATTTTGACGAGACACGTGAAGGCGAAGTCCCCGAAACCTATCCATCAAGTCTTTAAAATTTATGAACACACCAGAAATACACAGCAAAGAATGGAAGCATTTTTGTGAAAAATTTACGCAGTTCAATCGCGATACATTGTTGACGATCGAATTGATCGGCAGCGATGGCATTCGCAACGAACTCGCCCGCGAATTGCCCTTGGACAAAATGGTTTTCACCAAAACCGATGCGTGCAGCGACCTCATCACCATCTCTCTCGGCACGGCGCCGGATCAAAGAAAGTTGAACCATGTCATGATTGAGCCAATTCATTTGCGCCTTCGCGAAGAGGAAGACGGGAGAAAACTCTTGGAGATTGGCTCAGAGATCGGAACGACTTTGGTGACATTTCATTCCGGACGTTTCCCGCAGGTGAAAGAATTTACTCAGGATAGGCGGTACGCCATTCCCACTTGAAATTATGAGAACCACCCGCGAAGCCGCGCCTGAAGTCACAATTCCGGTGGGCAATGTGCGGTTGCACGGAAATCTCAATATCCGGGAGAATGCGCAGGGAATCGTGGTGTTTGCACACGGCAGCGACAGCAGTCGGCACAGTCCGAGAAATCGTTGTGTCGCCATCGTTCTGCGCGCCGGCGGCTTGGGAACGTTGTGTTGGATTCATTATCGGAGGACGAAGAACCCGGATCGTTAGAAGAAATTTAACGACTCGCGACGCGTCTGGTTTCAAACCCACCTGTAGCCGCGCTCGCCAGAGGGTGGCGTGGTTAATCGGGAAGGCGCACGCCACCCTCTGGCGAGCGCGGCTACGGGAAGTGATTTTGGAAGAGCTGTAAGCCGATTTTTGTCTTCGCTCTTGCGAGCGGAGAGAATCATTTGTCTGAGCAGCCATACCCGAAACTGATCCGCTTGCGCGAAAACGGAGCGGGCCGCTCCTCAGTTTCCTATTTGGCCTTGCACCCGATGGGGTTTTCCGTGCCGCCTTGCTTGCGCTCAGCGCGGTGGTCTCTTACACCACCTTTTCACCCTTACTCTCCAACGCGGAACGCGGAACGCGGAACGCGGAACGCGGAACGTGGAAATATTTTTCTCCGCGTTCCCCGTTCCGAGTTCCGCGTTGGAAAGCGGTTTAATTTTCTGTGGCACTATCCGTCAAAACGTTTTTGCGTTTCGCCCGCGTGTATCCAACCAACGCGGAACTCAGAACGTGAAACGCGGAAAAAATTCCGAGATCCCCGTTCCGAGTTCCGCGCTGGAAGGTTACGCGGCATCGCGCCCTGCGGAGTTCGGACTTTCCTCCTCCGGCTCGCGCCGAAAGCGATTCTCCGCCCTTCCAAAATCGGGATTAAACTACGTTGCCCGAACATAGCTCGCAAGGTTTAGCTACGAGGTGATCCGAAATCCAAGTTAGTCGATGGCATCTGTAATGCGCCGTCGGTCGGTTTTACACTCCCGCCGTTTCACTATTCAAACATGTTTAAGAAAATACGTAATGCACTGCGCCGTAAGTTCAACGCGTAATCTACTCTGTAGATTCAGTTTTAGCCGGGGCCGGAGAAATCCGGCCCTTTTTCTTGTATGGGATGACTCAACGCTTTTGCGTTTTCGCTCGCGTGTATCTTCTGCCGAAAAAAAATTGCGCGACATCTTGGATGTCGGCCCCGCTTACACTTTCATGGTCATTAGAGCTATAACGATCATGCTTTTTAAATTTATAAACATTTAACTATCAATAGATTGTAATCTGTAAGTCAAAAAATAGACGCGATGGCATGGATATGGCTATGTCCTATTTTGTCCGAAACAAAACAAACAAAAACATTAAGAAACGATGAAAAAATCAATCAAACAAATTCTGGGGCTTGCTGTCGCGGGATTACTTACTAGTTCGTCCGCCTTTGCCGCCGGTATTGCACCGGAGTATGATACTTTTAACGATTTTCCGACTGCTACGTATGGAGGCACCGGTATTCCAACGGACCCTTCAGCTGTGAGTTCGTTTTCGGATAATGGAAATGTTTTCACCCTGGCTTTGACCGCTCATCAACGCTACTCCAATCCGGCACTGAGTAATGACGGAGCTGGAACTTTTTCAGCAACTCCAGGACTGA
>JBBQAX010000152.1:0-10512 GCA_038316905.1 Verrucomicrobiota bacterium | reverse complement strand
ATTGGCGATTGTCGAGCTTCAGCCAATGCTCGCGTGCTTGTCCGAGAAAATAATCGACCGCCTCGCGATGGTTCGCGGCAAATCCTTTGTCCTTCAAAAAGAAACTGCGGCCATACAAATAGAGCGCAATCGTCGGACTCAAATGATTCGCGTCCTTGTTTCCGCGTCGCAGAATTTCGCGATACGTTTCATCGATCCAGTTATCCAAACGGTTGAGCGAACGAATCGCCGGTTCCGTTTGCACCTCGACGCCGAGATGGCGCACGCGACCGAAGCCGGTCGTGATGTAAAGCGTGATGTAATCGTTGCCCGGTCCGCCCGGAAACCACGGCCACGCGCCGTCGTGGTTTTGCATCTGCGCGAGCTTCTCAAAATTTTTCGCGGTTTCGTAATCGAGCCGATTGTCGTCGAACAAAATTCCCACGTTGCGTCGCGCCTGACTTTCATTCTGCGACTGACGCACCCATGGCGATTCTTCCAACGTCACCGATTTCAAATCCTGATTCTTCTCCAGCGGACTATCGAGCGCCGGTGTCCCGCGCCATTGCTCAAAAATTTTGTAAATCTTCGGATCAGACTTCGCGATGTGTCGCGCCAATGAGTTCGCATAAAATCGATTGAAAATTTGCTCCGAACATTCGTAAGGAAATTCCATCAGGTAGGGCAGCGCCATCACCGCATACCAAGACGGATTAGAAACCATCTGCACGACGAGGTTTTGACTTTTCAACGTATCGGATTTCCCCGACTCCAACAATTTCGTGAACTTGAAACTTTTCTCCGCAGGCCCGCGAATCGGCAGCGTCATCGATTCCGTCACAAGAATTCTCCGCGACAACACTGGAAAGATTCCTTCTTCGCCATCAGAAATTTTGTCAGTTGCCGCAACCGCTTTGTAACTCAACATCGACAAACCTTCCGCTGTTTTAATTTTCCAACTGAAGCTGCGCGATTCCTTCGACGGAATTTCAAAACTTTGTTCGGTTGAATTATTGCCGAGCAATGCGTCCGCAGTTTTTTCTGTGAGCGCGTCATTGAACGTCAACCGCACTTTGCCTTTCTGCGTCGCCTCGCTTTGATTGGAAACTTTCACCGTGAATTCCACGACATCGCCTTCGCGCAAAAATCGTGGCGGATTCGGCTGCACCATCAAATCTTTCGACGTGACCGTTTTGCCTTCGATGAAACCCGAGCGCAGATTTTTATCGTGCGCAAAGCCCATGAATTTCCATTGCGTCAAAGCTTCCGGCATTGTGAACGTCATTCGCACGACGCCGTTGCTGTCGGATGTAAGTTGCGGAAAGAAGAATGCGGTTTCGTTGAGATTTTTACGCGCGGCTACTTGGCTCAAGTCCGGCCCTTGTCCTGTGCTTTGATTTGCTCCGCCAGTTTCTCCAGCTTCTTTTTTATCCTCACGTAGCTCATCGTCTTTGAAGCCTGCCGAACGCTTGGCCATTTGCGCCGGAGCTTCTGCGAGCGACTCTGCGGTAACTGCTGCATCAAGGGCATAAGTTTCATTCATTGCGCCAAGCTGCGAGACGCCGCCTCGTCCACTGATGAAGCTAGTAGATTTGGTGCGCGAAAAATATTGATACCCCCAAAGATTTTGCGTCAGGTCATACGGAAAATGCCGGTAAGTCATCGAAGGAACCGCAGCGCGCGAATGCCAATCGCTCCAATACGCATTAAAATTCTCAGCCGAATTTTGAAAAATAGATCGCGCCGTCGAATGTTCCTGTCGGAAAATATTTAACCGCTGCATCCAATGATGCGGCGCGAACGCATCGAGCGATTCGTCATAAAGCGTCGCCACCATTTCGGCGACCAATCTCTCCGTTGTAGGAGACGAGGTAACGAGACTCTGATTCTTGTTTTTCGTGGACGACGATTTGAGTCTCCTCACGTCGCCTCCTACTTTTGAAATCACCGCCGTCCACGTTTCCTTCTGGTTCGGTTCCATTTTGGAAGTGAAATGTTCCCATTTAATTTCCAACTCCTTGTTGCGCCACGGAACTTCGATGCGCCGCGACACCAGATACGCGCGATTTTCGCGAACCTGCGTGACGTGCAACGTGAACCCGCCGCGCATTGCTTCCGTGACCGCGAGTTTGATCTGCTGCTGTGTGCGCCCCGGCTTCGTCCAATAACGCTGAACGATTTCATTGCGATGCTCGACTTCGACGAACGCGCGCCCTTTGTCATAACCCGTTCCCCAGAGCGCAAGAAATTCGTCCCCCGGCTCGAACGAATTGGTTTTCTGCGCGAGCAAATGCGGAATCTTGATCGCGAACTTCGGTGCGTTCGGCTGCAAAACTTGAATCGGCAATTTGCCGGTAACATTTTTTCCAAAGCGATCTTTCGTTTCGAGAATCGCCCGATACGCGCCCGTCTTCAGTTTGAACTGCAACGTGGCTTTCCCTTCCTTGTCCGTCGCAAAAGTTTTCTGCGCGACAACTTTTCCAAGTGGCCAGTTGTTTGGATTTGATAAATCAACCGGCGGATTTTGCGAATCTCCCGTCGCGTCTTCCGCGGGTTGATAATGATGGTAGTAATCAGGATTCAGGTGAGGACGTTGAACTTTCTCCGGCGCTTTCAGTTCGTAAATCTTCACGATGCCCTCGGCCATTTGCGGTTCGCTATCGAGCGTTTGCGTCGTGATTTTCAAGTTCATCGGCGCGGAATCCGTCTGCCATTCCTCCGCGCTCATCATTGCCTGCAACGCCGTGTAGCCGACGCGAATCGTGCGTTGTTCGGAACGCGTTTCACCCGCGCTGTCCGTGACGTCCGCGTAAATTTGAAACGCAAACGTCGGTTCATTTGTTTCTGCGATGGAGAAATCCGGCTTCGCGAAGAACTCAATTTTGAATGAGCCGTCCGTTTCCGTTTTCAAAGTTCCGTGCGCGATTTCCTGACTCGCGTTGCCGCGAAATCCGCCGTTGAACCGGCCATACCAGCCCCACCACCACGGCCATTGCACTTCGCGCACGATTCGATATTTCACGTCCGCGCCATCGATCGCCGCCCCGGTGTAAGCCATCGCATGTCCGCTCAACGAAACTTTGTCATTCAATTTCGGCGCAGTTTTTGGCGCGTCAAGTTTCACTTGGAATTTTGGACGTTTGTATTCCTCGACGCGCACGACGGCGTTTCCGTGCGGACCATCCGCCTGAATTTGCATCTGCCCCATCAACCGATCTCGCGGCGCGGTGAAGCTTCCCGTGAACGAACCAAAGTCATTGCAGCGATGTTCTTGCTTCGCGATTTCTTTCCCATTCGCGTCGAGGAACGTGACGTGAACCACGCGATTGCTGATGATGGAATAATTGTCGTTCGCTTGATCGACCTGCAGCGCGAGACCTTTGTATTGAATCGATTGGCCAGGACGATAAATCGCGCGGTCCGTAAACAGAACCGTTTGTTCGCGTGACTCGTGGCGATTCCAGTACGGCCCGTGCATTCCGTTGCGCACGCCGACTTCATCCAAGGCGTGGCGGGCGTGAAAAATATAATTCTTCCCCTGATCGGCGGTGAATTTGAAAAAACCATTCTCATCCGTTTTCCATCCCGCGATTTCCACCAGCTTCCCGTTTTGATAATCGTGATACCAGCCGCCGACTTCCGCCCCCTGAATCGGTTCACCAGAATTCGCATCCAAGACAAAACCTTCGATGAACTTTTCGCGCGTTCTCAAAATGAACGCCAGGTCACTCACCCAAACATCCGCGATGGAAAGCTGGTTGTTCTTCTCCGAAAAATCCGCGTTATGACTCGCGACGATGAAATAAAATCCGCGCGGCAACTCTTTCGGCGAAGGAAGTTCAACCGTTCGCTCCTTAAAATCAGCCGTCGCTGGAAGTTTGTGTGACCATTCGAGCGCGGGCTTTTTGCTTAGAATATCTTTGCGTTCGTCATCGCCCAAATAATCGGGCAACCGCTTCCGCTTTTGTAAAAACGAATCCCAATTCACCGCCACCGCGCGAAAATAAACGTTTTCAACATTTCGATAACGCACCTGAATTTTCGGAAACGGCGCGTTCCAGATTCGCTCCGTGATGATGCTCGCCGATTTACTTTCGATCTGTTCGATCAAACTACGGCAAAGACCAGCGCCGTTGCTTTTTGGAAAATCTTTTTCGGTCCGTTTGGCGATGGCGTGGGCTTCGGCGAAACTTCCCTCGTCGCGAATCGAGACGGCGTAATGATACCAGGCAACGGCGGCGAGTTCGTGTTCGCTCCAACGCTCGGCAACGGCGCGCATGGCTTTCTTGAAACGCGCGTTTTTTTCTTCGCCGAATGCGATATTTTTTCCGTAAACCAACCTCGCGATGTCCACGTCGATGAAGGCGGATTTGTCTTTGTCGTTCTGATGGAATTTCAGGAGTTGTTGGAAAAGTCGGATTGCTTTCGCGGCAGGTTCATCGCCTTCAATTTTCCATACGAGAAATTTTTCTGCTGAATCGAAGATCGGACTTTCCGATGAAACCTCAAAGGCCTCCTGCGGCTTGGCGGCGGCTTGTTCGCCGGACATGTAAAATTGCAACGCTTCATGCGCGATAAAATCGTAAAGCGTCGGGCGATACGAATCCGGAAACGTTCCCTTTTCCAGAACTTCATCGAAATCGGAAACGGGAGTGGCCTTCAGAATTTTCTCGTGGGAAAGTGCTTGAGTAAATCGTTTGTCGATTTCTGCGAAGAGACGCGGCAAATCCCAAGTCGTGAAATCTTTTCCGGGCGCATCGGCAGTCTGCGTGCGTTGCATGAAACGCCAGCGGTTTTGTTGGAAATATTGCCAATACCAATGAGCGAGAATTGTTTCGAGCAGCGGTTTGATTTCGGCGGGCGCAGTTTCGATTTCCTTTTCCAGCCGCGTGATTTTTTCTTCCGGTTTGTTTCCCTGAATCGTTCCTTCGAGAACAATTCTGCGCGCAATGGCTTTGGTTGCTTCGCCATATTTCTTCTCGACGAGAGCGTTTTTGATAATCGGCCCCAACGCTTCGATGGCGGTTTTTGGCAAACCCTTTTGCACGGCGTCCTCGACTTTTTTCCAATCAGCATCACGCGGTGCGGCCATTGCAAAGAAGACAACCGACAAAGTAATCGCCACACCGAAAATGAAATTTTTCATAATTGCTCCTGAAGTTTTCCCAACCCGATTCTTGTTCATGTTCAGGTTAGACGGGAGACGCGTCAAGATGCTCCCGGCGAACGCCGCCCGCGACTCGTAGCCGCGCTCGCTAGAGGGTGGCGTAATTGAGAACGCGAACGCCACGCTCTAGCGAGCGCGGTTACGAGCGTTACGTTACGCTTGATTTCATACCCATAATTTTTAAACGTCGGACATGCACCTTCCTCGTTTAGCTCCTGATCGCTATCGAGGATTCGCATTCATTCATTGGTCGATGAGCATCGATGACCGAGCCACCGGCTGGTTGACCCCGGATTTTCACAACGCTTTTCGAGCGCACCTTCATCACGCCTCCGCCTGTTATCATTTGATTTGCCCGATGTATTGCTTGATGCCGGATCACATTCATTTGCTCTGGGTCGGGCTGCGCTTGGCCAGCGACCAAACTTTGGCGGTTCGGCGATTACGACGCGGATTAAACGAAGAGTTCAACCCGCTCCAATTTCAAAAACAGGCATTTGATCGTGTCTTGCGTGAGGAGGAACGGGAACGGGGCGCGTTTCAATCCGTGGCGTTTTATATTTTGGCGAATCCAGTGCGCGCAGGATTGGTCGAGCGAACGGAAGAATATCCGTATTCGGGAGCGGTGATTGAAGGATTTCCAGAGGTGAATATTCATGACGAAGGATATTGGGAATTCTTTTGGCGCTGTTATGCGGAGCAACGGGAACGTAGCCGCGCTCGCTAGAGCGTGGCGTTCACTTAACTACGCCACCCTCTGGCGAGGGCGGCTACGAGTCGCGGGCTACGCGGTCAAAACTTTTTGGCACGCCTGCCGCAATTTTTTCAACTGCGCTTCGGACTTTGCTTCAATGTAGCAGCGGATGAGCGGTTCGGTTCCGCTGGCGCGGAAGGCGACCCATTCGTTGTTCGCGAGAAGAAATTTGTATCCGTCGGTGGTAATAAATTTCTCAACTTTGAACGGGCCGATGGAATCCAGGCCGCGCGAAAGCTTTTCGAGCAATGCGGCTTTTCTGTCGGGCGGAATGGCGACGTTGATGCGGTCCGTATGAAATTCGCCGGAAACTTTTTCAATTGATTTCAAAATTGCGCCGAGCGATTTCTTTTCGACCGCGACAAGCTCAGCCATGAGCAAACACGCGAGGATTCCATCTTTTTCTGGAACGTGACCTTTGACGCTGAGGCCGCCGGATTCTTCGCCACCGACAATGATCGGTTCACTTTCCATCAGCGCACCGATGTATTTGAAGCCAACAGGGGTTTCATGAACTTTCACGCCCAGCATTTTCGCCACGGCATCGACCTGATGACTCGTCGGCACAGTGCGAACCACCGCGCCGGTCCAACCGCGATTCTTTTTCAAATGATAGAGCGCAAGCGGCAAAATTTGGTTCGGCGTAAGCCACGTTCCATCTTTGTCCACAATCCCAAAACGGTCGGCGTCGCCGTCCAGGCCGAGTCCAAGTTGCGCTTTGCCGCTCCGCACAAATTTTGAAACTTCGGCCATGCCTTCTTCATTTGGCTCCGGGTGATGTCCGCCGAAAAGTGGATTTGGCTCCGCATTGAATTTGAAAACTTTCGCGCCTGCTTCTTCGAGCAACGTATCAAGATAACCGCGTCCGGTTCCGTACATGAAATTCACCGCGAGTTTCATCTTTGCTTTTTTAATGGCGGAAAAATCAACGAGCTTTTTGATCTGGCGAAAATAATCCGGCTGCGGATCAATCGTTTTGCATTGAAAAGTTCCAATGACCACTGCTTTGAAATTCCATTTGGATTCCAACAATCTGGTCGCGTTGGCTTCGATCTGTTTCGTCACTTCCGTGGGCGCGCCTGCGCCATCGTGGAGCGAAAGTTTAAAGCCCGAATATTCCGGTGGATTATGGCTCGCCGTCATATTGATCCCGGCGATGGCGTTACGTTTGCGGATCGTGAACGCAATCACCGGTGTGGGAGCGTCGCGGTTGCAGAGCAGGGGAACGAGACCGTTCGCAGCCAAAACTTCGGCGACCGCTAAAGAAAATTCGCGACCGAGAAAACGCGTATCGTGGCCGATGATGACAACTGGTTTGCGTCCGAAGATTTCGGAATGCGCATTCGAGAGTTCTGCTTTGAGATAATCCGCCGTGCCTTGCGCTGCGAGCCGAACATTCTCAAAAGTGAAATCGCGCGCGATGAGACCGCGCCATCCAGAGGTTCCAAATTTAATTGCGTGTGTCATAATTTGTTTTGCCGAAATCTTCCGAGCGACTTTACAGAAATATTCCATCAGCGCCAGAGTGAGATTTACTTCGTTCGCAAACCTGATAAAAATTCGCCCATGAAGATTCCCAATTTGATTGTCGCTTTAGTCGCTTCGACCGTTTTTGCGCAAGCTGAGGATAAGAAAATTGACTTTGTTAAAGAGATTCAGCCGATTCTCGAAAAGTCGTGTGTCGAATGTCACGGCCCGGACAAAGTCAAAGGCGGTTTACGGCTCGATAACAAGGAGGCAGCATTCAAGGGTGGAAAGGGCGGTCTGGCAATCGTCGCCGGCGAGCCTGAGAAAAGTGACATGCATCACCGCGTCACCTTGCCGAAGGACGATGATGATGTCATGCCCAGCAAAGGTGATTTGCTGACCAAAGCGCAGCAGGATCTCATTCGCGATTGGATTAAACAGGGGGCGAATTGGCCTGAGGGTGTTGTGGCAAAAGCTTCTGGAGTGTCGGCTGACGACGCGAATAGCGAACCCGAGAAACTCGCCGAGTACAAGCCTTCTGCACCGGAGTTAAAGGCTATCGCGAAATTTGAGGAACTCGGCGTTTCAGTCCGGCCCATTGCACAGAATCTCAATTGGCGTGAAGCGAATTTCCGTTCGCTCGGAACGAATGCAAACGATGCCGCACTTGCACCGTTGAAAGATATTCTAGGGATCATGGATCTAAATCTCGCCGGAACAAAGATTACCGACTCGGGTTTGGCGAGCATCAAAGGGCTGACCAATCTCACCCACTTGCACCTGGAACACACTGAAATCAGCGACGCCGGTTTGGCTAATTTAAAAGGGCTCGCGAATCTGAGGTATCTCAATTTATTCAACACGAAAGTGACTGACGCGGGTTTGGAAAATTTAAAAGGTTTGGCAAAGCTGAAAAATCTTCACCTGTGGCAGACGAAAGTTACCGACGCCGGTGTTGCGAATCTTCAAAAAGCGTTGCCCAAGCTCAGTATTGTCCGCGGTTGGGAAGTCACGACTGTGGCAAAGAAAGAGGTCGAACCCGCGAAGAAGGAAGCTGAAGCGCCGAAAAAGTAGGTAACCAGGGAATTACTTTCCATCCAGACAATCGCGAACGGTTTGGGCGAGTTTGTCGGGGTGATAAGGTTTTTGCAGGAAATTAATCCCGTCGCGGAGAACAAAATCTTTTCCTACCGTGTCGGCGCTATATCCGCTGGTGAAAATGACTTTTAAATCCGGATTGTCCTTTTGAAGACGGACACTGAGTTCACTCCCGGTGATTCCGTCGGGCATGATCAAATCCGTCAGAAGGAGGTCGATTGTTTTGCGATGTTTCTCCCAGACTTTCAGCGCAGCGACGCCGGAAGCGGCCTCGAGGACGTTATAACCTTGCCGTTCTAAAATGAATTGGACGAGCTCGCGCAAAGGTGTTTCGTCCTCCACGACTAGAATCGTTTCCGTGCCGCGCGGCGGTTTCGGCGGGTTCGAAGACCGGCGGGTTTCGACTGCTTCCTCGCTGCGGGGAAGACAGATTTTAAAGGCGGTGCCTTTTTCAACTTCACTGGTGACGCTGATCCAGCCGTCGTGTTGTTTCACGATTCCGTAAACCGTGGCCAGTCCAAGCCCGGTGCCTTTACCAATTTCTTTGGTGGTGAAAAATGGTTCGAAAATATGAACCAAAGCATCCGGGGTAATGCCACAACCAGTGTCGCTCACAGTCAGACAGACAAACTCACCTAAGTACGCATCGTGATTTTGACGCGTGTAGGACTCGTCAACGGTGACGACAGACGTGGAAATAATCAGTTCGCCGCCGCGCGGCATGGCATCGCGGGAATTAACGGCGAGGTTCAAAAGAATTTGCTCCATCATGCCGCGATCAGCATGGATGCGTGGCAAATCTCCGCCGTTTTCAACGTTGAGAACGATATCTTCGCCGAGAATGCGTCGGAGCATTTTTGTGATTTCATCGACCACCTCGTGGAGATCAAGCGTGCGACGCTGCATCACTTGACGGCGACTGAAGGTGAGCAGTTGTCGTGTGAGATTGGCGGAGCGCTCGGCGGCCATGGATATCTGTTGCAGCGACTCCGAGGCGTCCGTGTTTTTTTCGGTCGCGATCAGGAGCGAAGTGTGTCCTTGAATGACGGTGAGCAGATTGTTGAAGTCGTGCGCAATGCCGCCCGCAAGCTGCCCAATGGAATCCATCTTTTGCGATTGGCGCAATTGAGATTCGATGCGTTTTTGTTCGGTGATGTCGCGAAAGAGTCCGAGCAGGAGCGGACGTTGCCCTTTCAGATCAACGAAGGAATTGGCGCCGCCAAGCTCGGCGGTTTTGCCAGATCGGAAGGTCATTTTACGTTCGTAAAATTGCTCAACGGTGTGATCCCGAAATCTTTTTCGATATCTTTCGAGAAGGTCCGCGTGGTTTTCGGAGGATGCGTAAGTGATCGTGAATGGTTGCCCCTCCAGCTCCGAACGTTCCATTTCCACCAGTTTACAAAAAGCCTGATTGACGGTGACGATGATGCCGTCTTCATCGGTTAACCGCATGCCATCCACAGAATTTTCCCAGACAGAATGGAATCGTATTTCTGACGCGCGCAATGCTTCTTCTGCGCGGATGCGTTCGAGAGCGCCGCCGCAATGATCTGCAATGGTCTGGAGAACATTCAGGTCGTTCTGATGGTACGCTTTCAATGAATAGCTTTGGATCGAGAGAATGCCGATCACCGTGGTGCCATTGCGAATTGGCGCAAACATCAGTGAGGCCGATGGCCTCGTTAGGTCGCCAATCGGAACTGTGCCAGGCAACATGGTCAGCGGCGGTTCCTTTAATATCAATTGAGCGCCATCATTGATAACGCGTAATGAAAATGGCCCGGGAGGCGCACCCGTTTGTTCATTCGGCACTTCGACGCGTTTCCCATCAATGGTGTCAATGTTCAGGATGGGTTCGATTCCGTAATTTTTGCTGGAGAAAAGGTTCACGACGAACATATCCCATTGGAACAATCCCATGGTCGTTTCACTAATGACCCGTGCTGCTTCTTTCCGTGAAGTCGCCGCGCTGAGGTTTTGGCCAAGCTTGGAGAGAGCAGCGCTACGTTGCTCGAGTTTTTTTCTTTCGGAAATATCCCTCGATACC
>JBBQAX010000151.1:0-10532 GCA_038316905.1 Verrucomicrobiota bacterium | reverse complement strand
CGTTGCGGCTGGTTCTCGGAGATCACAGCCGCGGTCCCTCGGCAACAGTTTCAGCGCCACCCGAGCTGCGTTCTCGATCAGCGTTTCCAGCGACCCTTCGGCAAAGGGCGTTTGCCAGACGGCGTAAAGATTTTCTCCGTATAAATTTTCCGGCGGCAGATAACCGACATGGCCATTGACGAGGTTCATCACCGCAACAGCATTCAGAGATAATCGGCGGCGAAGTTCCTGCTGAAATTGCGAATACGTTTCGGTGGGTTGACCGATGAAAAGTGAATCGCCCAAACGCCAGATCCAAACGGGCATTCGCGCTGTCTTGCCGGGACCCACACTTTTACGGACGCCACGTTGACGCCAGAGTCGTTCTTTCAAAACGGGATCACTGCAATCGCGCCAGCGTTTTTCGATCTCCGCCAGCGAGGGCAAAGATTTCAACGGCAAATCTATTTCCACCATTTCAGCGGAGAGAACAGAAGACGTTTTCGCGGGAGCCTGTTTCCAAATCGCGAGCGGCGCGCCGGATTCAACGACGCTGCAAAATTTCAAATCTTTTCCAGACGGCGATATGCCTTCCAAGATGGAGAGAACGGCGTGGCCGAGTTTGCGTCCGTGTCGGTCAGCGACCTTGACATCGCCAACGTATTGTTCTGCGGGAGCCAATTCGCCGGACGCACCTTGCAGAAACAAACAGGGCGCGTTCGTTTCTGCTTCGACGATTTCACGCATTGCTCCGACGTAATCGGGAGAAATCATTTTGTTATCCCACGCCAGCGTGGTCGGGTGGCAGGCGTAATTAACAATCGTCGCGATAATTTTCTTCTTTGCGTTGGAGATGCGACCCAGGAGCAAAGTGTCATCCGCAGTTTGTTCCGGATTGTATCCGACCACGAAGCGCTTTTTCTTCGGCTCAGCGAGATCCCGGTTCCTGGCGAGATCGCATTTCCCATAACGCCACGCAAGGACGGCCGGTTTTGCCGCAGCGATGGCTCGTTTGGCCGCGCGAATTGCTTTTCGTTGAAGGTGGCGAAGATAACGGTCGATAAATTCGCCACCTTGTTTCGGAGCATCGTCCCGACAGAGACTTGGACCCGCATGGGTGTGCGACAAACAGAACATCAATTGCGCGGGTTCGAGCGAAAGGGTTTTGAGGATTTCATCGCGAACTAATCTTTCGTCTTCCGAACTTTTCCACCAACCGAGGTCTGCGGAAATCAGCACGAGCGGCTTTTTGTTTTTGGCCGATTGAAACGTCAGACAGGTCAGCGTGAGTGGGCGATGAATTCCTTTCGCAACATCGTGTTTAGCAGCTCCCCAATTGCGGGAATAAATTCCGAGAGGCGGTGTGATGTCCTCGCGGGCAATTCCGATGAAACCTTGAAATGCGGAATGGCGGATGGAATCCATGAGTGATCAGTGGGGAAGAAAAAAACATCGAACATCCAACATCGAACACTGAACATCGAAGTGCGGCGTCTGGAAAATTCGATGTTGGATGTTCAGTGTTCGATGTTCATTCTTCCAATTAACAAAGCAGCGAAAGTCCGCCATCCATCAACAACGTGCTGCCGGTCATGTGTTGGTTTTTCGGGTGACACAGATGGATCACTTGCGCGGCGACTTCGTCGGGATGAATTAATTTTTGCAACGGAACTTTTTTTCGGGAGCGCTGATACAGGCCCGCGTTCTTCGCCCAAACTGTTTTGCTGAGTCCGGCATCGACGTAGCCGGGAGCGAGTTCGTTGACCAAAATTTTGTGCAGCGCCAATTCCAAAGCCATGCATTGACACAACATGCGCAAACCGGCTTTCGAGACAGAATAGGCTGGCATTTTGCAGTGAGGTTTTTGCCCGGCCCAACTGCCGATGAAGACAATTCGCCCTGGCTTGGCGTGATGGAGCAAGCGGTTTGCCGCAGCCTGAGCGAGAAAAAATGCGCCATCCAAGTTTACGCGCAATTCGCGGGTCCATTGTTTCGGCGTTATCGCGCTAGAATGGCCAACCGTGACGATCGCCGCGCTGGGAACGATGAGGCTCGGCACGCCCAATTCTTTTTCCACTTTCGCAACCCAACGCTGAACCTGCCGCGCATCAGCGACATCGACTTGTTGATAATGAATGCGCGCATTTTTCTGCATCAATTCGCGCAGGAATTTTTTCGCTTCCTTGGCGGGACGCACATCACCGAGGGCGACGGCCGCGCCTTGTTCAACGAACGCCAGCGCGATGGCACGGCCGATGTCGCCGAGACCGCCGCTGATAATTGCTGTTTGGTTTTTAAAAAGTTCGCTCACAAAAATTTCAATAATGGCTAAGTGGCAGAGAGTGTCACAAAACTTTGAGAATCCCGATGATTTCTCCCTCTCCTCCATCGGATGGAGGAGAGGGCCGGGGAGAGGAGGTGCGTTTTGTTTTAAATTTCCCCTCTCCTCGGTTCTCTCCCCATTCGTTCCTCATGGGGAGAGGAAGAAGAATAACAGTTTTGAGACAATCTCGGCAGCTTCGCCCTACCAACGTTGCCTTAATTTTCACCAGTCACCCACGCTCCCGTCTTTGTGGAAACATCTCTGCAAAGTCTCCTGTTGAAAAGGGTGCTTCTTGACTTCGGCTTCGTTGATTTCGATTCCCAATCCGGGCTTTTGATTTGGAAAAACGACACGGCCTTTTTTCTCGATGACAAATCCTTCGCTGACCACGTCGTGACGCCATGGAACATCGTTGTGAACACTTTCGCAGATGAGGTAGCTCGGCGTGGCAAAACCAAGTTCCAACGACGCGGCGGTGCTGACGGGGCCTTGAGGATTATGCGGCGCCATCCCCACACGATAAGCCTCGGCCATTCCGGCAATGCGACGCGCTTCGGTCAAACCGCCGCAATGGGTGATGTCGGGTTGAATCACACTCGCCGCGCGCTTTTCAAAAAGTTCGCGGAATGCGTGAACGCCAACCAGCCGTTCGCCGGTGGCAATGGGCGTTTTTACCGAACGTTGAATGAGCGCGATGTCTTCCATCGTTTCCGGCCAACACGGTTCTTCCAAAAAATAAAGTCCGTAAGGTTCGAGCGCTTTGGCGAATTGCAAACCCATGCGCGGACTCGGGCGCGCGTGGCAATCGACCATTATGTCGATGCTGTCGCCGACGGCTTCGCGCATCGCTTTCACACATGCTTCGGCGTAGCGAATCGGTTGCAGTCCTTCGATCGCCGCAGTTTCTGGAACGGCCATGGATTTGAATGCGGTGAAACCTTCGGCCACGGCATGTTGCGCGAGTTCGCCAAAACGTTTCGCATCCTCGCATTTCGTTTCGTAAAAATCTTCCATCCGTCCGCCGCCGAGATGGCAATAAAGACGGACGAAATCGCGGACGCGTCCGCCCCAAAGTTCGTGGCAGGGAACGCCGTGGACTTTTCCGAGAATATCCCAGAGCGCGATGTCGATTCCGCTCATCGCAGTGCCGCGCACGATTCCATTGCCATGCCAGAAATGCTGGCGATACATCATCTGCCAAAGGTGTTCGATGCGGCGCGGATCTTCGCCGATGAGCAATTGCGAAATATCTTCAATCGCGCCGACGACCGAGCGCGTGTGCCATTCCAGTGTCGCTTCGCCCCAACCCCACAAGCCGGGTTGATCCGTCACGACTTTGACAAAAATCCAGTTTCGCATTCGCGCGTGGCAAACCTGAGTTTCGATTGCGATGATTCTCACGTTTTGATTCTCGTAAAAGCCGACCAATTCATTTTTTAATAGTCAGCTCCTTCTAACGTCGGGAGCGAAGAGAGATTTAAATTTTGTATTGCGGAATCTTCATTAACTCGCCGTCTTTCATCGCGGATTGGTGTGCAACAATTCCCGAAACTGTCAGATTCAACGCCATGCCAATATCGATGAGCGGTTTTCGATTTTGCAAAATCGCGGAGACAAATTCGTGTGTTAGATAACCGTGCGAACCGCCATGATACCCCGCCTGTACGGTGGGAGGCAGCGGAGGACGCTTCAATGAAGGAAGTGTTTTGAGCAAACCTTGGTATTTGCCATAAAAGGTTCCTTTTTGTCCACGGATACGCCCCATTTCACCACCGGCTCCCGGAGTATCCCAACTGACAGCCATGCGTGCGGTACCGCCTTCGCTGGTGCGAAAGAGGGCGATTTCTGTTCCAAACGGATTTTTATAGCGATTGTTTTTCGCCTGTAAGTGCGAAACCACGCTCGGCATTCCCAAACAGGAAACTTCTGTAAAGCTGCCGCCGGTCACGCCAATATGATACGCATTGGAATGGGTGGGGTAAAATTGCGGCGGCAAACCGATACGCCAACCTTTAAAGGAATCGATGGGCTTTTCCATATAATGAAAATATTCACCTTCGGAGTAAACTAATTCGCCCAAGGCACCAGCCTGATAGATTTTCCGCATCGCATGCAGATCTTCATGAAAGCACGACGTCTCAAACATCATGTATTTCAAGTCACTTTTCATAACTGCTTCGAACAAATTTTGGGCGTCTTCAACTGATTCAAAAATAGCGGGGACTGCGGACGCAACATGTTTACCATGCTTCAAAGCTTCAATGGCGTGACGCGCATGACTTGGAGCGTCGGTCGCAATAAAGACCGCTTCGACTTTGTCGTCTTTCACTAATTCTTCCAATGACGGATAGGTTTTAGTGCAACGACATTCTTTCGCCAATTGCGCGCACCGTTCTGGAATCAAATCGCTGACTGCGACGATTTCGACATTAGGATGATCTTGGAATCCGAAGGCCGAACCAAATTTGCAAACTCCATAGCCGATGATTCCAAACCGGATTTTTCTATCCGAAACCGGCTTCCAATCTTTGGAGTCATCTTCATTCTTAACAGATACTTCAAAACCTTCGATTGGCTTTTCCGCTGCGGTTGCACCTTTTGGCAAGCCAAAGGTCGCCGCAGCAAGTCCGGTTATCTGCAAGAATGAACGCCGCGAAAATGCTTTGTTTTCGGTTGGGTCAACGATAGATTTTTTCTTCATTTGATTTGCCATTTATTTCTTTTTCAAATTATCAGAGCGCTTTTAAACGATAAAACCGCGTTGGCACGCCCGAAGCAATCGGCACCAATACCGTATAATCTATTCCTCCTAATGTCGGTGCACCTGGCACCACGATCCAGGGACCGGTAATGCTCGTGGATGTTTCGAGGCGAAAAGCTCCGCCCGGATAGGCCGGGTATGTCAAAGCCAGACTCCGCGGTGTGTCTGTAACAGCAGTCGGAACAGTCCCAGCCGCCAGTTTCAAAACGGTGTCTGGAGAGAGCGCTGAATTCCAGATCGATACATCATCCATATAACCGGCAAAAGTATTTCCGTTCTGAGCAATGAATTTTGCGCCCAAACCAAATTCAGCAGGGCTGAAGTTGAATCCTGCCACGACTGGATTCTTGGCGACGCCGTCCACATACAATGTGGCCACTCCGCTGGCATACGTTAAAGCTAAATGATACCAGCGATTGGTTGTTAGCGTATTTGCAGACGCCGCAACCTGCCAGGCTGTGCCATTCCAGATCCAGACTTCACCGTTGGTTCTCACCGTAGCTGTTCCAGGTTGCGTGGTAGCGCCGGTCAATTGCGAAAACAGTCTGGTTTCACCCGGTAATAAAGAGATGTTTGCCCAAAATGAAACTGTTCCAGAGCCGCTTTGCACAATATTTCGCAAATTGACGTAATCATTAAATCCATCCAGGAAAAGTGATCGCGTCGAACGCGACGTCAGCGCTGAAGGAATTTCCAATGAATCCCACGAACGCACGGTCGGGCTATAATTAAATATCTGACCGGTGTTACCCGAAAGGACGGCGTTCGCGATAACTGAATTCGTTCCTGTACCGTTTAGAGGAAAATATTGCACCAATGATGCTGAACTTGGCGTTTCCAGGGGCGACTGTCCCAATGTCAGGTTTTGAATTTCTTCCGCAGACAGTGGAACATTCCAAATGGCAAAGTCATCCAATTGCCCATTAAATGGGGCACCAAACGGGGCCGATAAATGCCACAATGTAGCTCCAATCCCGATCGGATCGACGTCAAATTGGAAATTAACTCCTACCGTCGAAATCGATACACCATTTGAATAAGTGATCATCGATCCCGCGTTGTAAACAAATACAAGATGGATCCATTCTCCGATTTTCAAGGTGCCATTTGTTGCAACTGCCCCAGTGCCGCCGCGCACTATTAAACCACCCGTTGCACTGACGCTTACCGCACCCTGCAAACTGGAAGCCCCGGTCAATTGTGAAAAAAGAAAGCTTCCACCTGCGGGACCGGTGAGACTCGCTGGCTTTGCCCAAAGTGAAATAGTTCCCGTCCCCGAAAGCCCGATGTTACCCAAGTTTCCATAGGTCGTGCCGCCATCCACTACCAAAGCAGAAACATTATTCGTTAATTGGGAAGCCAATCCACTATTGGTCCACGGTGGCGGAGGTGCGACATAATTGACGATATAAGCCGCATTGGTTCCCGACAGATTTGCGACATTGGTTGAATTATCCGGGCCTTCTAAAGGAAAATATTGTCGCAGGACTGCAGGCGGCGGATTGGTGAACGATAAACCCAGAGAAATTGTTGGCAACGGCTGAGCCGTGTCGGTGATGGCGGTGGGCGAAACTCCACTCGCCAATTGTTGAATGGAATTTAATGAAAGCGCATTATCCCAGATTGAAACATCATCAATCAATCCTGAGAATTTTCTTCCGAAGCTTAAATTAAAGTTTGCGCCCAGCCCGAAGTTCGCCGACGCAAATGAAAAGACTGCGCGAGTGCTAATTTGCGGCACTCCATTGATAAAAGCCGTCGCGAAACCGTTTTTGTAAGAAACGACAACATGAGTCCATTGATTGGTTGGAATCGAATCGTCCGGCGCGATGCGAACGGTGGCGGCTGAATTGTAAACCTGCAATCCGCCAGTTCCCACAAATCCGATTAGACCAGGCGTCGTTGTTGGACCCGCCAATTGTGAGTAAATGCGGATATCTGCATTATTGGTAGTCGGTTTAATCCATAGCGAAACCGTGGCTGATCCAAACAGGCCGAGGTTTCCAAAATTTACATAATCATCCACTCCGTCAAACGTCAGTGAGCGAGTGGAACTGCTGAGTTGGGTCGGAACAGCATTGGTCCAGGCGGCGGCGGGATCAAAACCGACCAGCGTGCCGGTATTACCGCCGCTGGCGCTATTTGGTACGGTGGTTGCCCCCGGGGCTTCATCGAGCGGAAAATAATGCACCAGGTGCGCAGGCTGTAATGGGATTGGTGTATCCACTATATTCGTAGGAGAAACACCGGCCGCAAGCTGTGCGATAGAATTGGTGTTTAATGGTCCGTTCCAAACGGACATGTCATCAATAGCGCCAGAAAATGTATTACCTAGATTGTTGAACTTTGCGCCCAGTCCAAACTGCGAAATATCAAATTGGAAACCACTGTAATTTGCGCCTTTACGTTCCCCGTTGAGATAAAGCGTCGCCGTTCCACCAGAATAAACCACCGCCAGATGAAACCATTGCCCCTCGGAAACAGAAGAAACGGGGGCTAAAGTTTGCCACGCATTTCCCCAAATCGAAGGAACACTGCTGATTACCTGGATATTGCCGGACGCCAAAGAATCAAATCTCAGCAATCCTTCATAAGTGGTGATTTCCGTTAAAGCTGATACGAGCCGCATGTCGCCGATGAACGTGCTATTCACATTTAACCACATAGAAAGAGTCGCTGAACCGTTTAGACCCAAAACCCCCATATTTACGTAATCATTTACCCCGTCCAGATTGATCGCTGCCGTGGAATTCGTTAATTGCGGCGCAAGTCCCGAACTAATCCACACTGTATTCGTGTCGGCATTAACCAATACAGCCAAGTTGGTGGAAACTCGATTTGATGACACGCTCGCACCAGCAATTTCGTCGAACGGCCAATAATGAACAAGTGTCGCACCGCGGCCTGTTTGCGGATGATAAATGACCCCCGCCAAAGCGAGCGTCCAGATCAGCATTTGAATTTTGGTTTTCATAGATGTTTTTTTGGGATTATGGGGTGGGCAGAAAATCGTCGTTGTAAATAAAACTCCACTTGGGATTGCGTTGGAAATTTGGAAATTGAGCAGGATTACCCGTGCCACGATTCGCTTGTAAATATTCTACATGCGAATCAACGAACGCGACGTTGCCGAAACCAAGCTTCTTCTTGTCGTGCCAATAAGCCCATTGAAAAATCACGTTGTTTAAGAGGTGAACATTGAATGAATAGTCATTCACTAGGATGATTCGAGACGGATTCTTAACCTGAGAACTCTTCTTATCAATCAATCCAAGAACAGCGTCGTTATTGTTTGCACTGCTATTATAAAAGTGACTGCTGCCAAAAGTATCAAAGAGAGAAGGTTTGCGATCGTTCGGCCACGCAGCTTTCAACGCACCATCATCGGCAGGACAACGAAAAACCAATGCAGCACCGCCACTCTGTTGGTTAACCTCCTTGCTAATACTGATGTAAGGATTCACCAACCGGTATTGCACCAGATATTCCGTGCCCTGCTTGCCGCCGTAAGAGTAATAAGTCAGCGACGCAGAATTGTTGGTGGACGGAAATACGTCGCGATTGTCGGAAGTATACAACTGCACCGCAACGCACTGTTGTCGGAGATTGGAAACACACTGCACCCGTAATGCCTTGGTTTTCGCCTTGGCCAGTGCAGGCAAAAGCAACCCGGCTAAAATCGCGATGATGGCAATTACCACCAGAAGTTCAATGAGGGTAAAACCAGGCTGGCTTGATTTTTTTCGCTGAGAAGAAAAAGTCTTGAATCCCATTTTTGCATCCACAATCAGCTTGTATGCTCGACTGACAATCATCGAAGCACAGTTAACGAGAAGCGCAGGAGAAATTGAATAGACAGCACACGTTGAAAATATGTATTTTTTCAACCATGTCCTGGTTGCCATATCATCACGATTGGAAACTGGCTTTCCAAACGGAACTTGGGCTGCGCGTGCATTGGTTTGGTCGCTTCGCGGGTTATTCGGAATGGTCAGTCCCGGTTTCGCGGCTTGCTTCCGATATGATTATTCTTTTTTTCGTTGAAAAAAATTCATGCTGGGTTCTGGTCAACGGTAGCAAGGTTTCTTTAAAGCGAGGGGATCTCCTCATCATTTCCGGGGCGGATGAATTCAGTTTTGGTCATGATCCTGCCCAACCGCATGCCAGCCTGAGCGCCTCCATCGCTTTAAAACAAGGTTCGTTGGCCAATGCCTTACTTCAGCGAAAATTTGAGCGGCGCTATTCATGGAAAAAACCCGCCGAATATTCTGCTGAATTCGAAAAAGTTTTGGCAGCGCTGGCTAATTCCTCACCCTATCGCGATCTCGAAATTGCTGGCGCTTTGCTCCGATGGCTCGCTTATGTTTTGTCTCATTTGCGTGCGCCCTTGGACCCATTTCTCTCACATGACCGAAGCGTCGTGGATAAAATTCTTGCCGCAGAAACATGGGCCAACGCGCGCCTCGAAATGTTTGTTACTCTCGATGAATGGGCTAAAGCTGTAAAACTTAACCCCGTTTATTTCGGGCGCATTTTCAAACGCGAGACCGGTCTCCGCCCGATGGAATGGCTGAACCAACGCCGCCTGCAAATGGCCAGCCAATATCTTTCCAGCACGAACAAAACCATTGCTGAAATTTCTGAGGACTGCGGGTTTGCGAATCAGTTTTATTTCTCCCGCGTCTTCCGCAAACACTTTCAACAATCACCCATGGAATTTCGTAAAATGAGATTCTAGCTCTCGTTTTTCCACTGGAAAAACATTCTCATTTCCGACTTCTCCTTTCTGGCTTAACTTTCCCTCGTGAATTTAACGGAACAGATGACGCAACTAGCAAAGCAGGCCAAAACTGCGTCGCGCGAACTCGCCAAGCTGACGACAGTTGAGAAAAACAATTGTTTATTCGCGATGGCCGACGCGTTGGAGAAAAACGGTGACGCCATCAAATCCGCCAATGCTCGCGACATGGAAACCGCCGCGCAAATGGGGCTTTCCTCCGCGATGCTCGACCGTCTGAAACTCGACGAAAAACGCATCGCCAGCATGGCGAAAGGTTTGCGCGAAGTCGCCGCGTTGCCAGATCCGGTTGGAAGAATTCTCGATGAACGCACTCGGCCAAACGGTTTAAAGTTACAAAAAATTTCTACGCCCATCGGCGTTGTGGTGATTATTTACGAATCACGTCCCAATGTAACTGCGGATGCTGCGAGCCTTTGTTTCAAATCCGGCAATGCGACGATTTTGCGCGGCGGCAAAGAAGCGATTCACTCGAATCAAATTATCGCTGAGATCATGGTGAACGCGGCGAAGAAACATCTCGCGACATTTCCTGAACACGCGATTCAAGTCGTCGGCACGACCGACCGCGATGCGATCAAGGAACTGTTGTCACTGACGCAATACGTCGATTTGTGCATGCCGCGCGGTGGAGAAAATCTCATTCGCGCGGTTGCTGAATGTTCCAAAGT
>JBBQAX010000150.1:0-10633 GCA_038316905.1 Verrucomicrobiota bacterium | reverse complement strand
AGTCCAGCTCCTCTACACTCAGATCGGAGACCGCTCTTCTTTTCTCTTTCATCCCCACTGTATTTAATGAAATGGCTATATTTGTACATTTTATTCGCCGAAAACCTTCACTTTCCTCACCCACTTTTAATTACACCCATGTGATTTGAAGTGGCGGTCGTAGCCGCGCTCGCCAGAGCGTGGCGTGGGCATTTAATCGACACCACGCTCTGGCGAGCGCGGCTACACGGTTCTGACCGCCACTTCAAATCACACCCGTTGGCGGACTTGGTGTTTGGGGTGTGAATGTGGGTGATAGGATGTAGTGCGACGGCACGGCGTCGCTTTTCCTGCACGGTTGCAAAAGATAAAAACACTCTGGGCTTTTCCACCGTGCAGCCAAAGCGGAGACATGTCTCCGCAGTCCAGAGCTTCCCCTTTTTTAATCACGCCCCGATAGAACGCGGTTGAGGAATTATTTCTTGCCTCAATAGACTCCATGTTAGAATCCGCCCCACTCCAGAATGGCACAAGTTCGACATTTGATGCAGAGGCTCCAGCCGTTTTCAGCATCCCGCTGGAAAGGTGAATGGGCGGTGCTTTTCTTTTCGTGTCTTGTTTTAGCGGGCCATGCGGCTGAATCGAAACTGCCCCAGACAGAGAGCCAGACGACTTCCTCCACTAATTATTCCACCCAATTAAGTTCTTCCTACGGACTCGGATGGTGGATGTGGGCCGATCACACGTTCGACCAACAGACCTGCCGTTTTTGGCGGGGGTTCGAAATCGCACGCTCCGAAAGCGTGACGTATGCGCGGATTCGGATGACGGCTGACAATTCGTACCGTCTTTTTCTCGATGGCCGGGAGATTGGCAAAGGCGGCGAATGGCGCAGTCTCAATGAATACAACGTGACCCCGCTTCTGGCACCCGGGCGACACGAGCTGGCGATTGAGGTGTTCAGCGATTATGGGCCTGCCGGAGTTATTTTTGGATTACGCATCGAACTCAGCAATGGGCGGGTGATCGACATTTTATCCGATGAAAAATGGAAACTGATTCCACTCGATCAAAAAGATTGGGAAGCGACGGGTCACGACACCACAAGTTGGCCCAGCGTAACTGTGGTCGCTCCTTTTGGAGAAGCCCAGTGGAAACAAACCTCCGCGCGTATTTTGCAAGGCCCGGCGCTGCACCCGATTATCCTGCGCTTTTGGCAGACGGCATGGTTTCAAATCACGCTGCTTTCGATCTGTAGCATTGCCATTCTTATCAGTGTTTATCTGATGAGCCAGTTGTCGTCGCAGACCAAGGCGCAGACATTTTTGCGGCGCGAACGGGCCCGTATCGCGCGGGACATTCACGATGACGTCGGAGCGAGGCTTTCGCACCTGGTCTTGCTCGGTGAGAGAGCGCAAAGAAATCATTCCTCAGACGAACAAACCTGCGCGCAATTTGACCAGATTTGCGAACGGACGCGCGAAGTTTTGGCGGCCATTGGAAGTGGTGTGGTGTGTTAATTCGCGGCGGGATACGGTGCGCGATTTTGAAACCTACGTCTGCAACTATGCGGAAACATTCCTGCAATCCACCAGCATCCGCTGTCGTTCTGAGGTGGATGCGGACATCCCGGCAGTTGCGTGTGACCTGGCGATTCGTCGAAACCTTTTTTTGGCAATCAAAGAGGCGATCAACAATGCCGCGAAATATTCAGGTGCCACCGATTTGTTTTTACGCATTCATCTCGAAGGGAACGAGCTGGTCGCGATCGTGGAGGATAACGGCAAAGGCTTTGATCCGGCGAAGGCGAACCACCAACGAAACGGGCTGACCAACATGTCCCAACGCATTGTCGAACTTGGCGGAAAATGTGAAATCGTCAGCCGTCCCGGACGCGGTTGCAGGATCGAGTTCAGAACCCCGTTGGTTCACTCTCGCAATTCCTCTCGTTGGTGGAGCCGCAGCTCCAAGCTGAAGGAAACCCAACTCGTGGCCGCAAAACCGGTCAACCCCGGAGCACCTGTTGAATCATGACGACTTCGCCGAAAACTCAACCAGTCACTGCCGCATCGGAAAACCGACACAAGGTTGCGCTAGTGGAAGATCAAGTGGGAATTCGCGAAAGTTGGGTTGAATTGATTGAATCTTTTCCTGAGTTCTCCTGCACCGCGATCTGTGCCTCGGGTGAAGAAGCGTTGCAGATTATTCCGGGGGCGGGTCCCGACATCATTCTGATGGATATTTATCTGCCTGGAATGTCTGGCGTCGAATGTACGGCGCGACTGAAAAGAATGTTGCCGGAGACGCAGATCATCATTTTGACGGCAGTCGCGGATGAAGAATTGATTTTCTCGGCTCTGGAAGCAGGTGCGGACGGGTATTTACTCAAACGCACTAAACCCGCAGATCTTCGGGCCGCTCTATTGGATGTCATGAATGGAGGCGCACCGATGACCAGCGTCATTGCGCGCCGCGTTGTTCGTTACTTTCGACAAAAGCGAAAAACGATGGTCGATGAAGGCGTTAATTTGACGGCGCGTGAAGAAGAAGTTCTGGCCTTGCTTTCAAAAGGCCACTCAAACAAGGAAATTGCAGAAATGTTATCGCTCCGGCTCGATACCATTGCCAGTTACTTGAAGGTCATTTACAAAAAAATGCATGTACGTTCGAGAACCGAAGCCGTGGCGCGCTATTTGACCTCGAAATCTTCTCGGTCAGAGCAATGACATAAGACCATTTCGCCTGAAAATCGGTATTCCTCTGGTAGGGCGCGGGACTGAGACTGTCTCAAAACCTCGGAGTCGTGATATTCTCTCCCTCTCTTCCACCGGGGAGAGGAGGTGCCTTTTTATTTGAATTTCCCCTCTCCTCGGTCCTCCTCCCCATTCGTTGCTCATAGGGCGAGGAAGAAGGCTGATGTTTTGCGACACTCTCGGAGTACGCGCGCCCTGTCAAATGCCTTCGCCGCAAAACGCCGCCGCACGGGCTTTTCTCAAGCACATTTTGCGGCGGGCAGCACAACCCATGTTTAGGGGTATGGACGATCACGTCTTGTTTTTCTATGGTTCTCTCATCACCGGAAATCTCGATGCGTCACTTGCCGGCCCGGCATGGAAAGAAGCAAAGGTGTTTTTTTTAAACTAAAAAACCAAATATGAAAAGATCCTGCCTGTTTGCCTTCCTCGCTGCGTTGATGTTCGTCACGACTTCCCACGCAGCTGCCATTCGAGATGTAACCGTACTATCGGTTTACTCCGAGTTTTCTAACGCCAATGATTTGCGGCACGCAACCAACCTGGTCAATGGCAATGGCCTTTTTGGCGACATCCATGTGGTCAACCCGCAGAGAACGATGTGGTTGACCGGTCCGGTGGCGAATCCGCCCGCTGGCGATTTTACCAATGCCTTTGTCACGTTTGACCTCGGGGCGGTTCGTACGCTCGATCAAATGCGCGTGTGGAACTACAACGAGGCTGGGGCAATTACGCGCCGGGGCATTCAGCGCGCGGACATTTACACCTCAATCGACGGGGTGACGTTCACCACCAATTTCCCGAATACATTTTTCAATCGCGCTTCTGGAACATTCAGTAACTTTTCCCAAACCATTGGTCTCGGTGGCACCTCCGCTCGTTTCATCGGTTTCAAAGTGTTGACCAATTATTTCGAAAGCTCGGACAGTCGGGTTGGTCTGGCCGAAGTCAAATTTTACGACACGAACGTCGCGCCGATCATCACGTTCGCCTCGCGCAGTTTTTCCGGAGATCGAGTGACATTGACCTTCTCGGACTCCGTTTCACCTGCAACGGCTACTAACATCGCGAACTATTCCATCACAGCGGCGGGAACCAACGCGACGATTTCCAGCGCGGCAATGGATTTCTATCCGAATCGCGTGGTGCTACAGACTTCGACACTTAATTCGAATCTCGTTTATAGCGTTAGCGCGACGAATATCACCGACACGATCACTGGGGCGAAGGTGAGCACACTGCCTTATGTAATTGAATCGGAAGTGGCCGTTTGGCTCAAAGCCGATGCCGGAGTGGTCAAAGACGGCAGCGATCTGGTCAGCCAATGGAGCGATCAATCTGGCGCGGGTAACAACGTCATCCAAGGCAATACGGCTTTTCAGCCACAATTTATTGACGGTGTTATCAATGGAAAACCGGTGCTGCGTTTCAACGGGATAAGTAACACCAATTATTTGGAAGCACCCCACGCCTCCAGCCTCGTAGTCAGGAGCGATGTCAGTGTTTTCGCCGTAATTAACCCGTCGAGTCTGGCAACGCACAATGCGATCATCGGCAAAACTTTGGGCAATCAACCAGCGCCTTTCGACTTCTATACCACTGTGAATGCGGGAAGGCCCACCTTCTATCGTGGCAATGGCTCTGTCGGCAGTTTTGTTGGCGGCGTCTCCAATGTCGTAGCCGGGTCATCCTACATCCTTTCGGCGGTAGCACGCGGAACCAATGGGACGTCTTTTATGAATGGTGCGTTTAATGCCATCGCGGCCTTTCTGGCTCCCGTCGGAGACGTAGGTGGTCCGATGAGAGTGGGCACCCGTGCGGATTTCGCAACCCGAATGACGGGAGATATTGCGGAGATCATTTTGCTACGAGGCGCCGTGTCCGACGCTGAACGAATTGCAATCACCGATTATCTCGGCACCAAATACGGCATCGCGGTGGTGAATCTGGTCTTCAACCAACAACCGCAGAACATGGCAAAACTCGAGGGCCAAACCGCCACGTTCAGGGTTTCCGTGTCGGCTAGTTCTCCGACGATTAATTATCAATGGCAACGTGCTGGAACAAATATTCCGAACGCCACTAACGTCTCTTTTACAACCCCGGTGCTGACGCTGGCGGATAATAATTCCATGTATCGCGTTCTGGTCAGTATTCCAGGCTCCAGCCAATTCAGCGATGCCGCGACGCTGACGGTTTCCGCCGATCAGGAGAAACCAACGATTGTTTCCGCCGGCCGAAATATCTGGGACCAATCGAAAATTACGGTCGTTTTTTCAGAACGGGTTCAATGGCCTTCAGCCGTCCAGAGTTCCAACTACGCGCTGGACAATGGCGCAACAGTCACGGCGGCTTCTGCCGGTGAGCCTGATGACAGAATCGTATTGACCACCTCGGGCCTGGTCGCTGGAGGAACGTATTTGTTGACCGTTCAAAATGTGCAGGATCTCTTTGGCAACACTATTGCCACGGTTCAAGTGCCTGTGACCTTTTATCCAGTGGCGGCACTTTGGTTGAGCGCGAGTTCCGGTGTCACCACGGATGGCGACGGTTACATAACCCAATGGAACGACCTTTCGGGCAATGGTAATCATGCGACGCCTCTCGCTGGGGCGCCCTTTACGCCGCAGTTAACCAATGGTTTCAACAGTCAGCCAGTCGCCAGGTTCGACGGCACAAACAGCATCTCGTTATTTGCCCCTTCTTCCGCCAGCCTGGCGATTGTGGGCGATATTTCGATCTATTCCGTGGCTCAGTTCGTGGATCGCGTGACCCACAATGCGTTTGTCGGCAAAACCACACTCAATCAGCCAGCTTCATACGATTTTTATTTAGGCATAAACAGCGGCCTGCCGAGTTTTTTCCGGGGTAATGGCGTCACCGGCACGGCAGTTGGCGTCCCCGGTGCAACTGCACCCTCGCTCGGCGTTCCGCACATTGTTTCAGTCGTCATGTCAGGAACGGCGGTCGCTCACTTCCTCGACGGCATTACCAACGGAGCCGGAACTTTGGCGACGACAATGGGCGATACCGGTGAAAGTGTTGGCATTGGGACTCGTGGCGATGGCGTTACCAAAATGAAAGGAGATGTTGCTGAATTCCTGATTTTTGGTTCAGCGCTATCCGATTCAGACCGAGCCGCGTTGGATGCGTATTTTGGAACGCTTTACGGCGTGTTGATCGGCGAGTTGCCAAAACTTACGATCGTTGCCAGCCCGGGAAGCGTTTTGTTGTCATGGCCAAACACTGCGGGCTTCGGTCTTGAATCATCACCGACTGCAGGCGGAACATGGACGGCGATCACCACAGGAGTTGTGAGTGAAAACGGCACCAATTCCATTTCCATCCTTACCACCGAAAATCAGCAATTTTATCAATTGCGTAAACCATAAACTGGGTTCATTTATGAAGAAAAATTTTGTGATATTTTGGAATAGGAACAAGCTTAGCCGCGACGAAAAGGGATCGGGATTTACCCTGATTGAATTGTTGGTCGTCATCGCCATCATTGCGATCCTGGCCGGTTTGTTATTGCCGGCATTGGCGAAAGCAAAGGAGAAGGCCGTTAAAATTCAATGCGCTAATAACCTGAAGCAGTGGGGGATCGCGGTAAACCTGTATGCCGGCGATAACAACAACTCGTTCCTGGATTGCTCTACCGGAACCGGAGCGAGGGATTTTAGTTGGATGCCCCTGAACGCGGATACAGTCTTTTACACTCCTTATCTTTATAAAAATCGTCCCGGTTCAAACGGCAAGGAGCGTGTCGTCAACGACGTGGTTTATTGTCCGGCGAGCGATTACCATCGAACCCATGAAGCGGCCAACAATCCCGCCAATCTGATCGGCTATGTTTATATTCCTGGCCGAGACACCGGCGGTTGGCCCTACAACTCACACGGGCTGGGTGAATGGCATTGGAGGAAAAAATTAGGCGGCAAATATCGTTTAGCTCCCATTATGAGCGATCAGCTCCAGGCAAAAGGCACATTTTTTAATCCTATTTGGGTGGAAGGCACTATCAAAATGGCAAGCCATCGCGACAAGAAAAATGCACCAACGGGGGGCCAATTCCTCTTTGAAGATGGTCATGTGCAATGGAGTAAATACAGTCAGAGTAACCCTAAAGGAACAATTGACGTCGGCTCGGTGAGCGGGCCTTGGGTCTTGTTTTATCGTCCGGCGAATGTGAGCACGAATTTGTGATGCCGATCTGCCCGGGCGCGGCTCGGACTGTTGATAACGAATTTCAAGTTTCTCCCAGCTTTAAAGAAGTGCGGGACCTGAAACCGGTTTCCGCGATTACCTAAATGTTCCGCAGATTTTTTCTGCTGCTTTCATGGGGAAAGGATTATATTCACAACAATGAGTTCGACTTTGATACGATTGATTCTGTGTTGCATCTATTGTGTTAAACTCGCTGCGCACGCCGCAATTGCGCCCGAACAAATCAAGCAATTGCCTCCCGCAGCGTCGCACTCGATAGATTTCACCAAGGAGATCAAACCGATTCTCGAAACGAGTTGCACGAAATGTCACGGGCGCGGACACGATAAAGGCGGTTTTAAAATTGATGATCGCGAAACATTTCTGAAGGGGGGCGATTCCGGCGCGGCGATCCTCCTCGGGAAAAGTCATGAAAGTTTATTGATCGAACTCGTCATGGGCTTTGATGAAGACAACATCATGCCGGCCAAAGGTTCTCCGTTGAAACCCAGTCAAATTGCTTTATTGCGAGCTTGGATTGACCAAGGAGCCAAGTGGGATGAGGGCGTTTGGCTGGGAAAAGTTGAAGCGCAAAATTTGAAGCCACGTGCGCCGGAGATTTCTACCAACACGAAGTTTGCCAACCCGATCGACGGACTCGTTGATACGTATTTTCAGACGAAGAAAATCAAATGGCCGCAAGCGATTGATGATCGTGTTTTCGCGCGCCGCGTTTATCTCGATATCATCGGATTGCTTCCGCCTGCGGATGAGTTGAACAAATTCCTCGCCGATCACAGCAGCGATAAACGCGAAAAGCTTGTCCAGCGTTTGCTCAACGAAAACCAAAGTTACGCCGAACATTGGCTCACGTTTTGGAATGACATGTTGCGCAATGATTACAAAGGAACTGGCTACATCGATGGCGGTCGTAAGCAGATCACGAAATGGCTTTATTCCGCGCTGGCGACCAACATGCCTTACGATCAATTCGTGCGGGAGTTGGTCAATCCCACGCCAGAATCGGAAGGGTTTACCAAAGGCATCGTTTGGCGCGGTGTGGTGAATGCGAGCCAGGTTCCGCAGATGCAAGCGGCGCAAAATATTTCGCAGGTTTTCATGGGCGTGAACATGAAGTGTGCCTCGTGCCACGATAGCTTCATCAACGATTGGCAACTCGCCGATGCCTACGCACTCGCCAATATTTACGCCGACAAACAATTGGAACTTTTTGAGTGCGACAAGCCCACGGGCAAGAAAGCAGCAACGAAATTTTTATATCCTGAATTTGGTGAAATTGATGCCGCCGCGGACAAGCCAACACGCCTGAAACAATTGGCCGCCGCAGTGACCAGTGCAGAAAACGGACGTCTCTCCCGCACGCTCGTCAATCGGCTTTGGGGACGATTCATAGGTTACGCATTCGTGGAGCCAGTGGATGACATGGAACAAGCGGGATGGAATTCTGATTTGCTCGATTGGCTGGCCGAAGATTTTGTCGCTCATAAATACGATGTAAGACATCTCATTAAGCAGATTATGACTTCGCGCGCCTACCAGCTTCCCGCGGTGAATATTGGCGAAACTTCCAAGGATTACGTCTTTCGCGGTCCATCCGTGCGACGCCTTTCCGCAGAGCAATTTCGCGACGCGCTGACCACGTTGACGGGAATCGGTTACGCAAATCCGTTGGCTGAAGTGGACGCGGATGCTGTTTCCAAAAAAGATAAGAAGTTCGAACCGCCCGTGGAACCAAAATGGATCTGGAGCGACGCGGACGCGGACAAGAAAGCGAAAGCCGAACGCGTTTATTTTCGAAAAACATTCCAACTGGCGCTGGTTCCAACCGAAGCGAAGGTTGTTCTCGGGTGCGATAATAGTTTCAACCTGTTCGTGAACGGAATCGCCGCCGGATCAGGAAACGATTATAGCCATCCCTCGATTTTTGATATTCGTCCGCATCTGAAGAAGGGTGAAAACGTGATCGCGATTGAAGCCATCAATCATTTGCCTGGGAACGATTTGCCTACGCCTGCAAAAGCGATTGCAGGCACTGAGAACCCTGCCGGAATGATTTTCTACGCGCGAATTCGCGGACAGGAAAAGAACCGTGAGAAAGTCATGGATCTAATTAGCGATAAATCGTGGACGTGGAGCCGTGAGAAAAAGAATGGTTGGGAAAAATCAGGTCTGGCTGCAGCCGATTGGAATCCCTCCGCTGAACTTGGAAATCTGCCGATGCAACCGTGGCGGATGCGTAAAGATTTTATTCGCAACAAACTTGCGGGAGATCACTCAGGTGCCGTGCGCGCGGCATTGGTTGCGGCTGATCCGTTGACGGTTGCGCTGGGTCGCCCGAATCGCGAACAGGTGGTTACGACGCGATCCATTGAGGCGACAACCTTGCAGGCGTTGGAAATGACGAATGGCGAAACGCTGGCTGACATTTTAAATCGAGGCGCAAAAAAATTAACGGAAGACAAAGTTATCAGCCGCGAATTAATTCAAAACCTTTTCGAACAAGCGTTGGGACGCAAGCCGAGCTCGTTGGAATTACAAACGGCGGAAGAACTCGTCGGCAAACCTGTCAAAAAAGAAGGCGTGGAGGATTTGCTGTGGGCAATGACAATGTTGCCGGAGTTTCAATTGATTTATTGAGAAAGGAAAACTTTATGAGTCTGAACGACATAACCAAAGAAGTGCTGGCGCTTCCAAAAGAGGATCGGATTCAGCTCGCGCAGAGTTTATGGAACAGCGTGGACGACGGCGACTTGCCCATTTTCGCCGAGCAGGAGTTGCGTGATGAATTGAATGATCGCCTTCGTGATGAGCCAAATAAAGACTGGAAAACCCACGAGCAAGTCATGGAAGAAGCGAAGCGCAAATTCGGATGTTAGAAATAAAATATCATCCGAAGGGTTTGGCCGAAGCTTTCAAAACTGCAGATTATTATGATCGCTAACGAAAAGGTTTAGGCGCGGAATTTTTCGATGAGTTGGGTGCCGCGGTGGCTGCAATGTGCGAGACCCGTTACGCGCCAAGGCAGACACGGCAGGAATACGAAGTTGGAGGCTGCGCCGTTTTCGATTTCGGATTTTTTACGCGCTTGATCCTAATCGGATTCGCATTCTGGCAGTGGCTGATTTGCGGAGGCGTCCCGGATTTTGGCGCAGAAGAATTAATGAGTAGGTAATTTTATGAAGTTTTCATCCCAGCAGTTTAATCGCCGTGAATTTTTGAAGACCGCCAGCGCGGCGACGCTGGGCGCGTTAGCGGCGGGTTATCCGAACAAAGTTTTAAGCGCGGAAACGCCGGGTGATTTGGAAAAAATCAAGGCCACGGCGGACACCGTCATCGTTCTTTGGATGGGTGGCGGAATGGCGCACACCGAAACATTCGATCCAAAAAAATATGCGCCGTTTGAAAAGGGGATGCCGGTCCAAAAAGTTCTTAGCACGTTTCCGACAATCGACACCGTGGTCGACAACATCAAGCTCACCGCCGGTTTGGAGAATATCGCGAAAGTGATGGATTGTGCCGCTCTGATTCGCTCCTACACGGCGGGCGATCTCGGGTTCATTTTGCATTCGCGCCATCAATACCAATGGCATACCGGTTACGCGCCGCCCCAAACCGTGGCCGCGCCGCACATTGGTTCCGTGATTGCGCGCACACTTGGACCGAAGAATCCTGCC
>JBBQAX010000149.1:0-10661 GCA_038316905.1 Verrucomicrobiota bacterium | reverse complement strand
TCCTCGAAGTGCGGGCCGAAACGTTCCGCATCGAGGTGTTTGTAAAAATTGTCGCCCAACGCCAGCACGGCCGTCAGCGGCGCGTTTAATTTTTTGGCGAATGCCGCCATTTGTTGCGCCATTTTTTTTTGCGTTTCATTGCCCGTGCCGAAATCTCCGATGGCGAGAAAGTGCAGTCCGTCTTTGGAAAATTTTATATCCGGCGATTTCGCCTGCAACGAATTGAGCCAGCCCGCCGTCAGCAAGCCGGTGCTGAAAACGACGGTTTTCTTGAGGGCTTCGCGGCGAGTGATGCGCGTGGAACCGATGTTGTCAGTGAGTTCGTTCAGGTTCTCTTCGGATTTCATTTTGTATGGAGAATAATGACTCTTCGCATTCAGACCAAATTCATTTGTGATTCACTTGCACGAGCGGGGCGCATCCTGACACTGCCCCTGTTTGGAGTTCCGCCTTTAGGCGGTTCGGGAGCTTTTCCATACCAAGCAGCCAACGCATCGACGTGGATCGGCACCGTGTTGCCTAAACCACGGAGCGCGGTTTGTCTCAAACCGCAGCATCCAGAAACGCAGCAAACGTGTGGCGAATCCGAAGATTCTTCGCGCATAACCCCGCTGCGAGTTGGGGACAACTCGCGCTCCGTCAATTGGGCAAGACGGCCTCAAGGCACTTGCTGAGCATCAGCCCAATTTGCTGTCGGCGATGTGATAATGCGGGTCTTCGTGCGTGTTCACTTCCACCATATCTTTGGCTTTGCTCAACAACTCCAGACAATCCGGGCTGAGATGGCGCAAATGCAATCGCTTGCCCGCTTGTTGGTAACGAATCGCCAGCGCGTCGATCGCTTCAATGGCCGAATGATCCATCACTTTGGCGCGACGAAACTCCACCACGACTTCGCTGGGGTCTTCGCGTGGGGTAAACAAAAATTGAAATCCCGCCGCCGACGCGAAGAAGAGCGACCCTTCCAATTCATAGACTTTCCAACCTTTACTGTCCGAATAGGTTTTCACATTGATATGTTTGGCGTGTTGCCACGCGAAAACCAACGCCGCGATCACCACGCCCAACACCACCGCAATCGCCAGGTCGGTGAAAACGGTCACGACCGTGACGAGAACAACGATGATCGCATCTGACCGTGGAATTTTTCGCAGTGCCTCCAAGCTGGCCCAGGCAAAAGTTTTTTGTGCAACGACAAACATGACGCCGATGAGCGCGGCGAGAGGGATTTTTTCGATCAGGCTCGATCCGAACAAAATAAACGACAAAAGAAAAAACGACATGCAGATGCTGGAAAGCCGTTTGGTTGCGCCGTTGTTCACATTGATCATGCTCTGGCCGATCATCGCGCAACCGCCCATGCCGCCGAAAAATCCCGTGACTACATTCGCCGCGCCCTGCGCCATACATTCGCGATTCGGTTTGCCGCGCGTGTCGGTCATGTCGTCGATCAGGTTGAGCGTTAGCAGCGATTCGATCAAACCGATGGCGGCGAGAATCAGCGCGTAAGGAAAAATAATTTTCAGCATCGCCCAATTCAACGGAACTTGTGGCAGATGAAAAATGGGCAACCCACCCGCAATTGAACCGAGATCGCCCACCGTTTTGGTTTGAATGCCGAGTCCGCCGACCAATCCTGAGACGACGAGAATTCCGACCAGCGTCGCTGGCACCGCTTTTGTCAGCTTGGGAAATAAATAAATAATCGCCATTGTCAGCGCGATGAGACCGAACATGGCGAACAACGCTTTTCCTTCCATCCAATGTTGCACGCCATCGACTCCGGCCATTTTGAAATGCCCGAATTGCGCCAGAAAAATAACGATGGCCAAACCATTCACGAAACCGAGCATGACCGGATGCGGAACGAGGCGAATGAGTTTGCCGAGCCGACACGCCGCAAACAGCAGTTGCAGCAAACCCATTAAAACGACGGTGGCAAAAAGATATTCCACGCCATGCGTCACGACCAGCGACACCATGACCACCGCGAGCGCGCCGGTTGCGCCCGACACCATGCCCGGTCGTCCGCCAAAAGTAGACGTAATCAGCCCGACGATGAACGCCGCGTAAAGTCCAGTGAGCGGCGAAACATGCGCGACCAGCGCGAAAGCAATCGCCTCCGGCACCATCGCCAACGCGACCGTGAGGCCGCTCAATACGTTTGTTTTAATTTCTTTTGCGGAATACATGAAATTTCATTCAATCCCAACGTGAAGGCATCAGCCAGCCTGGAGTGACAAAAAAGAGATGGGAGAGCGCACCTATAGCGGTTGCCAAAAGTAATTTCCGGACAGGCATGAACACGCGGATGCTGCGCCTCACAGAGGCGCGCTCCGGAGCGCGGGTCTGCGACCCGCAGCGCGTTGCCCTGTTTTCTAATCGGAAATTACTTTTGGCAACCAGTATAGAGGGCGTGTTGCCCAAACAGTGGAGCGCGGTTTGTCCCAAACCGCAGCGTCCGAGATCGCCGCGATCTTGCGGTAAATTTGAAGATCTTTCACGCGTAACCCGCTGCGAGTTGAGGACAACTCGCGCTCCGGTATTTCGGCAACACGCCCTCTAGATGCTCCCCATCGTTCAATTAAATCTTTTTCTGCAACTGGCCGTGGTTTCCTTCGAGCAGGCCGCGAAAGGACAAATCTTCATCGAGGTCAGGCCAATGAAGTCCGAAGGGAGAAAGTTCGATATGGTTGAGTTGCGCAGGCGTGGCGTGGGAGAGCCGAGGGTTTTCCGAAACTGAAAGACGGATTTCCGCGCCGCTTTCCATTTTTACGATGATGAAACCGTCAATGTGGTTTGCGAACCTCGCTTTGTCAGTCAAAGTATTCATGCCACTTCCGAATTTTGTTGGCCTAACGATAAACCTCGCGTCGATGCCGGACGCGATTCACTCGCACCACGCGAATAATATCCGCAATTTCGTAAATGACTCGATAATCTCCCACGCGAATCCGCCAGTCATTGGATGAACCGGAAAGTTTGCGACAATTGGCGGGACGAGGATTGTTGGAAAGATTTTTAATCGCCGAGATGACGCGACCGTGAACGTCGTTGGATAGACGGTTCAAATCCTTTTCCGCAGAACGTTCCAGGAAAACTTTATACACGACTCTTGGATTTTCTTTCCGCGAGATACTCTTCCAACGGACGATATTTCTGTGGCTTGCTACGGGCTTGTTTCAACCATGCCACATCCTCGACATCTTCCACGCGCTCTAAAAGTTCCTGGTAATCTGCAATCGCCAGAATCACAGAAACCGGTTTGCCTTTGCGGGTGACGATTTCAGGTTCAGGCAAAGTTTTCATGCAACTCAATTTAGCGAAGCCGCACGTTCGCGTAAAGAGAAGCGTTTGCTTCGCACAAGGTTGACGAACCTAAATTTCGTTCGGCGCATTACTCTCATTAACACCGTGGCTTTAGCCCGGTGAAAGCACGCGGAAAAAAGATTTAGCCGTTTCAACGGCTTCTGCGCCTGTTCGACAAGCCGTTGAAACGGCTGAATTTCTCGTCATGCACTGGACACCGGGCTAAAGCCACGGTGTTAATGAGAAATAATTTAGATACGTCAACCTCTGTTATTCCACCCAAACAATCATTGCAATCCGCGCCGCATTTAGGATGTTTTCCCCCGATGAAAATGAATTTCCGGAAGTTTGATCTCAAACTTAAGCACGAGTGGACCATTGCCAGCACTTTGAATGCTGGCAAAACCATTTTCGAAACTGTTCTGCTCGAACTGACCGATAAAGATGGCGTCGTCGGTTTAGGCGAATCAGCGCCTTCCACGCGCTACAAGGAAGACGTCAACACCGTCATGCAATTTCTGAAGGGCGTGGATGCCAATCGCCTCTCGTTCGACGACATTCCCGGCAGCATGAATTATCTGGAAACCTTTCCCGGTAATTACGCGGCGAAATGCACGATCAACATCGCGCTCGTCGATGGCGCGGCGCGCAAAGCGGGCCAACCGATTTACGATTTTCTCAAACTTGGTTTCACCGAAAACAAACACGTCACCTCCTTCACCATCGGCATCGACACGCCGGACATGATTCGCAAAAAAGTCCTCGAAGCGGCGCCGTATCCGATTTTGAAATTGAAAGTCGGCGGGCCGGATGATCGCGAAATCCTGCAGGCTTTGCGTGAAGCCGCGCCAAAGAAAACGCTGCGCATCGACGCCAATGAAGGTTGGAAAACCAAGGAAGAAGCGCTGACCAATCTTGAGTGGTTCGCCAAAGATCCGAACATCGAATTCTGCGAACAGCCGATGCCTTCCTCCACGCGCCGCGAAGATTGGGTCTGGCTCAAAGCGCGCACGCCAATTCCCATTTTCGCCGACGAATCCTTTCATCGCTCCGGCGACGCAGAATTCTGCGCGGAATGTTTTCATGGGGTGAACGCGAAACTGATCAAAACCGGCGGGATCAGCGAAGCTTACGAAGCCTTGAAAGCGGCGCGCAAACTGGGTTTGAAAACCATGATTGGCTGCATGATCGAAAGCAGCATCCTCACTTCTGCCGCCGCAAATCTCGCCGAGCTAACTAATCATCTCGACATTGATGGCAATTTGCTTTGCTCGAACGATCCCTACGTCGGGCCGACTTCGGTGAAGGGAAAAATTTCCTTTGCGCCAGCGGCGGAGAAAACGGGGCTGCGCGTGAAGGCGCGGTAAAGTTTACAGCCTTTGTCGGATCGTGTGTGCGACGTTTTCAGGGCCATGACTTTGCTCGACAACGGCTTAACTCAATTTTAGTGTCAAACCATGAAACCAGATAGGCTGCAAAACCCGCCGTCGACTTAGTTGTTAGCCGACTACCGCGCTCCCCGTGAATACAGCGACACAGTTCATTGAGCAGCTCGTTACCGAGTTCCCGGAGTTGCGCGACGACATCAAAGAGGACGAAGGTCTTCTGCATGTGCAGATGGGTTCGTTTGCTCGCATCACCCAAGCCGCGATTGACGCCGGAGACTATGAGACGTTACGGCGACAGTTCATGCTTGCCGACCGGTTCTTTCGCGATGCTGCGCCCGACCTCCAAAACGCATTCTATGTTTCGTATTTGGAGCATCTGGATTTTCGCGGCACGCATGGTCAGCGGGCGCAGAGCTTCATGTCATCAGACTTGCGCAAGGGTTGGCAGAACATCATGGATTATTTGGACGAGTTGTTCCGGAAAGGACAGAGTGACAAGAGTAAGCCATAAGTCGGCTAATAACTAGATAGGCTGCAAATTTCATCCCAGCGCAAACCAAAATTTAAATATTAGGTCTGGGGGGCGATCTCATAATCAAGCAGTATACTGGCGCGAGTTAATCTCCATGCCATTCTTGCCCTCGAAATAAAAAAAATTACTTTTTCGCCATGACCGACAAGCAAGCCGTCATTGATGCTCTCGCCAGACTTCCTGAACGCGCAACTCTTGAGGAAATAACCGAGGAATTGCATATCATGGCAGGCGTTCGACGCGGGCGATCCGATATTGCTGAAGGGCGCACCAAAACGCATGAGCAAGCGAAGCAATTGCTGGAATCCTGGGCGACGACTCCGATGCGGCGATTGCAGAGCCAATGAAAGCGGCGCTAAAGCCACCGCAGTCCAAACGCTTCGCGGCTTTCATGCATCTCCCAAATGGCGCGGAGCGTTCGGACTGCGGCGCGTTCACCGCCGCTTTCTCCAAAACAGATCACAACGGCAACCCAGAATAATTCACCGCTCAATCCGATGCCGCTCAAAACGCGCGGGCGTTTGCGCGGTGAGATCCAGTTCCACACTCAAATAGCCACCGTCTTTCAACAATTCCAACCCCGCCAGTGATGGACATAAGCGCACGCGAAATTCTTTCCAGTGCCGTGCGCGGTGCAGCGCGGTGGTGAATCGTTTGATGCTCGTTCCCAAAAATGGGACTGCGGGGATTCCAGCGAGCAGGTGGCTTTTCCAGAGAATCAGCGGCGAATGCAAATGGCCGATAATCGTTTGTTCCAGTTGAGAAATTCTTGAGCGCACAGCTTCTTCTTCCCAGAGAAATGGCAGCGCGCTCGGATCGTGACAAAACAGGAGGACGCGTTGGTCCGGTTTCAGATCAACAAAAACATCGCGAATTTTGGCGAGATGATCTTCCCGAAGGCGCGTCCATTCCGCGTGTTCTTCCGCGAGAATGTCATGTTGGAAAATCGGCAATGCAATCAACGAGGAAACCACGCCGATCAAAACGTAGTTGCCCACCTCCAGTTTCCAAAATGGTTCGAGGCCAAGTTCCTTCTCGGCCCGATGAAAACTGGCGACACGCATTCCGCCACGCGCACCAAAGAAACTGAGTTTGCCCAGTTCATGATCGCCGAAAATGGCGCGAAAATTGGGCGCGAACTTATTGCGCAATTTACCCAAACAGTCCTGCGCGCTCTGGAACGAAGCGTCATCGCTCACGCCCAGAAATGCGGAGTCGCAAGAATAATCTCCATTGGCGATGACCAGATCAGGCGAACCAGCGCGACTGATAAATTGATCCAGCAGATGATTCTTCTGCATCGGTTCGCGCAGCCAGACGTAATGACGAAACAATTTTACGGCGAGACGAAGCAACCGATTTGGAATGACCTTGGATTCATGATCATGCCGCAATTGTTCCGCGGCACAGGCGTAATGAATATCGCTGACGATGAGAATGGTTTTGCGCGGCATGATTCAGGAAATTACGTTTCCTTGCCGCAAGCCGCTTCCGAATTCCGCATTACGTTCAACCCGAACTCCGAAGTTGGGGAGCACGCCCGAGGCGGGCGTTGCTGGGTGCGCCTCGCACCCGGCGGTTTGCGCGCGCGACTGGCACGAACGCTTGAAACTTTCCTGTGCGTCCGGGTTTTCGGCGAGGGCGCGGAAAACAACACCCGAGGCGGGCGTGCTCCCATTTCTATTTCGGAATTCGCGTTCAATACCCGTTGCGGAAAACCGGGAAGACAATGCTGAACGTTGCTCCCTGGCTTGGCGCGCTTTCAACAAAAATGCTGGCGCGATGTTCGTTGATGATGCGACGTGTGATGGGAAGCCCAAGGCCGGTCCCTTTCGGTTTCGTGGTAAAGAAAGGTTCGAAAACGCGCGCGAGGTTTTCCGGCTGAATTCCCGCGCCGCTGTCGCGAATGGTGACGCGAAGTTTCGCCGGATCTTTCTCCCGCAACGCTTCCACCAATTCTGGTTCCGCATCTATTAATTCCGTGGTGATGGTCAAATTTCCATTGGCCGGCATCGCTTCGAGTGCATTCAAAAACAAGTTCAGGAACGCTTGTTTCAATTGATAATCGTCGCCTCTGATTACGTCCGAAGCGGCTGCGAAGGATTTGTCGATTTTGATATTCTTCTTACCGAGTTGATGTTCCACGAGCTTGAGCGAATGATCCAAAAGATCGTGCAGACGAATTGGCGTCAGCACCGGTTTAGCGGGACCGGAAAACGTCAGCATCTGGCTGACAATGGAATCGATGCGTTTCATCTCGCGCCCAACAATATCGGCCAATTCATCCTCTGGATTACGGCTCAGTAATAAATCTGTGAAGGTGCGGACCGCGACGAGCGCATTTTGATTTCATGAGCCATGCTCGCCGACAACGTCCCGATGCTGGCGAGCTTGTCGATCCGGGAGATCTTCTCGCCCAGTTGCTGCGCGCAACTAAGATCGGTTAAAACTGTGGCCACCGTGGCAATCTTTTCGTCTCCATTTAGAACTGGGGAAGCTTTGACCTGAAGACTCATTTCTCCACGGGAGAGATGCTGTAGATGGATTTGATCCACCACTGGTTGGCCGGTGGAAAACGCTTTTTCGATAATGGAGCGTAATGCTTCCGGCAGCGCCTCAATCTTTTTTCCCAGAATTTTCTCAGAAGGAATTCCAAGAAGATCGGCTGCTTCCGGGGTCAGGAGGGATACTTTATTTTTGGCGACGATAATGACGGCGCACGAAACGCATTGGCGCAATGTCTCCGTCACGTTTAAGTCTTCAATGTTTCGGGCGAAATCTTGCTGCATAACAGGTTTGCATTTAACCGCTCGCCCTCGACCTTCAGACACTTCGGATATTTTGCCATCGAACCAAACTGCGTGCCCAACGTCGAAATTCCCTCTGCGATGAGCGGAGTGTAATTACTCTTTAGAAGCCGACAACCAAAAAGCTACGCCAAATTTTCTTTCATCACTCATGAAGATTTCTATAGTCTCTGCCCACGCCAAGATTTCCAACGGCACCACTGTTTCTTTGCAATAACGACGATGAAAAACAAAACGGCAACTCTGCTTTCGCTTCTGCTTTGCGCCTCCACAACTTTGGTTGCCGCGCCTATTTCTCCAACGGCCGCTGATGGACGCAAACTGAATTTCGATTTTGAAACCGGCACACTGCGCGATTGGACAAGTGAAGGCGATGCGTTCGAGAAACAACCTGTTCGCGGTGACACCGTCGCAAAACGGAAAGGCCCCGGCAGCACGAGCGGTCATCAAGGCGAATACTGGATCGGCGGCTACGAACTGGTCGGCGATGACGGAACCGGAACACTCACATCGATTCGATTCAAGGCGACGCAGCGATGGGCGAGTTTTTTGATCGCGGGCGGCGATTGGGAAACGACGCGCGTGGAATTGATTGATGCCGAAAGCCAGAAAGCATTTTTCAAAGCGTTCGGCCAGCAGAGTGAGAACTTGCGTCCCATCGTTGTTGATTTGGAAAAGCAGGTTGGCAAAGAAATTTTCATCCGGCTCGTCGATGAGCAGAAAGGTCATTGGGGCCACCTCAATTTTGATGATTTTAAATTTCATAACGAGCGTCCGAAGTTCGCGAATGAAATGGAGCCGCGAAAGAAATCGAGTGTGCCAGAAGCCGATGCGGTGCTTTACGAAGGTTTATCTCCAGAAGATGCCGCAGCGAAAATGACGGTTCCGCCCGGTTTCAAAGCGACGCTTTTCGCTGGTGAGCCGGATGTGATGCAGCCCATTGCTTTTGCCATCGATCATCGCGGGCGGCTTTGGGTCGCCGAAGCTTACACGTATCCGAAACGCGCGCCGGAAGGTCAGGGCAAAGATCGCATCCTGGTTCTCGAAGACACGGACGGCGATGGGAAATTCAACAAACGCACCGTGTTCATGGAAGGCTTGAATCTCGTCAGCGGAATCGAACTCGGTTTCGGCGGCGTGTATGTCGGCGCGGCACCGTATCTAATGTTCATTCCGATTGCCGATGGCGACGAACCGAAACCCGCTGGCAAACCAGAAATTCTTTTGGACGGATGGGATTACGAACGCGACACGCACGAAACTTTAAACAGTTTCAAATGGGGACCTGACGGCTGGCTCTACGGTTGTCACGGCGTTTTTTGCCCTTCGCTCGTTGGCAAACCGAGTGCGCCGGAAAGCGAACGTCAATGGGTCGATGCCGCCATCTGGCGCTATCATCCGACGAAAAAGATTTTTGAAGTTTTCGCCGAAGGCACGAGCAATCCGTGGGGATTTGATTTCGACGAAAACGGCCAACTTTTTGAAGAATCGTGCGTCATCCCGCATTTGTTTCACATGATTCAAGGCGGACGTTATCACCGACAAGGCGGCGAACATTACACCATCAATTCCGATGAAACCGCGCGCAACGAAAAGAGCCGCGAGAGCAAGAGTCGCAAAACTATTTTTCCCTACGTTTACGAAGACATCAAAACGATTGCCGACCACGTGCATTACGCGGGCGACAAAGGGCCGCACGCTGGAAATAATCGCTCTGATTCCGCAGGCGGCGGACATGCGCACGCGGGGTTGATGATTTATCAAGGCGACAATTGGCCGGAGGAATATCGCGGGAAAATTTTCATCGGCAACATTCACGGCCAGCGCATCAACATGGATATTCCTGAGCGCAAAGGTTCTGGTTTCGTGGCGAAACACGGCAAGGACATGATCAACTTCAACGACAAATGGTCGCAGGTGATCAACTTCCAAACGGGCCCGGATGGCGGCGTTTATTTCATCGATTGGTATGACAAAAACCAATGTCACCACAACGACGTGAACGGCCACGACCGGAGCAATGGGCGCATTTACAAAGTGACGTTTGGTGAACCGAAGTTTGAGAAAGTGGATTTGGATTTGAAAACGGATCCCGAGTTAATCGAATTGGCGGTTTCCGAGAAAGATTGGTCTTCGCGACATGCGCGCCAGATTTTGCAAGAACGCGCCCTCAAAGAGCCTTCCATCAAACACCTGCTGGGTCATCCGCCCGTTGAACGGCGGGGTTACGATCCCACTAAAAAACTGCGTTGGCTGTGGACGGCAAATGCCTTGGGCGAGTCATTTTCATCTGATTATTTTCTACATCGCTCCACCGATTACATTCGAGCATGGACAATCCAACTTCTCTGTGAGGACAAACAAGTCTCTCCAAAAAATTTAAAAGGATTCATAGAAATCGCTCGCGAAGACGAATCACCCGTTGTCCGGCTTTATCTCGCATCCGCACTGCAACGTTTGCCGCTGGAAAATCGTTGGGAAATCTTGGAAGCGCTTTACGCCCATTCTGAAGACGCCGACGATCACAATCTTCCGTTGATGTATTGGTATGCGGCGGAACCGTTGGCCACCGTTGATGCGAAACGCGCTTTGCAAATGGCCGCGTCCACGAAGCTTCCGAAGATT
>JBBQAX010000148.1:0-10735 GCA_038316905.1 Verrucomicrobiota bacterium | reverse complement strand
AAGTCGGCTCCTCTCCCCGGCCCTCTCCTCGCTCCTGCGTCGCGAAGAGAGGGAGAAAATTGACCGCCAGTTGAAATCGCACCCCTCGTTTCTCAAGCAATTTTCAGAAACTCGCTTCGCTGATTTTTAGGAATCAATTTTAATTATCTGTATTGATCCCGCTCACCTCTGGTTTCAATATTTTGCAAATGGCAGCACCTTACATTCAGGCGAACACAGACGGGCGATTGCATTCCGCGAGCGAACCTTCCATCAGCCCGTTGAATCGCGGATTTCTTTACGGCGACGCCGTTTACGAAGTCTGGCGCACTTATGGCGGAATTATTTTCAGCTTCGACGAACATTGGCAACGGCTGGAGCAATCTGCCAAAGCGCTGCACATGGAATTGCCGCTGGATCGTTCGCGGTTATTCACGGAAATCCAACGGACGGTTCTAGCATTTCTCGAAAAAACCGAACGACCCGCGGAATTTTATATTCGATTGCAAATCAGCCGGGGCGCGGGGGCAATCGGTCTGGACACCGCGTTTGCCGATCAATCCAGCTACGTTATTTTGATCCAACCGTTGAAAGAACAGTTGGAGAAATGGCAGCGGACTGGAATGCGCTTGAGCCGGGCGAAAGAGATGCATCGACTCCACACCGACACGGTCGATCCCGCGTGGAAAACCGGGAATTATCTCAACAACATTCTCTGTTTGCGCGAGGCGCAATCACGCGGCGCGGACGAAGTGGTGATGACGAATCTGGCTGGAGAAATCACCGAAGCAGCGGTGTCGAATCTGTTTTTTGTGCGCGGCGAAACACTTGTCACGCCGCCGTTGTCCGTGGGGATTCTCGCGGGAATCACGCGACGAATTATTCTGGATCAGGTTGCGCCGCGAGCGGGAATTGATTGGCGCGAAGAAACGATTCGCGTGGCTGATTTAAACACTTTTCAGGAATGTTTCATCAGTTCGACCACGAAAGAAATGGCGTCGGTTCGGAACATCGACGAAACGACTTATGCCGTGGACGAAAATGGCGTGACACAGAAATTGCGGAAGGCTTTTCGGGAAGTGGTGCGAGATTATCAGGCGCGTCATCCTGAGTGGAGAATTTGAAATTTTTCAGCGCGTCCGATTTGTTCTGTAATTTGCGATGAGGAATTAATTCGAGTTGCGAAGGGTTCCTCAGTCAAAACATTTTGCGTTTTTAGCGCTGCAAAGTTTTGAGTTGTTCGTATTGCTTAATAAAATTTTTTTCCCACACCCGCTTCATTGATGCGACACGTTCGGTTTCTGACGCTTTGGTGTGTTGTGAGATGCTGCGCATTCCTTCGGCGTCGTTTTCCATCCCGGCCAACAACTTCAGGATTTCGCGATGCGTTTCAGGAGCGACGTTCCAATCTTTTGCGGACGGCGCGGTGTTTTTATTTTTTCCCTGCAACTGATCGCAATACTCGTTGATTCGATCCAGTGCATTTCCCATCTCGATCAACAAATCAGCCTCGTCGGCCCGCTCCACCCGGCCAACGGAAGTTTCAATCGCCGCCAGGATTTCGGCGACGGACATTTGACCCAGCGATTTCCCTGCTTTGGAATTGTCGCTCTGTTCCAAAAGCGTTTTCAATTGCGCGCCCAACATTTCCTGCACTTTGAGCAATCGTTGAAATTCCACATCGTTGCCTTTGGCATAGGCGCGGCGAGATTCCATGCCGACGTTTTCTATTTGCTCCCACAAGGATTGGGCGGTCGTGTTGCTCAGCAAGTTCGCCAGCCGCTGTTGCAGAACTGTCGCCTTTTGAATCACGTCAGGATCGTTGAATTCCCGCACCGTCTTTGATTGGAGAAAATCTCCCCATTCGGAAAACGCTGCACGCGCCTCTGCGCCAATGAGCAGTTTTTCAGAACTGGCCGGAGGAGTTAATTGACCAAGATCGTTCGCCGCAGAATTTTTCTGCACCAGCTTGTAGCGAACTGTCATTTCATGCAGCGGCTGGGATTGTTCGGAGAAGGCGACGATTTGGAGAAGCCCCATGCGACCGTCTTCGGTTTTGAACGCAAAAAACATCGGCGGCACCGCCTCGTCTGGAAACTCGAAATACCTTGGGGCGCTGGGGTCAGGATTATGAATCCCGAGATGCGGCAGATGACCGATCTGCCATCGGGGAAGCAAATTAGTTTTCAGCGTTTGCGAAATTTCCGCCGCGGAAACGTTCTCCCAATTATCCGGCGTTATTAGGGCCATTGCCATGTCGGAAAACAAAAGCCAACGCTTGTCAAAGACGGCGGCCAAAATATTCCGCGCCAACTCTTCACTTTCAACGATCCTTCCCGTTTCAAGGTTCAAGATGGACACCTTGCCGTTCAGCACGCGTTCCGTCACCGAACCGACGAGTTTCGAAGCGCCGGGGCCACTGTTCAATCGGTAGCGGTATATCTGCCCGAACATTTTGTCGTCGGGCTGATTCAACGGAACGAACTCAAGGAAATCCTTTGCCTGCGGCGCGTAGGAGGAAATCGTCAGATTCACATAAAGGCCGGATTCGATTCCCTCGCTCTCGTGGAGAACGAGTTTGATGTTCACTCGGTCGTTCACCACACGCAACGGTTTGAGCGCGCGGATGGCGTCGCCCCATAGCGATTCTGGAATGCTGTCACTTTTTCTTTCTTCTGGAGGGGTTCGAACGAAGTCAGTGAAGGCCCGCTGTGCTGCTTGCACAATGGCGGAGCGTTGTTGTTTGGTTAACTCTGGATTCTCGGCTGGTTTGACGGAAACCGGAATTGCGGACGAACTGGTTGTGGAATCCACGGCTGAAGCAATCAACTCCTCGATCTGTTTCCCCAATGATTCCAGTCGCGCCTTCGATTCTTTAACTTTGACCGCATCTTTCGCTTGCTGCGCCTTTTGAAAATTCAACGTTTCCTCCTCCTGCTCCTTGAGCAACGGCTCGGCGATGGTTCCTTTGAGCGTTGAGTTCATTTCTTTCGTGAGGGCCGAAAGTTTTTCGTGAAACTCTTTTTCTGCCTCCGGGCCGGCAGAACGGTTGTGCGATTGGTATAAAGCTTTAGTGCTTTTCAACAATTTCGCTGCTTGTGGCGGAATCGGAGTTAATCCACTTGGAAAGTTCGCCTCGCGCTTGTCCTCCAGCAATTTGTAACGAACGGTCACGCCAGCAGATTGAGCGTTCGTATTCAGGATTTGAAGAACCCCCACTTTGCCATCACGAGTTTTGAAAAACCAATTCACCGCCTGTTTGCGCGAGAGCACGCCGATCTCTCCTAATCCATAATTCTGATGACGCGCGGATTTGTCATGAACCTCATTGTTGCGTTCGATTGCGCTCAGGGCTTCCAAAGCCTGCACCGGAGTCAAAGAATCCCAGCTATCCCAGTTTTGGTAATTCGTTCCGTGCGCCTGGACGTAAACGCCGCCGATCGTCTCAATCTGCGAATTTCCATAAAGGAGCAAAGAAGCTCCGCTTTGCTTGATCCAGTCCGCGACCTGCGCACCCCGATCCGCTCCCCCTCGCACAAACTCGGCCGCCGGTTTGTTTCCCAACAGCGCTTCCCGAATCTCTGGAGGTGGCGTCAAAAGCTTCCCGGTATCCAAAGCGAGAAAGCTGTTTGCCATGTTGGATTGGCGCGGTTCAATCGTTCTTTCGATCACCGGGCCGAACCTCTCTAAATCATTTGCGGGCGCGGCTGCGTTGTTGACCTGAATCTGCACGCGAGTTTCCTCTCCCGGATTCAGCGCCACGTTTTGGAACTCCACCCAATGCACCGGACGAACTTCAAAATCAATTCGCGGAAGCCGCGCCATTGCCTCCTTCGCCGAAACGCCGGAGAATTCGAACGTTTGGTTGAATGCGCCACCTTTCACCCCCCGTCCGTAAACCGGCTGGTAGCGTTCGTCCCGCCGGAATCTCTCCTTCAATTGCCAGATAAATCCTCCGAGCGCTGATTTGGGTTTCGGCGAGGTATCAATCGTGATTCGCAAACGATAATCGCAGCCTTTCAGATTATGCGTCAGCGTGACCGCCGCGTTTCCGTTGTGATCAAAAATCTTTCCTATCGAAAAACTGCCCCAAGGAGTCTTATCGGTTGAACTCCAAATAAAATTCGTTTTGGTCGTCGGTCCCTCCAGGTAGGGTCCAGACGCGAGGGCAAATCGAATCGTAGCCGTCTCCTTGTTCTGCGGAAATCCTTGCGTCAGTCCAATCCAGTATTCGGCACTTTCACCTTTTGGCGTGACCGTAAACTGTCCGTCCGCGCTGCCTTGCGGGTTTTCGTCGAACTGCCAATCCATCAAGCGAACATCGTTCGTGTGCGGCCCGCCCCAGTGCACAACGATGGCGCGATACTCCAGTGCAGGATCACGCGTGGACGACAACCTACCCGCCCCGAACGACCAGCGGCCATATTCTTCGTTGCGGGTTCCATCCGGTTTCCAGAAGTCGATGAGGTTGGTTGTCGCGCCTCGTGTGCGCCGGGGATTTGAACCGGGACCGTATTTCAACGAAACCAGTTCCACGAACGAACCATCCGGCAGTTTGGCAGCGAATGCGGTTTTCGGCCCGTGAGTCGTCGAAGGTTGTTGCGCCATTTTGGATTTCGCAAGATTCGCCGCCTGCTGTGCTGGTTTCGCTCCCTTATTTTTCTCGGTGGAAACTTTATTGGCTGTCTTCGGTTGCAGCGAAATCCCTTTGATGTCACCACGCACCCACGGCGTGCGTTCGAGGACGAATTCTTTGACGTTCGCGACGTTTTTCTCGAAGCCGCCGAGAAGCACGGAATTCTGCGTTTCCCGCGCGCGCAAGCCACTTTTGTAAAGGTGGGCTTGTTCACGCTTTCCACTTTTCAGCACCGCAATCATTCGCAACGCAAATTCATTCTGATCAATGTCGTGGGTGACGGTAAGAACTTTGCCATCCGCGTCTTGAGAAAAAGAGTCGCGCGTGTTTAAGACTTGAACGTTTTCCACGAATTTCTTCGTCCGGGTTCCATCAAACACCGCGACGCGTTCCCAAGGACCCGCCGCCAAAGCGAATTGCACACTGGCCTGCTGCGTGCCGATTGGAAACCGGACAACTTGAGCAGTCCCAACGTCGGTGAGTGACGGTTTAAGTCCGCCGCCACTGCCAGTGAGCATCCGTCCCCAACGTTTCATTTCCTCGATGGCAACATTTCCTCGGTTACCTTTTCGAATTTGCAACCAGCCCAAAACTTCGGCATTCGGTCCAAACTCCTGTTGGTGCGATGAAAGGCTGGTGCCTGCGTTCCAACTGTATTGCACAAATATCGCGTGATCGTTTTCGGTAAGGTCTTTTTCTTTGGACCTCCCTGTCGGGGAAAACTCCACATGTTCGCCGGGCGGCTTGGCGAGCGCGCTTCCATCCGGTTTCCACCAGGATTTATTGGCTAGCGGATTTCGCATCACCCCAACAACCTCCACTGTGACACCGTTGGTCAGTGTGACTTTGTATTCGCCATTCTCTGCCGAAGAAACGACGGGCGGTTGTTGCGCCAGCTTGTAACGAATTTTCACGCCGGGAAGCTGAGTGGCTGGAGCGGACGCAACGCGATCTTCCATAATTTGCAGAATGCCCATGCCGCCTTCGCGGGTTTTGAAACCGAATGTTTTATGAGTACTCTCAAAAGAGTCCGTCGCAGATTGCGCGAGAATCCTTCGCAGAAGTTCATCGGCGGAAATTGTGCTCCATTCCTTCTCGTCCAATTTCATGAGCTGGAGATTTGCGCTGATCAAAACGTGGTTGCCATTGACGGCGTCAATCCCGTGCTGGCGTTTCCATGCGGAAGATTCTTTGCTGTTGAACCATTCGTAACGCGCCGGATCACGATCTCCCAACGGATGCGGCAACGGCAAATCCATCAACTTGCCCGAATCGAAATCAATCGCGTCTGTGACGACCCGCTCAATCACCGGACCAAAAGCTGGTTGCTTATTTCCCATAAGATGTCCGAAGACCTCGCGAAAGGCTTTGGCTGTTTGTGGATCGTTGTTCGACGCGGCGGCGTCCCTGATTTGGAGTTGAGTTGGATGTCCTGATTCCAGGGAGACGTTACGGAACTCCATCCATTGATATTTGCGGCGTTGAAGCTGGATCCAGCGAATCTGCGAAAACTCGTTTTCCAGCAGGGAAACCAAACCGTGGTGAAGATCGGAATCGGATTGGTTATAGGAGAGCGGCATCGTCGAGCCATCGCTTTTCACCGCGACCATGCGGGTTTCCCATTCCTCGCGCCTCGAATAGAGGAACGACAATGCCACATCGCCTGACTTTCCTTTGACTACCTGAAACTGGGCAACCCAAATGCCATCTTCCCCCGATGTCTTCGAATCGCCGCCGTGGTTATTTGGACCAGCTTCAAGGCTCTTGATCACTTGCCAATCGCCGTCTGCGATGCCCAGCCGCACATTCACTTGTTTTGCTTCCGGCGCGCAAGCAATGGCCTGCACAAACATGCGCTCCTTGGATTTCGGGTTTATTGACCAGAAAGAACTTCCCATACCTCTAACGGATTCTGGTTCGTATTTTGTGACCGGCTGCGAAGCATCGTCGGCTTCGCTATGAATTCGAAAAGCAATTTCCTTCATGACTTTCCCGGCAGCCGAGCTTTTGCCGTCACGAAACGGAAACGGATCGGTGGCCGACGCACCATTGGGCAACCAAGCCGGGCCGTTGGTGGAAGGATGCGGAGCAAGCGCGAGCAGTTCTACCGTGCCGCCACGGTATTTGGCAATGAACGGCGGGGAGTTCACCAGGCGCAGGGGGCTGCCCACTGCAGAAGGGCGCGCATCATCGGTTTTGGTGCGCTTTCGTGTTTGTCCGTCAATGACAACCAGAGCGGCGCCAGCAATGGCACAGATGAGCGACACCCAACCACACGTTACAGCCCATCGGGGAACTGCGATCAACCCAGCTGCGCGCGGTTGATCCGTTGCCTTGCCTGAAGAATTGTTGGCCGCGCGAAGGATTACGATGATAAGAACCAGCGCCACCACCGCTGCGATTACTAAACATAAATAGCTAAAACTGCGGCTCAATAAATCGTCCGTGAAGCCATGGATACCGAGCAATAATGGAATGGCCACAAAGAGAATTGCCGCCCAAATCACGGCGGTGACCGTTTTGCGCGAGTAGAGAGCCGCGCCCGGAATTGTCGTTCTTTTTGGTTTTGCGGTTGGCGGTCGATTTGCCTCGAATGCTTCGCGCACCTCCTTCTTGCTCAAAACGATTAAAGACCAGATTCCGAATGGTAATCCGAGGAGAAAGCCGGGTGGAATAATCATCGCCAGAATGCTGGCGGCAACGCAAAGCCCGTTGCTTCGCAGGTGCATCATGCGTTTCGCGCCCCAAATGATCAACGCACCGAGCGCGGGGATGACGGGTAGCAGGATGAAGGCAAAACCTGCTTTCATTCCGCCACGAAATCCTGAAGACATCTGCGATATCAAGAGGGCGATCAATGGTATGAGCGGTAGAAGGTTGATGATACCCGCGATCATCAAACCAATGGCCGGGATTTTCGTTTTGCTGTGGACGACGGTCGCTGCTTTCTTCTCCTCTTGTGAACGATTTTGCTCCGGCATTGGCGGCACGCTCGCTTGCGGCAAACCAGCGATATTCTCAACTTGTGTTTTGAATACGCTGGCTTGTTCGTAACGAAGCTCAGGATTTCTTTGCAGCGCGCGCAAAACCACTTCATCCAGGCGCACATCAATCTGAACCTTCTTCGACGGCGCTTCGATGCGTTTACCGGGCAATTCACCAGTGAGCATTTGGTAAAAAACTACGCCGAGCGCGTAGATGTCGGCGCGATGATCGACTTGCGAGGGATTTTCGGTTTGTTCCGGGGCCATGTAGTTCGGCGTGCCCATGACTTTGCCCGCTTCGGTGAGTTCGGACGTTGGGAGTTCCGCCTTCAGGCGGTCCGGGTTCGCCGCGCTGGAACCGCCTGAAGGCGGAACTCCAAACGAAGCGGTCGCATCCGTTCCCACAATTTTCGCCAGACCAAAATCCGCCACCTTCACGCGACCGCGCCGATCCATCAGGATATTTTCCGGCTTGATGTCGCGATGGACGATGCCGTGGTCGTGCGCGAATTGCAGTGCGTCGCAAATCTGCGGAACAATTGCCAAAGCTTCGCGCGGGGCGACGCGACCGGTTTCAAGTAATTGTCGCAAGGTCAGGCCGTCCACGTATTCCATCAGCAAATAAAACATCCCGCCCGTTTCGCCGAAGTCATAAATGGTCACGATGTTTGGATGGCTCAATCGCGCCAACGCTTGCGCTTCTTTCTCAAAACGTCCGGCGAAGGCGGGGTCTTTCTCCCGTTCGGGCGCGAGAATTTTCAACGCAACGATCCGGTGGAGGCGTGGCTGCCGAGCTTTGTAAACGACGCCCATCCCGCCGCGCCCAAGACATTCAATGATTTCCAATTGCGGAAAAAATTTCGCGATCTCCTTTGGGGTAAGCGTTTTGGGCGGCGGCGAAATAATCTTTGTGCCGCTCGGACCAGTTTCGCCCGGCATGTTCGTTTGGGTGGCCAGATTCAAGGCCATCAGGCAGCGCGGGCAAATGCCTTCCAACGCAGCGGAGGTCAACGTTGCGCCGCACCGCTGGCATTTAGTTTCTTTTTTGTCGGATTCACTCATCACAACCTAATTAAGAAAAATAAGTGGGGTGTTACACGAAATCCGTTTTATTTGTAGCAACCGCGTGAGGCTCTGATTCCATCGCCAAATCGTTCGATATTAGAAAGATTAGAATGAGCCTTTTCACGTCGTCTCCTACGAAATTTCGGCTTTGTCATTCGCTCAACACCGACATTAAATATTGAACCTCCGCGTCAATTTCCTGCGGACTGGATACCGTTTGCGCAATTTCCCCGCGAAAAATTTCTCGATACCGTTTCCGCATCCGATGCACGGCCACGCGTGCGGCGCCTTCATTTGTTCCCAAATCGCGGGCGATGTCCGCATACGAAATCCCATGGTGCGCGGCAGCAAGAAAATTTTTCAACCGTTCAAATTCTTCCGCCTTGCCCGCGCCAATAAATTCTTCCCGCAACCGCGTCATGGTGCGTTCCAGCAACGTCAAGGCCCAGCGCCGCTCGTAAATTTTGTCGGCATTCACCCCCTCGGTCGGCTCGACGCTGTATCGTTGCTCGGCAATTTCTGTGTCGAGCGAAAGATGAATTTTTCCGCCGCCGCGTTTTTGCGCGCGAACTTTGTCCCATTCGTTGGCGAGAAACCGTTTCATTGCGACGAGCAGAAAAGTGCGGAAGCGCCCTTTATCCCGCGCCGCTGCTTGCAGATAATCTTTCTGCAAAAGCCGCGCGAAAAATTCCTGAGTCAAATCCTGCGCGTCAGAAGGCGCTTTCCCCTGTCGGCGCACAAAGGCGTAAAGCGGATACCAATACGTGCGGCAAAGTTTTTCCAATGCTTCACTGGATTGCGGCGAATCCTTGTCGCGCGCCGAGAGCACGACCGACCAATGCGTGGTCACAAACCACGCATTGGAAGATCGCGACGCGCGTGTCGATGTGGAAGTCATTGGCGGGCGACGATAGTCACGGGAAATTTGCGCAGCGAATTTATTTCATTTGCCGTCATTTTTTTCTGATCGCGTCACGATCACCAGCGCGAAAGAAAGAAACCGGTAATAATTGAGCAGCGATTTTTTTCATAATTTCTCAACCAGACGGTCCCACCGGAGCAACGGCATTCTTCATCGCCCCCTAATTCGGATCAATCAACTCAACGATTTGTTTGCCCAACGATTCCAGTCGCGCCTTCGATTCTTTGATTTTTGCGGCGTCTTTCGCTTGCTGTGCCTTTTGAAAATTCAACGTTTCCTCCTCCTGCTCCTTGAGCAACGGCTCGGCAATCGTTCCTTTCAGTGTGAAATTCATCTCATGCGTGATCGTCCGCAGCTTTGCAATAAACTCCTTATCCGCATTCGGATTGCCCGAGATGTCGGCGTTGTGAACCTTGTATAACGCCATTTTCTCAGCCAACAACTTCGCTGCTCGTGGTGGAATTGGGGTCAATTCTTTTGCGGCGGCCACAACGTATTGTGCCAATTTGTAACGAATCTTCAGCGAGCGCGGATTGTCCTCAAACTTTGTGATCTGCAACAGGCCGCGCGTGCCGTCCCGAGTTTGAAAAGCCAGCGTCAACGGAACGAAATTTTCTGGAAGGAGATAAAGCGTCGCGCCGGACTGTTCTATCTTTTGGAGAACGCTCGGTTCTCTCAATGCCTCGACCACATCTTGCGCCGTCGCGGAATCCCATTGTCGAGCGGGAAAATCAGCGAACCTCATTCGCGCCGTGACCAACGCCCAACTTCTTGCAACGTAGTCATCATACTCCGCGAACAAATCTCCATCGCTCGACGCCAACGCGCGGAGTCTTCCGCCTTGTTCTTTGGGCGCGTCATCGAGAACCGAGGAATGTTCGCCCGTTCGTAAATGGAGGGTTTCAAGATTGCCTTTGCCGCTGCCGTTGTCTGGATCGGGCAAGATTCGTTCAATCACAGAACCAAACTTGACGCGTTCTCGCGATACGTTTTGATCCGGCCTTGCCGAATTTTGAATCTTATAACGCAATTTCACGCCGCCCGGATCGTCGGTGAAGGTTAGGATTTGCAGAATGCCCAACCGACCGGAATCTGTTCGCAACGCAAACGTCATTGGCAACGGAGCGTTCGTCGGAATAAGATGCCAAC
>JBBQAX010000147.1:0-10736 GCA_038316905.1 Verrucomicrobiota bacterium | reverse complement strand
AAAACTCGATGCGCGTGGTTACACCGTCATTCCGCCGTCGGGAAAATTTCGCGATCTCATCAAAGAACTTCCGCACATCATCGACACGCTCGGGTGCAAAATTCTTCATCTGTTGCCGGTCAATCCCACGCCCACAACGTTCGCGCGCATGGGTCGTTTCGGTAGTCCGTACGCGTGTCAGGATTTAATTGCGATTGATCCCGCGCTCGTCGAATTCGACGAGCGTACCACCGGCGTGGAACAATTTTGTGAGCTGACTTACGAAACGCATCGACGCGGTGCGCGCGTTATTTTAGATGTCGTCATCAATCACACCGGTTGGGGCTCCACGCTTTTCGAGAATCATCCCGAATGGTTTTTGCGCGAAGCGGATGGAAATTTCGCCAGCCCCGGTGCGTGGGGAAATATCTGGGCCGATCTGGTTGAGCTGAACCCAAATTTCACCGAACTTTGGGAACATTTCGCCGAAACTTTTCTGACCTGGTGCCGCCGTGGCGTGGATGGATTTCGCTGCGACGCCGGTTACAAAGTTCCGTTACCCGTCTGGCAATACATCGAAGCGCGCGTGCGTCAGGAATTTCCCAACACGCTGTTTCTCCTCGAAGGTTTGGGCGGTTCGTGGGAAGCGACCGAGACATTGCTGACCGAAGGTGGAATGCAATGGGCTTATTCCGAGCTGTTCCAAAATTATTCCGGTCGAGAGGTGCAATGGTATTTGGATTACGCCTTGCGACAAAGCGAACGCGTTGGCGTTTACGTTCATTACAGCGAGACCCACGACAACGATCGTTTGGCGAAAAAAGGAAAACAATGGTCGCTGCTGCGAAATCGGCTCTGCGGATTAACGAGCGTGAGTGGCGGCTTCGGTTTTACCTGCGGCGTGGAATGGCTCGCCGACGAGAAAATCGAAGTGCATCAAAGTCGCGGGATGAATTGGGGCGCAAAGGAAAACATTGTCCCCGAACTCGCCCAACTCAACGAACTGCTCACCAATCATCCCTGCTTTTTTGACGGCGCAAAATTGACGCGTCTGAGCGCCGATGCCGCCCCGGTTTACGCATTGCAACGAATCTCGGCGGAAGGAAAAGATTCCGTTCTCGTCCTCGTCAACAACGACGCCGAACGCGAACAAACCTTTTCTCTCGACGAAAATATCTACAAAGAACTCGGGGAACCGCTGGTCGAACTCCTCGATCAACCACCGCTCCAACCAACGCGCGCCGATGGAAAAATCTCTTTCACACTCGCACCCGGCGCAGCGTATTGCCTCTCGGCATTGCCAACTCCTGCTGGATTGAGCGGCGACGATTATCGCCGCGCCAAAGCTCAGGCGGCTTGGGCAATCACCGCGATGAGCAAAGTTTTGTCGCCCGAACAAATCGGCGAACGCGATTGGCGCGAGCTGGCGACGGAAGTGAACGAATCTCCGCAGAAGTTTCTGGCATCGATTCCCACCCGACTGGCCGAGCCAGCAAAAGACGCAATCTTTCCGCAAGTCATTCTCTGGACTTTGCTTGACCGAAATCGCATCACGCCCGTTCCGCCCGATCACTGGCTGCTTGTGCATGACTCCGTGCCATTTCGAGCGGCTTTGAAAATTGCAGGCAGCGCTCCCGTTCAACACCGCGAGTCGATCCAAGTGAAGGACGGCTACGTCGTTTGCTTCGCTCCAAATTGTTTTTCCGGTGTGGAAGCGAAATTAACTCTCGAACGTTACGCGGTCGCAAATCAAACCATTGATGCCGAAATTTTTTTCCTGTCGCGGGTGGCGAAGTTCAAAACTCCCGAGCCAAAAGCTTTCAGTTCAGAATTGGTCTTGCTCACCAATGGGATTGGCGGGATGGCGCGGATGTGCGTCGATCTCGGGCGCATCACGTCGAAATACGACTGCGTCCTGGGCGCAAATCTTCATGCGACGCTTCCAACGGATCGCCACATTTTTGCCAAACGCATTCGTGTCTGGCTCAACGCCGACGGTTTTATCACGCCGCTGGATCTGCAACATCTTGCGCACTTTTCGCCTGGCCCTCCTGCCATTTGGTATTTCGAAGCAAAAGTCGGCGATGAACGCATCGCCAAAATTAAACTGAGCGCGGACTTGCTCGATGGAAAAAACACGACGGCATTTCGTTTCGAACTGACGCAAGACGAACGCGACAACAACATTCCGCACCTCGTCAGCCTTACGATTCGCGTCGATATTGAAGACCGAAATTTCCACACCGAAACGCATCGCAGCCCCGGCGCCGAACATCATTTCACCGCGAATTGTCATTCGCTCCAGAATCAAAGTGGGTTTGCGTTCACGCCTGCGACCGAGCGGCAGCTTCGTGTTTTCAGCGACAGCGGATTTTATCATCCAGCAGGCGAATGGTCGGAAAATATTCCCCATCCCGTTGAAAAAAGCCGTGGGCAAGTCGGCGCGGGCGATGCCTACAGCCCAGGCTGGTTTGAACTTCCGCTGCAAAAAGACAAAGCGGTTTCTCTCGTCGTTTGTGCGGACTCCGTCGATCCCACTTCAGAGTTGGTGGAGGAATTTTCTGCCAATCGTCTCATCGAAACAAAACTCGTTTTGAACCGCGCCAAACTTCCGGAAGAAGATTCGTTTGGGCGCCAACTCGCATTGGCCGCGCGACAATTTGTCGTGCGACGCGGCGCGGGGAAAACTGTCATCGCCGGTTATCCATGGTTTCTCGATTGGGGCCGCGATTCGCTCATCGCCGCGCGCGGTTTGCTCGCCGCCGGTTTGGTGAGCGATGTCACCGAATTGCTGATGACCTTTGGCCGATTCGTCGAAAACGGCACGATGCCGAACACCATTCACGGCGACGACGCCTCCAATCGAGACACCAGCGACGCGCCACTTTGGTTTGGCGTTGTGTGTGAGGAAACGGCAGAACTGCTCAGTGAAAATTTATACGCGATGCTCGTCGATAAAAGCGGGCGGACAATTGCCGACGTCTTGCGCGAAATTGCCGACGGTTACATTCGCGGGACTCCGAACGGAATCAAAATGGATGCCGCCTCCGGCCTGATTTGGAGTCCCAGCCATTTCACCTGGATGGATACGAATCACCCCGCCGGAACACCACGCGAAGGCTATCCGATTGAAATCCAGGTTTTGTGGATTCGACTTTTGCGTCAGCTTGAAAAACTTGATCGGAACCACTCCTCTCCCGGCCTGCGGCCACCCTCTCCTCTCCATCCGATGGAGAGGAGAGGGCAGGGAGAGGAGTGGCCGAACTTGAGCGAACTCGCTAATCGCGCCGAAGCCTCGCTACAAAAATATTTTTGGCTTCATGATCGCGGTTATTTCTCGGACTTGCTCATCGCAAAACCGGGCCAAGCCGCAGCGGAGGCTATTGTGGACGACGCACTCCGCAGCAACTTCCTCCTCGCGATTAGTTTTGGATTTATCACCGGCGAACGCGCACAACGAAGTGTTGAAGCCGCGCTCCGTTACCTCGTTGTTCCCGGTGCGCTACGCACGCTCGCGCCTTTGCCGGTCACAACACCGCTGGCCATTCACGCACATGGCAAACTGCTCAACAATCCGCACGAACCGTATTGCGGTCGCTATCAAGGCGATGAAGACACGCAACGCAAACCCGCCTATCACAACGGCACCGCGTGGACCTGGACATTCCCGATCTTCTGCGAAGCTTTAGCACGCGCCTGGAACTTTTCTCCCGAAGCCAAATCCGCGGCCAAATCCTACCTCGGCAGCATGGAAAACCATTTGCGCGAAGGTTGCCTCGGCCAAATCCCCGAAATCCTCGACGGCGACGCCCCCCACCAACAACGTGGCTGCGACGCGCAGGCGTGGGGAGTGACAGAAGCATTGCGCGTTTGGAAATTATTGAACGCCGCAAACCTCACTTAGATTCTTTTTCCCTTAATGTTTCTGGGGCGATTCTTGAAGAGCTTGCTTGGCGAGTTCACGGACAAGCTCATCTTTATCATTTAGCGCTTCCAGCAGAAGCGGCGCGGCGGGTTTGGCTTTCGGGCCAGAATATCCTGGAGCAATAACCGTGACAGCTTTTTGGTTTTCATTCGTGTCACTAAAGCTTTCCATCAAAGCCGGAACCGACATTTCAGGCTTTTCATGAAGCAAACCAAGTAACAACGCTGCTGCATGATGCATAAGTGAATGATCGTTCGTCGGAAGGATTTGAATCAATGCAGGAATAACAATTGCATGATCGCTTCGCGCATAACCCAAGCCACCTGCGGCACTATGACGAACCATGAGATTTTGATTAGTGAGCGCGGACAATAAGGCAAAACTCCTTTTTACCCCATGCCGGCATAGCAATTCCAATTGTGGTCAAATGTTTACGCTCGTGGAAGGTTGGTTAAGGTCGGGAACGCCGGTTCGGCAATTGTGCCCAACGCATTTAACGCTAAGCAGCTTCAACTTGCGATAGCAGGGCGAGAATTGGTTTCTGTTCCTACTTCAGTAAATTCTTCCAACCAAGAACTCAACGCACGCCCTTGATAGCTTGGCTCAAACGGTCGATTGGAACGAATTGCAAAAAAACTACACCCGGAAAAGAAATCCCAATTGCCGCAAGAATCGCAAGGCTTTTGGATTTTTGACATCGCTACGCCGCGAACTCAAAAACGGGTGTCTCAACGGTGCGGCTTGGCCTGCGGTGTTCCAAAATAATTTTCTGCAACCGTTCAACCACTTCGGGCGCGAAGAAGCGCTCCCCAGTTTCCACGCAAACGCGCGCGGGGACATGTTCAACGAGAACAAATTTGCCATCCAACTCCAGAGAGTAGGTCACCGTTTGTTCGATGAAGGTTTCGTTCATGGAATTATTCTAGGTTTTTCGCGCTTTAAAATCAATCCACTGCGTTTCGTCCGGTTGATAAAGAGTAATAATTTTTAAAATTGGCCGTGTTGGATAGCTGGATTGAACATGCAAAGGGCGGTTTATTTTCGTCCGGCCAAAAATTAAGCAGCTTGGACCGTATTTATCTTGCGGATATTTTTCAATGATTTCGCCGTTCGCAAATGCTTCTCGAATTTCTTGTACGGAGATCCGCCGTAAAATACTTTGATCAACTGCGTGTTGGGAAAACTCGAACTGTTCCGCAAGAATCTTTGCTCGAATTTCGTCGATCATTATTCGCTTTTAGTTCCCCGTCCCTACCCCCAACTCCGCCAACATCGCCGCGATTCCATCGGTGTGCGTCCGTCCATCGTTGCCGCTGTAGGCGTTGAGCATGATGGAGAAAACCAGTTTCTCATTTGCCGCCGTGGTCACGTATCCGGAAATCGCGTTCACATAGCCAATCGTTCCCGTTTTTGCGCGAAGGTTTTTTTCAGCAGCGGTTCCTTTGAAACGGCTGCGCAACGTTCCATCCACCCCAGCGATCGGCAACGAGTCGTAGAACGCCTTCGCATAGCGATGTTTGTTCATGTATTTGAGCAATTGCACGGACGCGGCCGGTTTGAGCAAACAGCCGCGTGACAAACCCGAACCTTCTTCGAGGAAAACGCTGCCAGATTTGATCCCTGCTTCGGCAAGGAATTTCTTCATTTCCGCCAAACCAAGATTGTCTGAATCGGATCGCGGATTTTCTGCATTGCGCGTCTTCTCGCCGACCAGGAGCAGAAGCAAATGCGCATACAAATTTTGGGATGGCTTCATCATGTGTTTTACGATTTCAGACATCGGTTTGGATTCGGTGAACGCCACTTCGGTGAGCTTGGAAAGATCGAGAGGGTTCACGTCACGATCGAGCGCGTTGACCGTTTTCAATTTGCCGGAGATGGTCACGCCCCGTTTGATCAAGGCATCACGCAAGGTTGAAACGAACCACAGCGGTGCGTTGTAAACCGCAACTGCGTCTTCCTCGCTCGAACTCTCCATCGGCAAACTTCCCTGGACGTAAACAACGTTGCTGTCGATGGGCCGATGCAGATTCACACTGCGGCGACCGCCCTTTTCCACGGTCTTGGCGCGGTTTTCAAATGTGAGATAAGACGTTTCAGGTTTAGTGAGGATTCTTAATGGATCGCCGATTTTCTCGCCGGGCTTGAAAACCAAATCGACCGTGTTTTCCTGGAGTGTCAGCGCCGAAACTTCCGCGCCGTAATAATACTGAAGATCGTCCACACTCCAGTTTACGCCGAAGCGCGAGCCGCGAAAATAGCTTTCGTCGCCGATCAAATCGCCTTGGATGTTTTTGATGCCCGCTTTCACCACCGCGTTTACGAGTTGCTCGATTGGTTTCTTGTAATCGCCGTCATTGAAGCGATGCGAAAACGACGGATCGCCGCGACCGAAAACAATCAAATCACCAGCCAATCTTCCAGAAGCGTCCGGTCGTGAAGCCGCATAGAACGAAGTGCGAATTTTGTGATCCGGTCCAAAGCGATCTAACGCGAGTGCGCCGGTGTACATCTTGGCGTTCGAGGCGGGTTTCAATAATTTTTCGGCGTGCTGTTCGAAAATAACTTTTCCTGTATCGAGAGACTCCACCTTGACGCCAAACATGGCGGCGGAAAAACGCGGGTGGGTCGCGAATGTTTCCAGGCGCGATTGAAATTGCGCGAGTGTTTCAACCGGTTTGGCCGTTGCAACGGCTTGCGCAAAAACGTTTGCTGTCGAAATGACGACGGCGAAAAGAAATGCGACGTGACGAAAAGAATGTTTCATTGCGATGAGTTTTGTTGCCGTGATTTAAGAGTGAAGCGCGTGGATGCAAAAGGTTTTTTTGCGTAGCCGCCCTCGCAAGAGGGTGGCGGTAATTGAATGGCTGCCCACGCCACCCTCTGGCGAGGGCGGCTACGAGACCTTCCCTACGGTCGTGTCATCTGAAATGTGCCGCGATCATATTTATTGCGATACGTAGAAAAGAAGTTCGTCGGGTTTACGTGTCCTTTGTAGTGGTAAATGCCACCCGCCCACTTCGCCAATTTGGCTTCGCCATCGAAATGGAAAACGTCGTCCGTCATCGCGCCGTTAAATACGACCGTGGATTTGAAATGCAAAACCCTTTTGTAAGTGGAATCAAAACGCGCGCGGTAACTTTCGTCAGAAACTTTTTCCATTATGCAGCGCAATCCGCCGGTATGTTGATTGGCATCGCTCAACCAGATTCCATCCCACGCGCCTTCGATGTTGTTTGGATGCGGCTTGGCAGCGGCGGCTTTCCAATCGCGATTGAAGGTGGAGCAACCGGTGAAAAGCAAAAGAGTTGCGGCCGACAGGATCGCGCTTCGGAATAAAAAACCAACTGAACCAATCTTGAACCGCGAAATACGCGAAATGGAAAAAAGGTTCACAGACGACTTCCGGTTCGCATATTTCGTGTCTTTCGCGGTGAAGTAATTTGGCGTTGTCATAATCGGTTTCAGGCCATGTTTTGCTTTTCGATTTCCAACTGAATTCGCCGCGGGTTATTTGGATTCTCAAAATCCGCTTCGCGAATTTCCGATGGTGTGGGTTCTTTCGTCTCATCCGATTGAGCCACTATTTCTCCGCGCGCTTTCTCCTGCTCAAGCCGCATCGCTTTTCGTGCGAACTCCAGAAGAATGGCGCACGGTTCGAGACATGGAATCAAACTCGTTTCTTCGAGCGTATCGGGCAACAACCCTTCCACTGTCCAGAGGCGTTGTTTCAAACAGAAGTTTTTATGGCAACAGGCACGAATCATCGGCGCGGCTTGCGCGTCGGTCAGCATCGTCGCGATGCGATACATCCCGGTCTGGCGATTGGTGAACGCGCGATAATTCGTGACCGGCGGATTTCCAGATCGAACGGCAAACCAATCTGCAACGGCGCTGGGATAAAATGTGTTCAGCGCGAACTCCAGCTTGGTTTCGCTGGAAGCAACGTAACGCCAGCCCGCTCGAAGATTTGGCGCGGATTTCAACGGACGAAAGCCACCGCTTAAAGTGAATTGGACCAGCGCGCGAATCTCGCTTTCGGAAATCAAATTCAACTCTTCAGCAGCGGTGTCCCGATCTCCAACGTGGCGCAGTTCAAATTCGGTATCTATACGCCGAATGAATACTTGCGCAAAAACCAGCTCTGGTTTGATTTCGGCAACCAATGCGTCCAGCGCTGGATTTTGAATGGCGGTCACAAAATCTCGGCGCTTTTCACGATGGGTTCTTCGGGTGTCTTCCCTTCTTCGCCGTTGCCGACGTGCCACTCCGAATCCTGTTTCAGGTAAACCGTGCGGCTCGGGAAGGCGAAACTGATTTTCTCGGCGTCGAATCGTTCTTTGATTTTCAAATTCAACTCCTGCATGCCCGCCAGATATTCCTTGAAATCAGTCGAATCCCTCCAGTGCACGACGAGGATGTTGAGCGATGAATCAGCGAACTTGTTGAAGCTGATGATCAGATCAGCGGTCTTCGGACTCGCTTTATACGTCTCAGTCAAAATATTGATGGCTTGCTGCACTTTTCCAGCCGGTGTGTCGTAGGTGATGCCAAAGTTGAGGGTCGATTTAATATTCGGTCGGCGGGAAATATTCGTGATGGTTGCGTTCGCCATTGTTTTATTCGGAACCGTGATTAAATGGCCGTCCAGATTGCGAACGCGCGTACTTCGCAGGCCAATGCTTTCGACGGGTCCATCGACGGCATCGAGCGTGATGCGGTCACCCACCCGGAATGGTTTATCCATGAAAATGGCAACCGCCCCGAAGAGATTCGCCAACGTATCCTGAGCCGCCAGTCCCACCGCCAGACCGCCGATGGAGAGCGAAGCAATGGCAGCGGTAATGTTCACGCCGATGTTATCCAGGGTAACGAGGACAGCGACCACGATGATAAACACCTTGAGGCTTTTGCGGATGATCGGGAAAAGCTGTTCATCAAAACCGCGATCTGTTTCGCCCTCCTTCGCGCGGCTCCGCCAAAATGACATCAGCAAATCAATCATCTTCAACGCCAGGTAGGTGATCGTAATGGCGACGGCGACGGTAAAGCCGTAGGAAAGACCTTTTTGGACGAAGTCTGGCCAGTCAAACACGTTCAAACCGATGCGCAGAAAGATGATAAAGGCGACGATTTTTATCGGGCCGTTCAGCAAATCAAGAATGAGATCGTCGAATTTGGTCTGGGTCCGTGCGGCCAGTTTCTTCAACCAAACGCGCGTGAGAAAATCCAGGAGTTTGGAAATATAAAATGCGAGGACGATGTAGATAAAGGAGGCGAGATATTTCCAACGCGGATTGCCCGCCAGTTCTGGTTGCAAAACTTCGATGCGATCTAATCCGAAGGTCAGCAGTGCTTCGTGCTCTTTCAGAACGGCCGGGATTTCCAGGACCGCTTTCGAGGCATTATTCGTCGTCGCAATCACGGCCACGGCATTGGTTGACGATTCGTTCTGAGCGCCTGCCCAGGATCCCCAAAGGAGCATGACTGCGACAATCGTGATAAATCCGGGAAAATAGTTTCCAAACTTCGATTTCATTCCGGGAATTTTACTGCGACAGAAAATGAGGTCTAGCGCAAAAGCTAATTTCCTTAACCGCCGGCGACGATTTTAACGATTTCGAGTTTGTCGCCAGGAGCAAGTTGGCGTTTGGAGAACTCTGAAGGCGCGACGGCCTCGCTATTGTGCTCCACAACCACGCTGCGCGGCAGAAGATTCTGCGCGACGAGAAACTCTTCCAAAGAACAAGGGAAGTTCGCGGAGATTTGTTGGCCGTTGGCAATGATGAAATCTGTCATGCGTGGAAATCAAACCGGGGTCAGCAGGCTGAGTTCCGAGCGTCAATTTACACGGATTCCGAAAAGATTTCCTACTCCTTTTGTGATGTAGAGCCAACGGTCTTCCCATCGACGCAATCCTTGCACGAACCGTTTGTTTTTTCACTGGCGAAATCGGGGCACCGATCAGTGGGCAGCAGATTTGGCCGCCATGCGTGTGGCCCGGGATTTTAGCAGATGAGTTGCCAAGGAGTTTTTAACGAACGGGATTTGTTAAATCGTCTTTGTCGCCAAACTTGTGATAGGGACCCGCTGAGCGAATCGAAAAGTTGGTCTTCCCAAAGATTTGAATTTGATAAGGCGTATTCCACGGATCAAGAAATCCGCCGAGCGAATTGATTCGCGTTAAGTCAGCATCAAAAAAAACGGATTTTTTTTTGAATTCTCCCCCAAAAGAGCCTTATGGATTGCCTCATTTGTCACCTTACGGAACTCTCCAAACTCAATCTGAAACTGATCAAGCGCGAAAATTAAATTGTAAATATCCACCTTGGCCAAGTGAATGTCTGTTCGCTCGCGATTGCCGTGTAAAGGGGGAAATAGAATATACCGAATTATCCCCGCAAGCATCACTACAGCTACGCAGTAGGCAAGAACTGGATGTTGACCATTTTCGTTCATGTCATCAACGCCGCGTCCCAATCCTTCCGACCGGGTTCGTAGCCGAGTTGGCGGATTTTCATGCGGCAGCTTCAAGGACGGCTTCTGGATGAAGCGCCGCGACTCGCAAAAGAACCCGCGCCGCACCGGTCGGTTTGCGCCGCCCCTGTTCCCAATTATGCAATGTCTTGACGCTGATGCCGAGAAGTGCGGCGAACTTGCTCTGAGAAAGATTCAACTTGGCGCGTGTGGAAGTCACGTTGTCTTCCACGGCAATTCTTTGTTTTTGGCGATATTTCTGCGGGTCGATCTGGCGGCGAGTGATTTTGCCATCTTTTCCCCGTGTCACTTTCCATGCACGAGTGGGAGCCGCCTCTCCGCGCCCCACTGCGCC
>JBBQAX010000146.1:0-10812 GCA_038316905.1 Verrucomicrobiota bacterium | reverse complement strand
CTCACGGTGAAACATTCCGTTAACCTCTTCAAATCAATCGGCATGACGGTCAATCATGTCGAGGAAGTGGATTATCACGGTGGTTCAATTCGGGTATTTGTGGGTCACAAACCGATGCAACTCGCGGTGAAGTCGGGCGGACTTACCGTCGAACAATTTATCGAGAAAGAAACGAAAGCAGGTCTGTTTGACCTCGCAACTTACAAAAAATTCCGTGAGGAAATTCAAGCCGCGCGAAACAAATTCATGCAGGAAATTTACCGGTTGAAGAACGAAGGCAAATCAATCGTATGTGTGGGGGCGGCGGCGAAGGGAAATACTTTTTTGAATTACTACAATCTCGATGCTTCGGTCGTCGATTACGTCACCGATTCTTCGCCGAGTAAAATCGGGAAAGCGACGCCGCGCACGCGTATCCCGATCGCGAATGACGACGTTTTGAAAAATTACGCCTCCGTGCACGCGATCATTTTGTCCTGGAACATTTCCGGCCCGCTGCAAACCATTTTGAAGAAGGTCAATCCCAACATCACTTTTCTAAATCCATACGAATCATGATCCATAAAAAAATTACTCCGGCAACGAGCGACGAACGCGGCACCATCTCGGACATTTTGTATAAATCTGAATTTCAACACGCGGCCGTAATTGAATCGAAGTGCGGCGGATTGATCCGCGGGAATCATTATCACAAAGCGACCACGCAACATATTTTCATGACACGCGGCTCGCTTCGTTACTGGTATCAGCCCGTCGACAAAAGCGAGCCCGTCAAATCCATTTTGGTGAAGGAATATGAATTAGTCTCCTCGCCGCCCTACGAAATTCACGCATTGGAAATTTTGGAACCAAATCAATTCGTGGTCTTTAGCAATGGCATCCGCGGCGGCGATGATTACGAGAGTGACACGTTCCGCGTTAACCCAATTCTCACGCCCGACATGGTTGGAAAAGCATGAGCCGATTTCTGGTCACGGGCGGAACGGGGTTCATCGGGAAACATCTGACGCAATTTCTCCAGCAACGTTTTGGAGAAACAAACGTTGTCTCAGTCGGGAGCAAATTCAATTTGAGAGACAACTCCCAAACCGAGGAACTTTTCCAAAGCTTCGGCAAGTTCGATAACGTCATCCATTTGGCTGACGTGCAAGGCGACGCGAAATGGTCGGCGCAAAATCCAGCGACGCAATTTCTGACGAACGCGAAAATGTCGCTCAATGTTCTGGAAGCATGGCATCTGCATCAACCTCAAGCTCGGCTGATTTGTTTGAGTTCACTTTGGGCGTTTCCCGAAGCGGTTGTTGATGCTCAAGAGAAAGATTATTGGAATGGTCGTATGCACCAACCGACAGAGCATTACGGAATTAACAAAAAAATTCTTGGCGTTGGAATGGAAGCATTTAAACGCCAACACGGTTTAAAGGGAACTTCACTCGTTCTCGGCAGCGTTTATGGTCCGAACGATTTAACGACGCACGTCATTCCCTCCATTTTGAAACGGATGCGCGATAATCCCGATCTTCTCGAAATTTGGGGTGATGGAACTCAGACGCGCGATTTCATTTACGTGGATGATCAGATACAGGGAATCATCCAACACCTTGATTACAATGGTGAGCTTTTGAATATTAGCAGCGGGAAAACTTCCACGATCCGGGATGTTGTCGAAACACTCGCCCGCCTCATGGATTACAAAGGCAAAATTGTCTTTGACGCTGCGAAAGGCGCAGGCGTCGTCAATCGCAAGATCAACACAACTCTGGCTACACAGACCACCGGCTGGCCCGCCAACCACAAGCTGCACACGCTGGAAGAAGGCTTGCTAAAAACGGTCGCCGCATTTAACAAATCCGATGCCTAAAAAAGCACTCATCACAGGAATTACAGGTCAGGACGGTTCTTATCTTGCGGAACATTTGCTTTCCCTTGGCTACGAAGTTCACGGTCTGATTCGTCGAAATTCCACGACGGAACATCAACAAAGCCGCCTCGATAAATTTGCGAAAGACCTTCACAACGAATACGGCGACGTTTCCGATGTTTCGTCTATCGATCGCGTTATGATGAACGTGAAACCCGACGAAGTTTACAATCTTGCCGCACAAAGCCACGTCCGCATCAGTTTTGAAGTCCCGCAATTTACTGTGCAAACCAATGCAGTCGGCGCGTTGAATGTTTTGGAATCCATGCGCACGCACGCGCCTGAATCTCATTTTTATCAGGCGTCGTCCTCGGAAATGTTTGGTAATAGTGTTGATGCTGACAGCAAGCAACGTGAAACAACCAAGATGACGCCAGTCAGTCCTTACGGATGTTCGAAACTTTTCGCCTACAGCATCGTTCGCAATTATCGCAACGCCTACCAACTCTTTGCCGCGAACGGTATTTTGTTCAACCACGAGTCGCCGCGCCGCGCCTCCAATTTCGTCACGAGCAAAATTATCAAAAATGCCGTGATGATTTCCAAGGGGAAGCTCGACAAATTGGAACTCGGGAATCTCGACTCGCAACGCGACTGGGGTCATTCCAAGGATTACGTCCGCGCGATGCATTTGATTTTGCAGCACAAAGAGCCTGACGACTTTGTGATTTCGACGGGCGAAGCCCATTCTATACGCGAATTTTGCGAAATCGTCTTTAAAAAGCTGGGGATGGATTACCGGGAATATGTAGTTCAAAATCCCAAATACATGAGGCCGGAAGAATTACGCTATCTCTGCGGTGACTGCACCAAAGCCAAAACCGTTTTGGGATGGAAGCCAGAATACACTTTTGATTCGATGATCGAGGAGATGATTCAAAACTGGCTGGACCACACTAAATAAGGTTGGCTCGCCGCCAACGCTTCAACTTGAACGCGTCTCTGGTTTCCATCTGCACGCCGACCTACAATCGCCCGGAATTGCTGGAACGCACACTTCGCTCCTGCCTGGCCCAGACGTTTCAGGACTTTGAAATCATCGTCACGGATAACAGTACGAATGATCTGTCTGCGCAGATGATTGAACGCCTGAACGATTCGCGCATTCGCTATTTTAAGAACGAGAAAAATCTTGGCCCCGTCGGAAACACCAGTCGCGCTGTCTCTCTCGCCAAAGGCAAATACATCAAAATTTTGATGGATGATGATTTGATCAAGCCAGAGTGCCTGGAAAAAATGGTTGAGGCGTTGGAAAAGAATCCGGCCGCCGGTGTGGCGATGGCTCCAATGGAAATCATTGATGAAAACGATCGTAGGATTTTCCCACGCTTCTACGTGTTCCGCAAAATGCAGTATCGATATCGCTATCAGGTCGGCGATGGTCTCGTGGACAAGCGAACGATTCTAAAAGAGTTTTTGACACGCGATTATCCGTGTTGTGTCCCGAGCGGAATTTTATTTCGCGCCGAAATCTTTCAAAAATTTGGGCTGTTCGATGAAGCTGCTGATTTCGCCGCAGATTTGGACAAGGTCATGGAAGCAGCAACGGAATATGATTTTTATTATATTGATCAAGTTTTGTCGTCCTGGCGTTTGATGACGGACAACCACACTGCCTCGCTTCATAAAAAAGGGCTGAACATCGGCGCTTTTTACTACATCACTCGAAAAACTTTAGAGCGGACGAAGGCTTTGGAACTATTTCCAATGGGTGAACGGGAACGAATCATTCGCGACAGCATTTTCTTTTGCTCCTGTCGCGCATTGCTCAATGGGCTGGCTGGAATCCGCGCTCGAAGTCCCAAATTGATTGCGGAAACGATCAAAACAATTTTTCGCGAAGATAAGTATTTTTCAAACAAGCTGCGTCTGCCATTTTTTGTCGCGCGTGAAATTTTCGCTTCGCTCGTTCCAAAAAATCAACCTCCAGCGCGTGAATAATTTGAGGTTGTCGGTTGCGATTTCTCTGCGTTGAGGAACAATGTCGCTCCGACTTGGGGCTTGCGCGGAAGTATCGGCATTGGCGAAATAGGACTTCGCTGTCAGCAATTTACTCATGCAAAATTATCCGAAACATTATTGCGGTGTTTTTGGCATTTACGGACATCCGAATGCCGCCGAACTGACCTACTACGGACTTTACGCCCTTCAACATCGCGGTCAGGAAAGCGCCGGTATTGTCAGCCATGATGGAGGCAATTTCCACGTGCATAAGGGCATGGGTTTGGTTTCGCAGATTTTCAACGGAGACGTTTTGCATCAATTGCCGGGCAGAATGGCCATCGGCCACACGCGTTACTCGACAACTGGTTCATCACACTTGCGCAACGCCCAACCGCTCACCGTCGATTGCGCTCGTGGACAGATTGCCATTGCGCACAACGGAAATCTGACCAACGCGAGCCAACTTCGCGAATCTCTTGAGGCGAACGGTTCCATTTTTCAAACCACCGTCGATAGCGAAATCATCCTGCACTTGATGGCGCAGCCGACGATTGGTGGTCACGAAAACAATCTCATCCAAACGGTGCGCCGGATTGAAGGTGCCTATTCTCTGGCGATCCTGACCGAGCAGGAATTGATCGGTGTCCGTGATCCACATGGATTCCGTCCGTTGTGCATTGGAAAAGTGGATGATGCTTATGTGTTGGCCAGTGAAACCTGCGCGCTTGATTTGATTCACGCAAAATTTGTTCGGGATGTTGAGCCAGGCGAAATCGTCATCATCAACAAAGACGGGTTGCGCAGCATCAAGGCTTTTCCTGAGCACGAACGGAAAGCCTTTTGCATTTTTGAATACGTCTATTTCGCGCGTCCGGACAGCAACATCAACAATCGTAACGTTTACAAAGTTCGCACGGAGATGGGACGTGAACTCGCGCGCGAACATCCAATTGACGCCGATATTGTTGTTCCTGTCCCCGACAGCGGAAATTCCGCCGCGCTCGGCTATTCAATGGAATCTGGAATTCCCTACGAAATGGCGTTCGTCAGAAATCACTATGTCGGCCGGAGTTTTCTCCAACCGTCACAATTGATTCGCGACTTCAACGTGCGGGTAAAATTGAATTTGATCGCTGAGTTAGTGAAAGGAAAACGCGTCATCATCGTCGATGATTCGATCGTTCGTGGGACGACTTGCAAAGCCCGCGTCAACAATTTGAAAGAAGCGGGCGCGAAGGAAGTTCACGTTTTGGTGAGTTGTCCGCCGCACATGAATCCGTGCGTTTATGGAATCGATTTTCCTGATCGCAAGAAACTGATGGCCGCGAATTATTCGCTCGATGAAATTTGTAAATATCTGAATGCCGATTCACTGCATTATTTGTCGCAAGACGGAATGGTGCGCGCGACGGGTCTTCCGAAGAATTCCTTTTGCATGGCGTGTTACGACGGAAATTATCCTGTTCCGTACGATCCACTTGTGGACAAACACATCATGGAACGCCGCCGTTCCCGTGTCGAAGGCTTGAGCGAAGCATTGGTAAAAGAGGAAATGCAGAAGCGGTTATTGTAACCTTTTAGTCACGCTCTGGTTCGATAAAGATTCTTGATGCCGTGTTGTGAAACAAAATGCACGACAACTAAAAATCTTTATTTTCAACATTCAAAACTCGTCAAGGCTGGCGATCTCCGGCTAATTTTCTTCGCACCATGAACCGAAGAAAATTTCTCACTCTCGCTGGTGGTATGACCAGTTACTCCGTTTTTGCTCGTGTCGATGACGTTTCTGCGACGCCGTCGCGCGAAGAGATTAATGAAGCGTTCAACACCATTGCGCCGCCGGGTGGAAAACAGAAACTCCGCGCCGAACCAAATATGACGTTGGTCGATTTGCAGTGCGACGTATTTGTGGCCGGTGGTGGGTTGGCCGGAGTTTGCGCCGCGATTTCTGCCGCGCGAAATGGGGCGAAAGTTGTCATTTGTCAGGACCGCTCCCGGCTCGGCGGCAATTCTTCCAGCGAAGTGAAAATGCATGTGGTCGGCGCCGATTGTTCGGGTGGTCGGCCGGGTTGGCGCGAAGGTGGTTTGGTTGAAGAATTTCGCCTCGACGATGCGGTGAACAATCCGCATCGCAGTTGGGAATATTGGGATTTGTTGCTTTACGACAAATGCAAAAGCGAGCCGAACATCACGTTGCTTTTGGACAGCCCGCTTTACGCCGCCGAAACCAAAGGCGACAAAATCCAACGCGTCATGGTGCGCTGCGATAAGACAGAACATCTCTATCGGATTAAATCCAAAATATTTATCGACGCCACTGGCGACAGTCGTCTCTCTCTCGAATCTGGCGCGGAAATGCGGTGGGGACGTGAAGCGCGCGGTGAATTCAACGAGTCGCTTGGTCTCGAAAAAGAAGATCGTCAGACGCTCGGTTCCAGCATCCTTTTCACGTCACGCGATTTTGGTAAACCGATTCCCTTCACACCGCCGAAATGGGCGCGCAAAGTCACCAAGGAAATGCTCCGTTTTCGCGGCGTGAATTCTTGGGAATACGGTTATTGGTGGATCGAATGGGGCGGACAACTCGACACCATCCGCGACAATGAACGCATTCGTTTTGAACTTTTGTCCATCGTGATGGGCGTTTGGGATTACATTAAAAATTCTGGAGACAAACCGGCGAGCGCAAATTGGGGAATGGATTGGGTTGGTATGCTTCCAGGTAAACGCGAGGCGCGCCGCGTCATGGGCGACCACATTCTCACGCAAAACGATTTGCTCGGTTTAAACGGCGATTTTGAAGATGCCATCGCCATTGGCGGTTGGCCGATGGACGATCATCCGCCGAGCGGTTTTGATATGTATGACAAAAAACCTTACGTGCAAATCAAGACACCGGAAGTTTACAACATTCCGCTGCGTTCGCTTTACAGCAAAAACATCAGTAACCTCATGCTCGCCGGACGCAACATCAGCGCGTCGCATGTCGCGTTCACATCATCTCGCGTCATGGCCACTTGCGGTGTGATCGGGCAAGCCGCCGGAACCGCCGCCGCGCTTGCTGTTCGCCACGGAATTCTGCCCCGCGAACTTTACCGCGACAAAACCAAGCTCAACGAATTGCAACAAACACTTCTGCGTGACGATCAAACGATTAAGAATCGTAAAAATATCGACCCAAAAGATCTCTCGCAAACCGCGAAAATCACTGCGTCTTCCGAAGATAAAAATTCCGCTGTCAAAAATGTCATCAACGGACTCACTCGCGATGAGCCGAAACAATTTGATAATTGTTGGGTCGGCAAACTTAGTGCCGACGGCGCGTGGCTGGAGTTAAATTGGGACAAACCGCAAAAGCTCACCCAGATTCAAATCACGTTCGATACTGGATTTCAACGGATACTTACGCTCACTGCGCAGGATCGTTACAACGCAAAGTGTATTCGCGCGCCGCAACCCGAGACGGTGAAAGATTACGAAATCATCGCCAAGAACAAAGCTGGGAAAGAAATTTCGCTCGCGAAAGTGACCGGCAATCATCAACGACTCAATCGCCATCAGTTTGCATCAATCGAAGCGAAATCTATCCGCATCAACGTCAGCGCGACGAATGGAGCAGACGAGGCGCGAATCTACGAAGTTCGCTGCTACGCATAAATATTGATTTTAAAAAAACGTGGAGTCCCCTACGGAGATCCCACTCAGAGCGCCAAGCTGCTTTCGCCAGGACTGCCTAAGTTCGCAAACGATCTTAGGCAGTTTGTCTTAATTCGATGCATTGAGGTCAGATTGAATTTTCTCATGCCAGCGCTGTCTCTGCTCACAAGGAATTCCGATTCTTTCTGCGGCAAATAAATAACACGTAAAACGGTAATGGCTGTTTACGGCATAATTTCTGCGACGAAAAAGCGTTGGGAACAACTGAATTTTTTAACCGTTTAAATTTAGTTCGAAAATGAAACATGCTTCTCGTTTAGGTAAAATACTGTCGTATCAAAGCTTTGGTTTTCTGGCGATCATTGCCTTGTGCTGGCTCAATTCATTGCTTGGTTTGCCTTCACTGGTTTTGGAAGGAAACCTTGGCGCTTCTGATTTCAAAAGTCCGGTGCTGCAAATGTTGTTGGTTTTGACGGTGTGGCTGCTTGTCGGTTCCTCAACTCGCCGCAGTTTGGATAGAATAAAACATCTTGAGGAATTTCTGCACGTTTGCGCCTGGTGCCATCGCGTGGATTGCAAAGGTGATTGGGTGCGATTCGAAAAATTGCTGGAACGCGGTCTGGACACAACGACCACGCACGGAATCTGCCCTGATTGTCTCGAAAAACACGCTGAGTCGCTTGGCCGAAAAAAGCGAACGCAGCAAATCGGCGAAGGAGAACTTCCGGCCACATAAAATATCGCCCTAAATTCCCGCCAAATCACGGGGAAACTCCACCGCGCCGCCTGTGTCCATGGCTTGATTTGCGATCAATGCCGTAGCGGTGTTCCTCAAACCTTCTCCAACATCACAAATCGTTTTCGGATTTTTCTCTCGGACATTTTCGAGAAACGAGACGAGTTGATCACGCGTGTCGTCGCCTTCTTCCCGGTCAATTTCAATCGGCTTGCCGCGATGCGCCCAGGGGTCGTTCGCCAGCGCGAGAGTTTTTCCTGACGTGACAATCGACGCGTTGCCGCCCGCTGGATTTTGTTTGGCCCAACCGACGTCATCCGGGCCGTGTTCGGAATACATCAGTCCTTTTCTGTCAGTGAGAAACAATGTGCCACGCGTGCCCATAATGAGTTCGGAGGCGCCTTCGTAGGCATTGTTGCAGAGGGAAGAATACGTGACGCGAACATTGTAGGGTTCCTTGGATTGGGTCTCGCGATCATTCGACGACGGCGTGAGGCGATAGTCGTAAACGCAAAAAATATTGTCCGCGACCTCTCGACCATCCCGCCAATAATCCACACCGCCGGAAGCAAGAACGCGCGTCGGATACGAACCCAGCATCCAGTTCGCGACATCGAGTTGATGGCTGCCGAGTTCCGTCATCAAACCTTGCGAAAATTGCCGATACAACCGCCAGTTCAAACGTTTCTCCAGTTCGCTCCACTTCGCATCATTTCGCTCGACGGGAACAGGTCGTCGCCAATTATTGTTGCGATGCCACTGCGCCTTGATCGCGGTAATGCGCCCCAACATGCCGGATTCAATCATCGCTCGCGCTTGTTGATAAATGGGATTGGCACGGCGTTGTAGGCCGACCTGGAAAATGGTTTTGGTTTCGCGAACTTTGGCCGCGAGTTTTCGCCCTTCGTCGATGCTGTAACACATCGTCTTTTCGCAGAAGACAGCGCAACCCGCGTCGATTGCATCGCAGCAAACGACAAAATGCAAATAAAGCGGCACGGCGACCACGACGACTTGCGGTTTTATTTTTTCCAACATCTCGCGGTAATCAACGAAAGTTTTTGCCTGCGGCCCGGCGTATTTTGCGGCGCGTTGCAAGTGCGGTCCGTAATCATCACAGATGGCAACAATCTGTGCATCGTCGATGGTGGAAAGTTTGCGAATCAAATCCGAGCCGCGCCCGCCGGTGCCGATGACTGCGATGCGAATGGTCGTGCGTTCGAGCGCGGACAAGGGATTCACTCCTGCAAGAACTGTCAACGCGACTGCCGCGCCAAGAAATTCACGGCGGGTTGGATAAATTCGTTTTTCGTTCATAACATTTTCGTCAACCGAGGGATGGTAGGGTGCGTCACTCCGTGCGCGCCGTCGTTGGGCTTTGGAGTGTGATGCTCTGTTGGTTTGCAGAGCGAAGACGGCGCGAACGGAGTGACGCGCCCTACCTTATCGATCCACAGAACTTTCGTGTTCGCAGGAAGGTTCTCACGGCAAAAGTTTTCCGCTTTCACCTTTCCCATGCACAACAGCGCCGTCGAAAAAACTTCTGCTTCGCTCGCCGTTGTGCCGATGACCACGCACGCTGCATCCTCGCGAAGTTGAGTTTGCCCGTGCGGATTGATGATGTCCGATGCCCTCTGTCCGTCGTGGAAAACTGCGGAGCTTGATAAACCCTGGTTGTGCAACACCACACTTTCGATTTCGTCGGTTGCGTCCCACGGATTTCGCAATCCAACCTGCGCCGGATTTCCAATTGCCAGCACAGAACTCGTGCCGCCATGCAACACCGCGTTTTGCACGCCGTTTTCTTTTAACAACTGCGCGGCGCAATCCAACGCGTAACCCTTGCCGAAAGCGCCAAAATTCAGTTTCACAGCGGATTCAGTAAAAGAGATCCTTCTCGTCTCAGAATCAATCTCCACACTTTCAGAGTTGATTTTGCCTTCGGGCAAAACATTGCTGCCAGATGTAATGTCGAAATAACCCGCAGTTTTCTCCCAACCACTCCGGCAAATTTTTAAAATTTCCAACAACTCGTAACTGATTAAAATCGGATGCTGATGAGCCTCGCGATTGACTCGCGCGACTTCGCTGGCGGGATCGAAGCGCGACAACACAGCTTCAATTCGTAGAATTTCGTCGAGCGCCGCTTCCGCCGCCGCGACGTCGTTCTCCAAATCTTCTCCCGCAACGATGATTTCGAACAACGTATTCATCGCTCGGCGGCGGCAAATGTGGGAGAGGGTTGGCGAAGATAGCATGGTTGAACGCGTCTCTTGGGCGCGGCTTTATCAAAACAGTTTTGCGCCAAAAATTCCATTTGATTTCATCGGTTTAGTGGCACGGGCGTCTCGCCCGTGTGTTTCTGAAACAAAATTCAGGCATTTGACTTCCCTTCGCACGGGCGAGACGTCCATTCCACTACGTGCAAGTTGCGGCAACGCAGGTTCAAAAAACTCGACGGCATCTTGTTCCACCCACAGATTTATTTCATGCCGAATGGAAATTATTCCGACGAATTAATCAAAGCTGCGCGTGAACTTTCCAGAAAGGTGGA
>JBBQAX010000145.1:0-10820 GCA_038316905.1 Verrucomicrobiota bacterium | reverse complement strand
GGCAAAGGCTCGAACTTCGTGGCGATCGCCGAGGCTTGCGCGACAGGGAAAATTCCTGCGGAAATCGCCGTGGTCCTCAGCGATGTGGCGGAGGCCGGGATTTTGCAACATGCGCGGGAACGGGGATTGCGCGCCGAGTTCATCGCACCCGGAAAGTTCCGGACGAAACTGGATGATGACGCGGAGCGCGCCTTCATCGACACGCTCCAAAATGCGGACGTTGATTTGATTGTGCTCGCGGGTTTTATGCGGATTCTGAAAGGGGAATTTCTGCGCGTGTTTGCCCATCGAGTGGTGAACATTCATCCATCACTTTTGCCCGCCTTCCCCGGTCTGGAATCGTGGAAACAGGCACTTGACTACGGCGTGAAGTTCACTGGTTGCACGGTTCATTTTGTCGATCAAGGTGTGGACACCGGCCCAATCATCGCGCAACAAACGGTTCCTGTTCTGGCGGGCGATACCGCAGAAAGTCTGCATCAACGCATCCAACAGGCGGAGTGGGAATTGTATCCAGAAGCCGTCGGCGCATTGGCTCGTGGAGAAGTTCAGGTGCAAGGGCGACAGACAATCTGGAAAACTCGACAAACTTGAGGAATTCGAACTTTTGACTCCGCTGCGCCTTTTCGATTCTGTAAATTCTGTAAATTCTGTCTAAAGTTTTCCGTGAAACCGAAAAAGAAAAAAATCGCTTTGCCCCGCCGAAAATGGCAAATCAATCCGGCAACACGGGTGAAGGACTCCGATAAGAAGTATTCCCGACCAAGCGCAAAGAAGAGTCTCCGGAAATTGGAAAATGAATAACAAATTACGTTTTGGTTTGCCGAAAGGCAGCTTGCAAGAGGCGACCATCGAGAAAATGGCCAAGGCCGGGTTCAATATCAAAATCAGCAGCCGTTCTTACGTGCCTTATGTGGATGATGACGAGCTGGAAATCCGTTTGATTCGCGCGCAGGAAATCAGCCGTTACGTCGAACATGGCTATCTGGATTGCGGCATCACGGGTTATGACTGGGTGCGGGAAAATGATTCTGACGTTCATGAAGTAGGCGAATTTTTATTTAGTAAGGCAACACGGCAACCAGCGCGCTGGGTGTTGGCTGTGCCCGAAGAATCGTCCATCAAAAGCGTCAAAGATCTGGCAGGAAAACGGATTGCCACGGAAGTCGTCAATCTCACGAAGAAATATCTCGCTAAAAATGGCGTTGAAGCCGAAGTGGAATTTTCCTGGGGCGCAACGGAAGTCAAAGCGCACGAACTCGTTGATGCCATTGTTGAAATTACCGAAACCGGCTCATCCCTTCGCGCGAATAAACTGCGCATTGTAGAAACGCTTTTGACTTCGACGCCGCGACTGATCGTCAATCACGATTCATGGAAACAGGATTGGAAACGTAAAAAGATTGAGACGCTCGCGATGTTGCTCAAAGGCGCGCTGGAAGCCGAAGCAAAAGTTGGCTTGAAGATGAACATCGAGCAAAAGAACCTGGAGAAATTGTTGAAAACGTTGCCCGCTTTGCGCAATCCGACGATTTCCACATTGAGTCAATCTGGCTGGATCGCGGTGGAAACAATCATCGACCAGCATGTTGTTCGCGAATTGATTCCACAGCTAAAAGAAGCTGGCGCAGAAGGAATCATTGAATATCCTTTAAACAAAGTAGTATATTAACCGCCGCTAAAAAATATGGGTTCATTAAAAAAACGTCGTAAAGCTAAGATCAATAAACATAAACGTCGCAAGAAGCTTCGCGCCAACCGGCACAAGAAGCGCACCTGGCAGAAGTAACGCTGCTGCTTCAGAAGTTCACTTTCGAAGGGCGCAGTCTGCGGATTCAGGCTGCGCCGTTTTTTCTACATCCGCATGAAGGTTCTCTTCCTGATATTCTCTCTCGCGGTCGGTATCACTGCGCCGGGGTGCGGCACGAGCCATCGGGCAAAAACGCCTGCCATTTCGCCGGTTCCTTTAAAAAAGTCGACTGAAATTCGAGAGTCTAAATCTGACCCTGCGCTTGATAACCGTTCCGAAGCTCTTGCCCGCTTTGCGACCGGGATCAGCTATGAACTAAACGACAAGTCCGATTTGGCGCTGGAAGAGTTTCACCGTGCTTCCATGGCAGATCCGGCCAACGAAGGTCTTGCGCTGGATTTATCACGACGCTACCTCCAACGTCGACAATCCGACAAAGCGGTTGCAGTGTTGACGAATTCCGCCGCACAACCTCGAGCGTCCGGAAACCTTTTCTCTTGGCTGGCGCGGGCTTATGTCACCGAAGGCAAAACCAATTTGGCAATCACCGCCGCACAAACAGCGATTAAGAAATCTCCTCAATTGATTTCCGGTTACCAAACTCTGTCGGAGATTTTTCTGCAAACCGAACAATTCGATGAAGTCGCTAAAATCCTCGATCGCGCCTCTCGTCGCACCAATAGCGATGCATTATTTTTGGTTAAGCTTGGCGAACTCTACGGAAAAGCGGCTGCGGCAGACTTGAAAAAAGCGGCACTCCACAAGAAGCGCGGATTGGACTCGTTGAATCGGGCTGCTGGACTCAAACCAGATAATGCGAATCTTCAGCAAAAACTGGCGGACAATTTTGCTGAGCTAGGCGATGCAAAGAATGCGGCTGAAATTTATCTGCAATTGCTGAGTGAATTTAGCGATGTACCACTCATGCGGGATACGCTCCGGAAAAAACTCACCAATCTCTATTTGCGGAGCAACGACAAGTCCAAGGCGATTGAGCAACTGGAGGCGGTCGTGCGCGACAATCCGACACGTTATCCTGAGGCCTGGTATTTTCTCGGGACACTCGCCAACGACGCGACGAATTATTCAAAGGCTGCGGAGTATTTTGGTCGCGCCATCGTGGTAGCCCCGGAGATGCAACCCGCCTATTACGACCTGGCTGGAATGCAAATTAATCTCAATCAGGGCGCGGAAGCCTTAACGACTTTAGAGAAAGCGCGCGCCAAATTTCCGAATACTTTCACAGGCGAATTTTTCACCGGTCTCGCCTTCTCGCGGATGAAGGATTACTCCACCGCAGTCAAACATTTCACTGCCGCCGAAATCATCGGCAAAGCTGCTGAGACAAACCGGGTGAATCATCTCTTTTACTTTCAGGTTGGCGCAACCTACGAACGAAAAGGTGATTACGCGCAAGCCGCAGAGTATTTTCAGAAGTCTCTCGCCCTGGAACCTGATTTTGCTGATGCCTTAAATTATCTCGGGTTCATGTGGGCCGACCGTGGGGAAAATCTGGAGAAAGCTCACCAGATGATCCAACGAGCCGTGGAGCTGGAGCCTGATAATGCGGCATATCTCGACAGTCTGGGGTGGGCGTTATTCAAGCTGAATCAAAATCGACGGGCATTGGATTACCTCTTGAAAGCTGCGGCCCTAAGTGAGGAACCAGATGCCGCCATTTACGATCACATTGGCGATGTCTATGCGGCGTTGAAGGAAACGGGGAAAGCGCGTGAAGCATGGCAAAAATCCCTGGCAATCGAGCCGAGCGAAAGCATTCAGAAAAAATTAAATAAGGGTTCGCCTTTGTGAGTTTTATATTCTCCAAACATTACACACTTGAAGAAGCGCGGGCATTATTGCCCAGCGTTCGCGATTGGCTTGAGAGCATTCAGGCTCTCCAAATGCAACTCTCGCAGTTGGAAGTGCGGCTGCAGACATTATCTTCTTCCGGCGATGATGTGGGTGGGAATGCGGTGAATAATTCGATCAAAGCGCAGAGTGAACTGCGGTCTCTGGCGATGGAATTTTCGTCACGGGGAATTCAAATCAAAGATTTGGAACGCGGATTGATTGATTTTCCAGCGGTGCGGAATGGAAAAGAAATCTTTCTGTGTTGGGAAAAAGGTGAAGATGACATCGAATTTTGGCACGACATCGATTCGGGTTTTTCGGGCCGCGAGCCGATTGCCTAGTTTCCGCCGATGAATGAAGACGGTGCGGTTTGGTTTTGGACTGGCCCTGCTACACAAATGCTTTCAATGCGTAATTCGCCTTTTTCCACACCATCCGGAAAAACGGGATGAATTTCCAAAGAGTGGCGGCCAAGAGAAAGTTTGTCGGAAATTTCATGCCAGAAAAACCGTTCACCGCCGCCGTGGGGAACCGAACTGGTTGGCCAAACGTCGCTCCCTAGCTTCTCTTTGTAAGGGACGGCTTTCCCATCGATAAACACTTTAAACCCAAGCCCTGGTTCGTTTGCTTCGCCCAGGATACCGAGAAACGTTCCGTTGAAATTGAGCCGAATGGGTTTCACGTTTTCACTTCTTTGGGCGCTCGCCTGCGCGACTTCGTTCATCCAGCCATTCGAAATTTCGACCGCGGAGAGAGCTGGCCGAAGTGTCTTCGCGCGTTCCCAACCATTCGGCAACGGTGAGCTGAGTGGGAACCATTGAAGCCGGTTTCTATACTCGTCCGAAAAAACCGACCCTTCCGTCAAATTACCAATTCGTTTAGCACGGATTGCCTGTTCCAAACCGGTCCGCACAGCTTCGAAAATGAATCGGTGTCCACGGTCGTTCGGGAAGATTTTTCCTTCCGGCCATATTTCTGAAACGTCGTGTTTATCACCACGTAGATAATTTTGAATTACCGTGAAGCTGTTTCCGATTGCGCTGCGGTATAAATTTCCCATTTCCAGATGATCACGAAAACGGGGCGGTCCAAGATGCTTCCAACCGGGACCAAAGAAATCTTTCGTCCCGGCAAGAACCTGAACAACCGGTACGCCTTTGAGTAATAAATCGCGAAGAATGCGCTCATAACTGCCAAGAGTTTCGCGGTCGGTTCCATTCAAATCATCTTCGATGGTAAAGTCCAAAAAAACTAAATCCGGTTTGTGGACAAGCACATCTCGATCGACGCGAAACATCCCCAGCTTTGAGCCGGTGTCGCCGATGGCTGCATCGTAAAAGGAAAAATGTGCGTCCGGATATTTCTCCTGCAAGTAGTTTTGGGTCAAAGCACGAAAGCTCGTCTGCTCTGGATCGCTGGCACCTTCGCCCCAAGTAAGCGATCCGCCAAAAAATACGATGGACATGGCGTAGCCTTCGCGAGCTTTGGCATCGAAGTATTCGAACGACGCGGCAGGAATGGAAACTTCGGCCGAAGCGGTGGTCACGGCGAGAAATGAGAAAAGTGCAAAGAACCCTTTCAATACCTTGGCGACAGAAAATTCGAATTTCATATTTGAAGCAGGGATACAATACAACAGGGTCAGCAAACCTCGTAAACATTTTACTTTCCACCAAGCGCGCACAAACGGCGATCGATCTGTTCTGAGCAGGCGCTAAAAGATCGCACTCAATTCACATCCTGCTTGCGACGGGTAGCGGGATTGAGCTACGAAACTGACGATGCTTTACGAACGCTGGCGACAAGTGGCAAACGATTTCAAAAATGAAATCGCGCTCTTCGATCTTGCGAGCGGCGAACGTTGGACTTTTGCACAATTGGCAAGTCGTGCGGAATCAGAAGACTTGTCTGAGGATGCAGTTGTTTTTCCTCAAGGCAACGGCCCGCAATTTGTCTTCTCAGTTCTGAATGCGTGGCGATCAGGGAAAATTGTCATGCCTTTGGAGGCAGGCAAAGTTCGTCCGGTCCTGAAGGAGTTTCCTAAAGATTGCGTGCATCTCAAAGTCGGTTCGGCCCTTCCGCGCATGGTGGCGTTCCGTGCTGAACAATTCGCGGCGGACGCTGCAAACATTGTGTCCACGATGCAACTTCAGCAAGACGCTCCGAACGTCGCGGTAATTTCGTTGGCGCATCCGTATGGCTTTTCGAATCTCGTTTTACCTTTGCTCCTACATGGAATTCCGCTGGCGCTGATCGATCCGGCGTTGCAGGAAATGGTGCATCACGCAGCGGAACAATTGCAGAAAATCACGCTACCAGCTGTGCCGACGCTCTGGCAAAAATGGTTGGATGGGAACGTCATACCTAAAAATGTTCAGCTGGCGGTTTCATCGACCGCACCGTTGCCGCTCCAATTGGAGCAGGAGATATTTTCGAAATGCGGGATCAAAATTCATAATTTTTACAGTCTGCCGGAATGCGGTGCCATCGCCTTCGACCGCATTGAAACTCCGCGGTCGGACGTTCGCCTGGTGGGTGAACGAGTCGAAAACGTGTTGCTTTACGAAAATCAAAACGGCTGCCTGGAGATCGGCGGCGCGGCGGTCGGTGAAACTTATTGGCCTGAACCTTCCGACACGCTTGATCAAGGGCGGTTCGTGACCTCAGATCTCGCTGTGGTTCGCGATAGTAATGTTTATCTATTGGGAGGCGCTAACGACCAAATCACTGTCGCAGGTCAAAAAATTTCTCCAGAAGCAATCGAAGCGGCGTTACTGGCGCACTCTGGTGTCTCAGAAAGTCTGGTGTTCGGTGTGCCAGACAATGTGGGGTCCGGCAATGAAACCATCGTGGCCTGCTTGTCTGTCCGGGCTCGGATCACCGGTAAAATGTTGAGGCAATTTTTGCTTCAGACGCTTCCATCGTGGAAAGTGCCGCGCGAGTGGTGGTTTGTGAATTCGCTGCGAACGACGGACGGGAAAAAGCTTTCTCGCTCCGAATGCCGTGAAAATTATTTAAAAAACAAATCGGCGGCGGACCCGACCTGGCGTCCCAGTTAGGCGAGTTGTTCGTTTAAAAAATCGATGGCGTCCTCCGAAGACCCAGCACCCTGAATTTCCATATAGCGAAGGAACTCGATGATCACACGACGTTGTTCATCGGAGAATTTTGTCATTCGCACCAGAAAATGGTCTCTATGATCGAGGTCAAATTCGAAATGGAATCGAATCGAGTCCGGCAAGATATCTGTGCTGTTGTAGGATTCGAGAGAGGCAAGCATGAACGCTGGAAGAAAGTAATGAAACGCCTCCGCCGTAATGAGTGACAGCGCAGTGTGGTGATCTCGCAAGTCTTCGACGGCATGCCCCTCCCAACCTTTGCCTTTGAAATAGTCGGTAATTTCCTGGCAGGGACGGCAATGATACGGGCAACGAGTGATATTATTGTCGCCAGGATACGGAACTTCCGCGAATGCGGTCTGGATGGCTTCTTTGAGGGACATAAAATCTCGCATAGTGAGCCACAACCTCGAATCATACGCAAATGGAATTTAGTGGAATCCTCTAGCAGGCCATCATCCTTGACACAACCGCCTGCCTCCCAAAAACTTTATCTTTATGAAATCTGATCGTCTCCCAAGAATTTTGCTGATCGGATTCGTTTGCGCGCTCGCGCTTTACATTGGCGCCTTCTCTCTTATCAACAATCGCCGCTCTTCCAAGGGGCCCTGGCGCGTTGTCTTTGTCACTGATTCTGCGGGAAAGCCCGGCGTGCAGGTTGAACAAAAGAAATTGAAAATTTCCGAACGCATCCTGTTTCCCGATCAGCATCTTCCAGAAACCAACCTGGCAAACGCTTTCGTTTTTGATGACCCAACGCGCACGAATGTCCCTTTTGGAGAAGTTATCTTTCAGGATCTCACTTTTCTGCCGGGAACCGTCACGCTGAATCTGTTCGGACACGAAGTCGAGTTGCTGCCCAGAACTTTGATAATCGACAAGCAGGAACATGCCTGGGAAGCCGGTAAAGTCAGGACGGTGACGGGTGTCGGAAAATCTCAACCAAAGGCCAAATGACTCATCTGAAAATTTGACTTTCAGAGACAACTAAGCGTCTGTAACGCCGAACAACAAAACCAATTCTTCGAATTCCCTTTGAATTTAAAATTTTCGACTCTCCTTCGCTTAGGACTTTCTTGCTCTTTGATTTTCTTCATTTCGGAAGTCAGTGGCTTTCAAAAGTCGAAGCTTGAACCGTTACCCAACTTCGACAAACGCAAACCACAATCCCGGGAATCGCTTGAGAAGGAATTTGGTGAGGCCAGGGTGCGCTTGCAAAAGCAGTTGCCTCACGCGCAAATCGAACGCGATGAGATTACAGGAAACGCCAAGTCCGTTTCGGTTCGAGATGGTTTTCTCAGTGGGAAAAAGGGAAGCGGCCGTGGAATTTCTTCCGCGATGGCGGCTGAATTTTCCGAGGGCGAGCCGCACCGCGCGACCAAAGCTTTCCTGAAAGAACATCGCGCCCTGTTTGGACACGGCCCGGAGGTTTTGGAGAAGGCAAAACTTCGCCGCGAGTTTGTGTCGCCGCACAATGGAATGCGCACGGTCGTCTGGCAACAGGAGTTCAACAACATTCCGGTTTATGAATCGCTGCTGATTTCACACACCACGAAAAACGAAGAGTTGGTTCAAATTTCCAGCCAGTTCTCACCCGATCCAGCTCAGGCGGCAGTCAAAGGATCCCGCAATGTTCGGGAGCGACTCGGTGAGCCTGGAATTTTTGCGCCAAACGCCATTTCGATTGCCGCCGAGAACGTGGGTGACAAAGTGAAAGCGGCCGAGGTGGCCTCTCTCGCTTCGGCCAAAAATGCCAACACACAACACAAATTCAAAGCGCATCCGCTCAAAGGGGAAATAGAGGCGCAATTGGTTTGGCTCCCGGTGAATGGGAAGGAACTACGCTTGTGTTGGCAGGTTGTTTTTACCAGCGCTGTTCGTGGCGAATTATTCAAAACTTTGGTTGATACGCAGACCGGAGAAATTCTTCTTCGACATTGTTTGACCGAAAATATCAGTGACGCCAGCTACCGCGTTTACACCGGTGACAGTCCCACGCCTTTTTCTCCGGGCCATCTCGCACCATCGTCCACTCAGCCAACCGCTGTTTCTCGCGAATTAGTGGTCACGAATGCATTCAACACCAACGCTTCCCCCAGTGGCTGGATCAATGATGGAGTCAACGAAACGATTGGCAACAATGTGGAAGCACACACCGATACAAACGCGGACAACAGTCCCGATCTTCCACGTCCGCAGGGTTCGCCCTTTCGGGTTTTTGATTTCCCTTTCGACCTGATGCAAACGCCCAGCACTTACAAAGATGCTTCGGTAGTTCAACTGTTTTTTCTCTGCAACTGGTATCACGACAAACTTTATGAGCTTGGCTTCACGGAGGCCGCTGGAAATTTTCAAGTCGATAATTTTGGGCGTGGCGGGCTCGGCAATGATCCAGTTTTAGCCGAGGCCCAGGATGGACTAGACATCAACAATGCCCAGTTCAGCACGCCTCCGGGGGATGGTTCCTCCGGCCGGATGGAAATGTTTCTCTTCAATGGACCTTCTCCTGACCGCGATGGAAGTTTCGATGCTGAAATAGTTTTTCACGAGTACACTCACGGTTTGAGCAATCGACGCGTGGGCGGCGGGGCGGGGCTGAGCGCATTGCAATCCCGTGGCATGGGCGAAGGATGGTCGGACTTCTACAGCTTGTGTTTGCTCGCGGAATCGAGCGACGACGTGAATGCCAACTACGCTGCGGGGGCTTACGTGAGTTATCAATATAGCGGAACGACGGAGAATTATTACTACGGCATCCGTCGGTATCCTTATTCAACCGACCTGACAAAAAATCCGCTCACCTTTAAAGACATCGATCCCGGGCAGGCCTCATCCCACGCAGCGATTCCGAGGAGCTTTAGTGCGAGCGCTGATGAAGTTCATGCTCAGGGTGAAGTCTGGTGTTCCGCGTTGTGGGAAATTCGAGCAAACTTGATCAACAAGCACGGGTTCGCCATTGGAAATCAATTGGTTCTTCAATTGGTCACTGACGGAATGAATCTCTCTCCCGCCAACCCGAATTTCCTTCAGGCACGAGATGCAATTCTTCAAGCAGATCAAGTCAACAACGGTGGGGCGAATCAAACGGAGCTTTGGGCGGGATTCGCAAAACGCGGTATGGGTGCGTTTGCCAGCTCGCCGGCAAGTTCGACCACCTTCGGAGTGATGGAATCATTCTCGCTACCCGACGATTTGCTCATTTCACCGGAGGGAACTTTTACTTCGAGTGGTCGTGTCGGCGGGCCATTTTCCCCCGGCTCTACTACTTTCATCCTGACCAACAGCGGTAACAGTTCGATCAATTGGGCGCTCAGTCCGCCACCGGACTGGCTTACCCTTTCACCCACCAACGGCACCCTCGTTCCAAGTGGTCCTGCCGCCATGGTGAGTGCGACCATCAACGCTGCCGCTGCCGAACTGCAAATGGGAATTCACACCCACAAAACCAGCTTTACGAATCAGATTTCGGGAGTTGTCCACACGCGTCATTTTATTCTCAGGGTTGGCCTGCCAGATTTCTTTACCGAATTTTTTGAAAATTCCGACAACGATCTGGACAATCAAACCTTTACCTTCACACCAGACGGTTCGACGGATTTTTATTCTGTTTGCAAAACTGGCGCTTCAGCTTTCCCAACCGATCCAGCCGGAGGAACCAGCCTGACGATGAGCGATGACAGCTTTATAACGGTTACACTTCCTGTTGGGACTCGAGTGAAAATCTATGGTGCCAGCAACAACGTTTTCTACATCGGCAGCAATGGCTATATCACCCTGGGCACCGGCAACCTGACTTACACACCCTCACTCACAACTCATTTCGACCGGGTTCGAATTTCTGCTTTGTTCGATGATTTTGTCCCGACTCCCGGTCAGGTGAGTTGGAAGCAAATGAGTGATCGGGTGGTGGTGACTTATTCCAACGTGAAGCACTTCGACAACTCGAACGTGAGCACGTTTCAACTCGAAATGTTTTTCGATGGGGTCATCCGAATCACGTATCTGGATATCGGCACAGAAGGAGGAATCGTAGGACTCTCTCGAGGAGCAGGAGTTCCAATCGATTTCGCAGAAAAGGATTTCACCTTTTACGACGC
>JBBQAX010000144.1:0-10907 GCA_038316905.1 Verrucomicrobiota bacterium | reverse complement strand
CATTACAGTCGAAAGTCTTTTCCTGAAAGTCCCTGCCGTGATCGGGTTTGGAATTTCGAGTTAAGCTGTTAAATCACGTCACTCCAGACGGCATGGATTCAGCTACTACTGCGCGAGAAGATACTTCTGTCCCGTTTCGTGTGAAAACGCAATTTTACTATTTACGATATCGAGACATTGGCTGTCCCTTATCTGGTTTCCGAAGCCCACCGGTCGCCACGAATACCCCGATGACCAATGTCTGGACGTTCACTGACAACGCCGCAACGTCAAACGTAACGCCGCGCTTCTACCGGGCGTTCCTTAGCCCTTAACGAAAGCCAGTTCCGAATGAGACGGACCACGGTATTCAACATCATAACAAACTAATCGAAACCAAAGTATATATGTTAAAAACGATTTCCAAAACAGACAGCCTTCCCAGCCGCGCACGATTCATCGCCGGGTTTGCGCTCGCCATTTTTCTTACCCAGCACACCGCCATCGGCGTTCAAATGCCGGTCAACCTTGGCACTGCCGCAAATTATGTAGTGCTGGCAAAATCAGGAATCAGCACCGTTCCGCCGGCCGCCGTGACAGGAAACTTAGGCGTGAGTCCCATTGATTCGACGGCCATCACTGGATTCTCGCTGATCATGGACAGCACAGGTCAGTTTTCGACCTCAGCGCAAGTGACCGGGAACATTTACGCCCCCGACTTTGCCTCGCCCACTTCGGCTAACCTGACTACCGCAGTCCTCAACATGGAAGCCGCTTACACCGACGCTGCGGGACGATCGCTGCCGGATTATACGGAGTTGGGGACCGGAGACATTGGTGGGATGACCCTCGCCCCCGGTCTCTACAAGTGGGGAACCGGAGTCAGCATTCCGGCCAATGTCACTCTCGCGGGCGGCCCCGATGACGTCTGGATCTTCCAGATTGCGGGAAATTTATCCATCGCCGATGGCAAGGCGGTTATCCTGAGCGGCGGCGCCAAGGCCGGAAACATCTTCTGGCAGGTCACCGGCGGTGTGGGGGTGGACTTTGGAACCGGCTCGCACTTTGAGGGTATCGTCCTATCTCTGGCCGGAATCAACCTGCGGGATGGCGCCTCCATCAATGGCCGAATGTTGGCTCAGACGGCGGTTACGTTGGGCGCCAATTCCATCACCGCTCCCAGCACGACGTTGCCGATGCCCAGCTTCGGCCCGGTTTCGCGCGCCCCCGATGGCGCGGTGATCCTGGTGATTACGAACACGCCGGGATTCACGCTCAAACTGCAGCACTCCACCAATCTTACGAATTGGACGACGTTCGCGACTCCCGCCCCAGCCGTCAGTCCTTTCGTGACCACCAACAGCACGACGCCGGCTGATACTATGCGCTTCTACCGGACGTTTTATCCATGACCCTCTTTTAGTCCGAAGTTCGCACCTGACTTCCGGAAATCTCCGGTGAGTGGTTATTCTTTGACCGTCGCCTTACGTGTGAACACATGCGTCGCGTGGCCGTAAAATGCTTCCGCCGCTTCCATCATCGTTTCGGAAAGGGTCGGATGCGGATGAACGCACGCGGCCAGATCTTTCGCGTTCGCGCCCATTTCGACGGCGATCACGCCTTCGGCAATCAGTTCGCCCGCGCCGTGTCCGACAATTCCAACGCCGAGAATACGGTCGGTGTCCGGTTCCAGAATTAATTTCGTAAGTCCATCGGTGCGGTCGTAAGTCATCGCGCGACCAGAAGCGGCCCACGGGAATTTAGCAACATTCACTGCGATGCCCTTTGCCTTGGCCTCGGTTTCAGTCAAACCGCACCACGCAACTTCCGGATTAGTGAACACGACGGCGGGAATAATGATGTTTTGGTTCACTGCTCCTTCGCCGATGATATTTTCCACGGCAATGCGCGCTTCCTTCGACGCTTTGTGCGCGAGCATGATTCCGCCCGCGATGTCGCCAATGGCGTAAATATTCGCGTCAGAAGTTTCCTGTTTCTCGTTGACCTTGATGAACCCGCGTTCGTCCTGCTCAACTTTCGTGTTTTCCAAACCGAGATCATCCGCATTCGGCACGCGCCCGACGGAAACCAGAACGCGGTCAAAAAGTTCTTCGGTCGTCTTGCCGTCTTTTTCGCTGAGGACCTGAATTTTTTTCCCCTTCGTCGCCATTTTCGTTACCTTGGTTTTGTAACGAATCTCTTTGAAATTTTTCTCCGCAAGTTTGACGACAGGCCGAATCAAATCTGGATCGGCCCCGGCCAAAATGGTTTCGAGCGCTTCGATCACGACGACTTTGCTGCCGAGATTCGCGTAAGCCGTGCCGAGTTCCATCCCGATGTAACCGCCGCCGATAATCAAAAGGTCTTCCGGAATTTCCTCGATTTGCAGCGCTTCGGTCGAAGTCATCACGCGGGGATTCCCGAGATCAAAAACTTTCGGCATCGCGGGCTTGGAACCGACGGCGACAATTGCCTTGTCGTATTCAATGAACTGCTGACCTTCCTCAGTTTCTACACGAAGTTTATGTGATCCTTCAAAATATCCGCGACCCGTGATCACTTGAACGCCGCGCGATTTAGCGAGTTGCGAAATCCCGCCGGAAAGTTTTTGCAGAATCGCATCTTTCCACGCCCGCATCTTGTCCAAATCGATTTTCGGTGATGCGAAAGACAACCCGAAATGAGCGGATTCGCGTGCGGCAGGAATCATTTCCGTCGCGTGCAGTAAAGCCTTTGAGGGAATGCAACCGCGATTTAAGCAAACGCCGCCGAGACGTTTTTCCTGCTCGATCAGGATGACTTTTTTGCCGAGGTCGGCCGCGTAAAATGCCGCCGCGTAACCACCAGGTCCGGCGCCAACGACCACAACTTCCGTTTTAAGATTTTCCATGAAATTTAAATTTTTACGTCTGCTTCGCTGAAATTCTGAAAGGCTTCCACCAGATCGACCATGAACCGCGCCGCGCTGCCGCCGTCGATGACCCGATGGTCGTACGACAACGTTACCGGCAAAACCAGGCGCGCTTCGATTTTCTTTTCCTTCGTCACAATCGGTTTGAAGGCGCCTTTGCCCATGCCGAGAATTGCCACTTCCGGCTTGTTAACGATCGGCGTGAAATGTCCGCCGCCGAACGCGCCCTGATTGGAAATGGTGAAGGTGCCGCCTTGCAATTCTTCCATCGAAACTTTGCGGTCGCGCGTTCGCGCCGCGAGATCCGCCATGTCTTTGGAGACTTGCATGAGATCTTTTTTGTCTGCGTCGCGCAGGACTGGAACCATCAATCCCTGATCCGAATCCACGGCGATGCCGATGTGGAAATATTCTTTAAAAATGATTTCCTGCGAAGCTTCATCGAGACTGGTGTTGAACAGCGGATGTTTCTTGAGCGTATTGACAAGCGCTTTGACGGCGAACGATGTGACGGTGAGTTTCGCGCCTTTTTTCTCGTAAGCTTCGACATATTTTTTGCGAAGCTCCATCACGGTCGTCAGGTCGATGTCATCAAATTGCGTAACGTGCGGAATCGTGACGGAATTTTCCGTCATGCGTTGCGCGATGATTTTGCGCAACTCGGTCATCGGTCGTTTGTAGATCGAACCGAAGCGAGAGAAATCCACCTGCGGCGCAGCGGGTTTGGCTGCTGGTTGTCCGGGAGCAGTAGGAGCTTTCGCTTTAGCAGCGCGTTGGAGATTTTGAATGTAGCTCTTCAGGTCGGCTAAAACGATTCGTCCGCCACCTTCGCTGCCGCGAATTTTGCGCAGATCAATTCCCAAATCCTGCGAGAGTCGGCGCAGGGAAGGGGAGGCGGGCGGTGGAAATTCGCCGGAATATTCGAATTCTTCCTCGGACGATTCCTCAACTTCTTCTTCCTCTTCGACGGGTGCAGCAGCCTTCTTGGTTGGTGTTTTTGATGGAGCCGCTTTTTTCGGCGCGGCGGCGGCAGGTGCTTCCGCAGCCTCTCCCGACAGCGAAAGAATCGGCGCACCGACGGAGATTTTCTGTCCTTCTTTCACGATGACTTTCGTCACCTGCCCAGCGGCGCTCGATGAAATCGGCGTCACCGCTTTGCCGGTTTCCAGTTCGATAATCGTTTGGCCTTTGGTAATCGTGTCACCGTCTTTGACAAGGATGTTGACGACGGTTCCAGAGTCTGCGCCTTCTCCGAGTGGAGGTAATTTAACGTCCATATTTTTAGCTCACTGAAATAATTTCCGGGAACAATTTTTCGGGATTGACGCCTAAATCCTTGATGGCCTTGGCGACAACCTGTTTTTCAATCGCACCTTTGTTGGCGAGCGCCCACAAAGTAGCGATCACCGTGGATTCCGCATCCACTTCAAAAAACCGGCGTAAGTTTGCACGCGTTTCGCTGCGGCCAAATCCATCGGTGCCTAAAATCGTCAGTCCACCCGGAACCCAGCGATTGATTTGTTCGGGAACAATTTTCATGCAATCGGACACGGCGACGAACGGGCCTTTTTCTTTTGCGAGCAATGTCTCGACGTAAGATTTTTTCTGCGGATCGGTCGGATGAAGCATGTTCCAACGCTCGGTTTTCAACGCGTCGTTGCGCAGGGATTTGTAGTTCGTTGCGCTCCAGACATCGGCGGAAACATCATAACGTTCCGCCAAAATTTCCTGCGCTTTCAATGCTGAACGAATGATCGAGCCGCTGCCGAAAATTTGCGCTTTATGTTTTTTACCTTCCGCGCCGGGCTTGAATTTATAGAGACCTTTTAAAATTCCTTCTTCGACGCCTTCGGGCATCGCGGGCATTTGATAATCTTCGTTGTAGAGCGTGATGTAATAGAAAATTTCTTCGCCCTTTTCATACATGCGCTTCAAACCGTCGTGAACGATGACGGCGGTTTCGAAATCAAATGCCGGATCGTATGCGAGAAGATTTGGAACGGTGCTGGCCAACAACAAACTATGACCGTCTTCGTGTTGCAAACCTTCGCCGTTGAGCGTGGTGCGACCGTATGTTGCGCCGAGCAAAAATCCTTTCGTGCGGCTGTCGGCGGCAAGCCAGATTTGGTCGCCGATGCGTTGGAAGCCGAACATCGAATAGTAAATGTAAAACGGAATCATGTTCACGCCGTGATTGGCGTAAGAAGTTCCTGCCGCGACAAATGAAGCAATCGAACCGGCTTCGTTGATGCCTTCGTTGAGAATTTGCCCGTCTTTCGCTTCTTTGAAATAAGCAGCGGTTCCGGCATCGACCGGTTCGTAAAGTTGTCCCTTGGAAGAATAAATTCCGAACTCGGCGAACATTGTGTCCATGCCAAACGTGCGCGCTTCGTCTGGAATAATCGGAACAACATTGCGCCCGATGGTTTTGTCGCGAAGCAACGCCACCAATGTTTGCGTAAAACCTTTGGTCGTGGAGCCGACGCGAGTGGGTCCAGTTCCCTTGAGCGCGTAGGAAAAACTGCTGAGCGGCGGAATGGTCAACGGTTCCGCTTTGACCACACGTTTTGGAATTGAGCCGCCAAGTTTCTTCCGGCGATCCAACAAATATTTAATGACGTGCGAATCTGGCGACGGACGATAAAACGGATACTCCGCGATTTCTTCGTCGCTGATCGGAATATCGAAACGAGTGCGGAATTCGCGCAACTCCTTCTCGTTCATTTTTTTCTGACCGTGAGAAATGTTACGCCCTTCGCCCGCTTCACCCAGACCGTAACCTTTAACGGTTTTTGCGAGAATAACGGTAGGCGCACCTTTGTGTTCCATCGCGGCTTTATAAGCGGCGTAAACCTTTTGCGGATCGTGACCGCCGCGCGCGAGTTTGCGCAATTCCTCGTCAGTCATGTCATTGACCAGTTCCAGCAACTCCGGATATTTCCCGAAAAAATGGCGGCGAATATAGCTACCCGTTTCGACCGTATATTTTTGATAATCACCATCAACGCATTCTTCCATGCGTTTGACGAGCAAGCCGGTTTCGTCTTTGGCCAGCAAGTGATCCCAGTTCGATCCCCAAATGACTTTGATGACGTTCCAACCCGCGCCGCGAAACGTGCCTTCCAATTCCTGAATGATTTTTCCGTTGCCGCGCACCGGACCGTCGAGTCGTTGCAGGTTGCAATTTATAACCCAAACCAGGTTGTCTAGTTTTTCGCGCGATCCGAGCGTCAGCGAGCCGAGCGTTTCTGGTTCATCACATTCTCCGTCTCCGATGAACGACCAAATTTTCGGTTCATTTTCTTTTGGCAGAAATCCACGCGCCTGTTGGTAACGAATGAAGCGCGCTTGATAGAGCGACATGATCGGACCAAGTCCCATCGATACTGTCGGGAACTGCCAATAATCGGGCATCAAATAAGGATGCGGATAAGAAGAAAGTCCGCCGCCTTCAGCCAATTCCTGGCGGAAATTTTGTAGATGCTTTTCCGTGAACCGGCCTTCAAGAAAAGAGCGCGCGTAATTTCCCGGTGTAGCATGACCTTGGAAATAAATTAAATCCGCCGGACGTTCACCTTCATCGCCGCGAAAGAAATGGTTATAACCAATTTCGTAAAGCGTCGCGCTGGAAGCAAAAGTCGAAATATGCCCGCCGAGTCCATCGTTTTTGCTGTTCGCATTGACCACCATTGCCATCGCATTCCAGCGGATGATGCTTTTGATGCGACGTTCCGTTTCGCGATCACCTGGAAAATTCGGCTCATCCTCAGGCGGGATAGTATTAATGTACGGCGTGCGAATCGGATCGCTGTCCGTATGCGAAGTAATGTCGATGTCTCGTCGTTTGGGTTTCACTGTAAAAATCCCGGCGTTCACTCCCGCAATTGCGGCGAGCAAGGCCAAAGTTGTAAGTTGGAGAACTCACTCCGCCAACTTATTTTTTGGGAATTCTTTGCCTTTCCTCTCGCGGCCTTAATCGTAATCTCAAACCAAACTTTTTCCAGTGATCGATAATTAATGAGAACAATTAGAAGTCAGAATCATGGGAGTTGCTGCCGGTGAACATGAATTACCTGGATTTAACTTTTCACACGCCCGCTGAAAACCTCGCATGCGACGAAGCGCTTCTGGACTTTTGTGAGGAAACCGGGGCTGAAGATATTCTCCGGGTGTGGGAACCCAAAGAGACTTTCGTTGTCATTGGATATGCGAACAAAGTAACGTCGGAGGTGAACGTTGAACTCTGCCAGGCCAGAGAAATCCCAATTCTACGCCGCTGTAGCGGCGGCGGGACGGTGGTGCAGGGTGCCGGTTGTTTGAATTATTCTTTGATTCTCAACTTTGCGGAGAATGAATTTCTTCAAACAATTACTCGGGCAAATCAGTTTATCATGGAACGACATCGTGAACTATTCCGGACGCGGTTGCATGAGAGTGTGGAAATCGAAGGTCATACTGATTTGGCTATCAGTGGTGTCAAATTCTGTGGCAATGCGCAAAGGCGAAAAAAAAACCATCTGCTTTTTCATGGCACTTTTCTTTTAGGCTTCGATCTCCCTTTGATTCAGCAACTTCTGAAAATGCCGTCGTATCAGCCAACCTATCGGAACAATCGATCTCACCAGGAATTCGTAAGAAATGCTCCAATCGCGCCAGAGAAATTGAAGAGATTTTTACGAGAAGCGTGGAACGCTGATTCTGTGTTGGGCCGGAATCCTTGTATCCCCGAAGACTTGGTCGAAAAATACCAAAGCACCCAATGGAACTTCAAATTTTGAAGTTCTCTTAAAAGAGTGACTGCCCCCCAAAGTGCAACCAAACACCTTGAAGAGCAGTCAGTTTTTCCCCCAAACAACGGAGCCATCATTGGATTTCTCACCAACTTTAACAATCAGGGCAAGGCCGTCTTGTGCGTTCAGGTGAACCTATCATAAACCGTTACGAGTTTGCCTGAGGTGCCGGTTTCGGCTTGTGCCTTGACTCAGGAAGACTCGTTTCTATTATGCGCGCTCATTTTGAATTGAATTATGAGTAACATTGTAAATATCCAAGCCCGCGAAATCATCGATTCACGCGGAAACCCCACCGTCGAAGTTGATGTTCTTCTTGATAGCGGCGCTGTCGGACGCGCAGCCGTTCCAAGCGGCGCGAGTACCGGCGAACATGAAGCCCTCGAATTGCGCGATGGAGACAAGACGCGTTATCTAGGCAAGGGCGTTTCCAAAGCGGTGAAAAACGTGACGGGCAAAATTTTTCCTGCTTTGCGCGGTCTGGATGCGATGGATCAACTCACGATTGACCGGACAATGCTGGATCTCGACGGCACGGAAACAAAAGCCAAACTTGGCGCGAATGCGATTCTTGCGGTGTCGCTGGCCAATGCGAAAGCGGCAGCGGCGGAACTTGGAATTCCCCTTTTCAAATATCTCGGTGGGCCGAACGCAAAAGTGCTTCCCGTTCCGATGGCGAATGTCATCAACGGTGGTGCGCATTCCGATGCGCCAATTGATTTCCAGGAATTCATGATTGTGCCGAAAGGTTTCGATACTTTTTCCGACGGACTTCAGGCGATTACCGAAATTTTCCATGCGCTGAAATCCGTTTTGAAGAAAAAAGGCCTTTCTACCGCCGTCGGTGATGAAGGTGGTTTTGCGCCGAAGCTCGATAGCGCGGAAGCGGCTATCGAAGTTATTTTGCAGGCGACGAAAGATGCGGGCTACAAAGCTGGCAAAGAAATCTTTCTCGCGCTCGACGTCGCGGCGTCCGAGTTCTACGACAAGGCGAGCGGCAATTACATTTTCAAAAAGAGCAGCGGCAAGAAGTTGTCGGGTGACGAAATCGTTTCCTTCTACGAAAAACTCACGAGCCAATATCCGATCATCAGCATCGAGGACGGTTGCGCGGAAGGCGATTGGAAGACCTGGAAGAAATTGACCGACAAACTCGGCGAAAAGATTCAACTGGTCGGCGACGATCTGTTTGTCACGAATGTGAAATTCCTCCGCAAAGGCATCGATACCGGCACAGCCAATTCCATTCTCGTCAAAGTAAATCAAATCGGCTCGCTCACGGAAACTTTGGACGCCGTTGAACTCGCGCAGGAAAATGGTTACACGGCCGTTCTCTCGCATCGTTCAGGAGAAACCGAAGATGCGACCATCGCTGACATCGCGGTGGCGACCAACTGCGGACAAATCAAAACCGGTTCGCTCAGCCGCTCGGATCGTCTGGCAAAATACAATCAACTTCTACGCATCGAACAAATGTTGGGCAAGAATGCGGTTTACGGCGGGAAGTTTTGATTTCATAAGGTAGCCGCGCTCGCCAGAGCGTGGCGTTGAAGCCCACACCACGCTCTCGCGAGCGCGGTTACGTCGGTTGGGTCGTCGCGGATATTCGCTTTAGATTGTTTGGACGTTTTGTCTTTATCTCCGACAAGCTAAAGCTTGAACTCCAACATTCGGGCGCAAAACTTAACCCTTCGAACACAGCGAGACGCTGGCGGCACGTCGAATTGACCGACTCACGGAAAACATCGTTATTTAATTCGCTATTCGATGGTGTATGCGAAACGCTTCCACACTTTGAAACCCTCCACCTTGTCGGTGCGTCGTTTCACGAACGGCACCTCTTTATTTAACCCCAAAAATTCGGCTCATGCGTTTACGCACAATCGAACGATGTGGCTTTGGCTTGTGCTGTTGCTCGTTTGCCCAACCGCAGTGGAAGCAAAGCTGGGCGATGCATCGCCCGATGGAATTTGGGTTGAGGCGTCGCCGTCACCTCAAGCGAAGGCAGGGCGCGCGGCACACACCAAAGTAAATTCCTACAAAGCATTTCGTATTGATTTTGTCAGGATGCGAACTGCTTTCGCCAAGGCTCCACTTGAGAAAACTGCGATGGCGCGAAAGGGTGGGTTGATCGTTACAATACCAACGCCCTCCGGCAGCTTCGCGCGATTTCAAATCGAGGAATCGCCGCTGTTCAGCGCGGAGATGGCACAGCAACATCCCGGATACGCCAGCTACGCAGGGCGAGGATTGGACGACCTTGCCGCCACAATTCGTATCAGCGTGACTCCGAATGGATTCTATGCGCAGGTGCTTTCTTCGGGGAAGACTTACTATGTTGATCCCTTCGATGCGTCCGACACGGAGTTCTGCATAAGCTACGAGCGAAGCCAAGCCATTGCGCAGGATGGTTTCCAGTGCGTGGCGGAACCAACGCCGAATGAACTAAAGCAGCAGACGGCGATGGCTGAAAAGGCTGCGGCTCGGAGCGGTGCCACGGCCCAGTTCACCTCGGGCGGCACACAGCGCACTTACCGTATGGTGGTCGTGGCCACCGGTGAATACACGCAGTACCAAAACGCGAACGGGCCGGGCGTAACCACCGCGATCTACTCGGCCATGGACCGTATCACGGGGATTTACCGCTCCGAGCTTTCGCTCAGCTTCTCGTTGGTCCAAACCTATTTCTATAGTGACCCCAACACCGATCCCTATACGGAGACCAACACCAGTCAATGCCTGAATGCCAACCAGACGACAATCGATTCCCTCTGGGGAAATGCCAACTACGACATCGGACATCTGTTTGGCGTGAATATCAGCTCGGCTGCGGCCATGGGCGTTTGTCAAAGCGGCATCAAAGCAAAAGGGGCCACGGGACGCAGCGTGCCGGTTGGCGATCCCTTCGTGGTGGACTTCGTGGCCCATGAAATCGGGCATCAGTTCGGCGGCAGCCACACCTTCAACAGCACAACAGGTTCGTGTGGCCAGAGCAATCGCGTCGCCAGCACCGCGTATGAGCGCGGGAGCGGGACGACAATTATGGCTTACGCCGGCATCTGTGGGATCAACAATACGCAGGCGAGTTCCGACCCCTACTTCCACGTCCGTAGCCTTGAGCAGATCAAGAATTACACCACGCCAGGTGTCGGGTTGGGCGATTGTCCGCCCGGCATCAGCACGGGCAACGGCATTCCCTCAGTCAATGCCGGACCGAACTACACCAT
>JBBQAX010000143.1:0-10967 GCA_038316905.1 Verrucomicrobiota bacterium | reverse complement strand
AGTGGAGCAACCTCCTTTTGGCTCGGACCGCTGGACGCATGTGGTTTTCACCTTTGCCAACGCCAACACCGGGCGAACCAACGGCGTGGGACGCCTCTTTCTCAACGGCAAACCGGCGGGCGAATTCAAAGATTGGAATCTCGCTGTCCATTGGAATCCAGCGGACATTCTGGTGAATCTCGGCGTGTTGTATGTCGGGCTGCTTGATGAAGTGGCGCTGTTCGATCGGGCGTTGAGCGCGCGCGAGATCAAAAGCATCTACGAACAACCCAACGGGTTGCAGCCGATTTTCCGCTAAACATTTTCTGAGGCGCAATGACGCCCCTTCGCGTGGTAGGGACGCGTTCCACCGCGTTCCCTGACTAATCCTTGACGCATCGCAAATCCGAAAACGTCAGCAGGAAAATACGAACGCTTATGATCTTCGATTTGTGCGATGTGCAGAATGGAACAACGCGCCACGCTTTCGGCGATTCCCTCTTTGTCGGTGTTGAACCCGATCTCCAGCCAGTTGCGGGTTACCAATGCGGCATCGTGATGAGTGACTTCGTATTTTTCCCCGCTCGACATGATGATTCGAAAAGGTTGGAAGGTTGCCGCGTCATCAGATTCCGCAATTCTTTGGCCGTGAACATGGATTTAGTTTCCTCAGGTTCCGTTTTTTGTCGAGAATTTGCAGGCGGTGGAGAAAGCGGCGGTGAACGCGCCGCAGTCCAGACGCTCCGCGAATTTCGTAAGCGTTGGAAATGCGCGGAGCGTCTGGACTGCGGTGGCTTCAGCGCCGCTTTTTATTTTTCCAATCCACTGCGGTTTCCACACGGATGTGGCTGGACACGGAGAAAGTGAAGTTTTAGGGTCGCAACCGATAAAGTCAGAATCAGATTGCGAAACGTATTTATGAAAACCAGCCGTTACTTCCTACTGCACATTTCGTTCATTTCATTTTTATTAGTGGCGTGTGACAGATCAACTCCAGATACGTCGGAAGTTGGGACAAGCACATCACAATATTACAACTCCAATACGCTCGCCAAAACCCTCAAGTCCGGGATGACTAAAAAAGAGGTAATTGACATTTACGGCGAGCCAACTACTGAATTTCCTACAGGACAAAACCAAGAAAACTACTGTCTCACGTACGTAATGTTTCATTTAACGGTTCCTCCAAAGCTTGGTGAGTACACTGGATTCCAAGTTGTTCTTAGCAGCAATAAGCTCGTAAATTGGAGTCTTGTCTTGTCTCCAAACGATCCATAATAAGAGAATAAGGATGGCGTTCCACTCTCATCCGTTTTTGACACACCCGAATTTCTCTGCCTATATTCACGGCCTTTTATGAATCGTAATCCGCATGTTGCAGTGGTGGGCGCGACCGGCGCCGTCGGCATCGAAATGATCAAGACGCTGGAGAAACGCAATTTTCCAGTCGGCAAATTGACGTTGCTCGCGTCAGCTCGGTCCGTCGGCAAAAAATTAAAATTTCGCGGCGAAGAAATCGCGGTCCAAGAACTCACCCAAGATTCGTTCGCGGGAATCGACATCGCCTTGTTCAGCGCGGGCGGAAGCATCTCCAAAGAGTTCGCGCCGATTGCCGCCAAAGCCGGCTGCGTGGTCGTGGATAACTCCAGCTATTTCCGCATGGACGATTCTGTTCCGCTCGTAATTCCCGAAGTCAATGCGAGCGACATCAAGAAACACAAAGGCATCATCGCCAATCCGAATTGCACGACGGCGATTACGTTGATGGCGCTTTTTCCATTGCACAAAGCCTTCAGCGTGAAACGGATTTTTGCTTCGAGTTACCAAGCCGTTTCCGGCACCGGCGCGAAAGCCATTGAAGAACTGGAACGTCAAGTCGGCGAAATCGTTTCCGGCAAACCGGTGACCAAAGAAGTTTATCCGCACCAGATCGCGTTCAATGTTTTGCCGCACGTCGATTCCTTTTTGCCGAGCGGCTACACGAAGGAAGAAATGAAAATGGAAAACGAAGGACGCAAAATCATGCATCACCCGAATTTCCGGGCGAGCGTGACCTGCGTGCGCGTCCCCGTTTATCGCGCCCATTCCATCGCCGTCAGCGCGGAATTTGAGAAACCCATTTCCGTCGAAGCTGCGCGAGCCGTTTTGCAAAACGCGCCTGGTCTCGATGTCGTCGATAATCCCGAGAAAAAAGAATATCCGCTCCCGCTCTACGCCGCCGAAAAATACAATTGCCAGGTCGGCCGCATCCGCACCGATTGCGCCTTGGATAACGGGCTCTGCTTTTGGGTTGCCGGCGATCAGTTGCTGAAAGGCGCGGCGCTCAACGCGGTGCAAATTGCCGAAGAGTTGCTCAAGTAGTTCCCACTAAACAACTGTTGCGGTTTCGATCTGAACAATTTTATTTTGCCGGATGCAGAATGCGGCCACGCCGTTGATTACCCGCGAGCCTGAAAATTCTTCGGGATCAATTGATGATCAATTCACGCCGTGGCGAATGGCGATCGTCCTGGGCGTCCTGATGCTCATTGCTTATCCCGAGATTGTTCTGGGCAGTCACACCTTTTTCTATCGCGACGCCGGACTCTTTGGTTATCCGTTGGCCTATTATTTCAAGGACTCTTTTTGGCGTGGCGAATTGCCGCTCTGGAATCCCTACAGCAATTGCGGCATTCCTTTCCTTGCGCAATGGAACACGCTCGTGCTGTATCCGCCTTCTCTTTTTTACCTGCTGGTTCCGATGCCGTGGTCGATGAATTTTTTCCAGCTTGGCCACATGTTTCTGGCCGCGGTTGGAATGTATTTTCTCGCGCATCGCTGGTTTGGAAATCGGTTCGCCGCAAGCGTTGCTGGAATCGCGTTTGCCTGGAGTGGACTGTCTCTGCATTCCTTGATGTGGCCAGCTACTTTGGCGGCCCTGGGCTGGATGCCTTGGGTAATCTTGTTACTCGAACGAGCGTGGAACGAAGGTCGCCGCTGGATTATTTGGGCAAGTTTCGTAGGCGCGATGCAAATGTTAACCGGCGCGCCTGAGATCATTATTCTCACCTGGATGATCGCCGGTGCATTTTTGGTCCTGAGACTGTTTCAGGAAAAATCTTTCGTGTGGAGAGCTTTGCGTCGTTTTACTACGGTCACGCTTGTGGTGATGGGTTTAAGCGCGGCCCAACTGCTGCCCTTTCTGGACCTGCTCGCCCACGGTGATCGCAGCAGCTCTTATGGAACTGATGAATGGGCGATGCCAGCATGGGGCGCAGCTAATTTTCTTGTTCCACTTTTCCGCTGCACATCATCCGTGATCGGCGTTTTTTCCCAGGATGAACAACAATGGACCTCTTCGTATTATGCCGGCATTGCCATTTTTGGTTTGGCAACATTTGCGGTTTTGAAGATTCGCCAACCGCGCGTCATCCTTCTCGCGTTGTTAACGATTTTCGGGATTTTGTGCGCCCTCGGTTCCGCTGGATTCATTTTGCCAACCTTGAAGAAAGTAGTTCCGGTTTTTGGATTCATCCGGTTCCCAATCAAGTTTGTATGCATAAGCTTATTCTGTTTTCCGTTGCTGGCCGCAGCGGCAATTGTTTGGTTGAAGAACGGGGACGTTCTTAAATCCAGGCGAATTCTGCTCCCACTTGGCCTTTGCTTGGTTATGGCTGTAGCTGGAATTCTCGGGGTTAGCTTCTATTTTCCTTTTGCCGAAGATGCATCGCCAAACGTGGTTCTGCGAAACGGGTTGATCCGGGTCGCATTTCTCGGAGCCATTTTTCTCGGACTTGTTCTCATGCACGGGAGTGGGAGCCGAACCCGTCATGTCGCTCTTGCCTTCGCCGTGTTGTTGCTGATCGGATTGGATGTTTCTACCCACATGCCACGCCAAAATCCGACTGTGATCACTCGCGGCTACGAAGAAATCCCTCCGCAAATGGACAAAGTGCCTGTCCTGAATCAATCCCGCGCCCTCATCAGCGCCGATGTTCAGGCACGCATGGACCGAAGCGCTCATCCCAATCCTCTAAACCATTACGCGGGACAAAGAGCCGTGTTGCTGGGCAATTGCAATCTCCTGGAAAAGATCCCCAAAGTTAACGGATTTTTCCCCGTTTATCTGCGTGAAGAATATGAAGTGGAAGCGCTCCTTTATAAAAACCAGCCGACATTGCCCACCGGCCTCGCTGATTTTCTTGGCGTGTCGCAGATCACTTCGTCCACGCGTTTATTTGTGTGGGATACGAGGACCAACTTCATGCCGCTGGCGACCATTGGGCAAAAACCGTTGTTCGCGAACTCTGAGAACACATTGAAAGCCCTCAAAGCTCCGGAGTTTCGACCGCGAGAAATCGTTTACCTTCCAGAGGCAGTTAAAACGATGATTTCGGCCGACCGGGCCGCGAATGCGAAAATTGTTTCGAGTCGATTTTCCACACACGAAATGTGGTTTGAGACGGACTCTTCGACGCCCGCGATTTTGGTGGTGGCGCAGGCTTATCATCATCTTTGGAAGCCGTATGTAGATGAGAGAGCGACGCCACTGCTACAGGCTAACCATGGCTTCCAGGCGGTCGAAGTGCCGGCCGGACGCCATCGTGTGAGGCTCGCGTACGAAGATCGTAATTTCACGATCGGCGCCGTTATTTCCATTGCCACATTGGTGGGTTGTCTGACCGCGTTTTGGTTTTTTCAAAAGCGCAACAGACTTCCCGAAGTTCGCGAGAACTAAAGAGAACCGGTGCCTTTGGTGAATGCATTAACCGCTTTGATATTTGCTGCTTTCGCCGCGTCCATCACTTTGATGATCAACCCAAAGGGCGCATCCGTATCCGCGTTGATTGAGAGGCTTGTTTCCGGATTTTTACGCACGGCTTCCACCAGGCGCTCCTGCAAAGCTTCCATCGTGACGGGCTGAGTTCCGAGCGAGATCGCCCCTTTGTTCGGAATCGTAACCACCAGCGAATTTTCGCTCGCGCCCGGTTTCGATTGTTTGGATTCCGGCAACACCAGTTTCACGGCGGGTTGTTGTTTGAAGGTGCTGGTGACCATCAAAAAAATCAGCACCACGATCAACACGTCGATCAGCGAGATGATGATGACCGCAGGAGCCTGGCGTCGTTTGCGAACGGTGAATTGCATAACGATTAACGTTTCGTTGCAGACGTTTCATCAACCGGTTCATTGCGATATTGCCGACGCAGGAATTCGTCACAAATCGTTTCCATTTCCACGGCGAGCGTCTCCACTTTTTTATTGTAGTAACTCCACGCGATCAGCGATGGGATCGCGGTGAGCAGACCTAGCAGGGTCGCATTCAGAGCGATGGCGATTCCACGCGCCATGTTGTTGTTCTCGCTCAAACCATTCTGGCTCATTCCGCCAAACAACGTGATCAAACCGTAAATCGTTCCAACCAATCCGAGCAGCGGCGCGATTCCGACGACGATTTCCAAGATGACGAGACCACGTTCGAGTTTCACGATTTCGTGGCGCGCGCGTGTTTGGATTGCATCCACATTCTCCGCTTTTGGCCAATTGCGATTGCTATCCGCGAGGAGCAGCAAGCGACCGAGAGGCGAGGGGTTTTGCTCGCAGGCGCGGCGCAACATCGGCAGATCGGAAGTCGCGCGACAATTTGCGACGGCGCCTTCGATTTCCGGAGGAACGACCTTTTTCCATCGGAGTGCGAGTCCACGTTCGATAATGAACGTCAGGCCAACGAGCGATGCTGCAACCAGCAGAATGATGATAAAAAGTTCCATGATATTTTAGATTCTATTCGTAATAAAAAGTGAAGCGCACTTCGCGCGAATCGGATTGCAGCTCGCGCCTCATTTGGTCCGGCCATTTCCGATAGGGAGCCGGATGTTCAATCGCGCCCCGGCAAATGATTTCGAGCATCAAATTTCTAGTGGTATTTTCCGCGATTTTCAGTTCCGTGATGCGACCATCGTGATTGAGCCGAAATTCGACGACGATTTTTCCAGCAACCGTATTGCGATCTTCGAGTAACTGATACCAATGCTGCTGCACTGCTGCGATAAATTCCCGGTCGTAATCTCCGAACGAGGTCACCTTCGCATCGAATGAAGATTCCAGCGCGACTCGCTTTCCGCCACCCTGCTGCTTCATCTTTTCACCCTGCAACCCTGGTTTCACTTCATTGAGTTTTCGCGGACGAGCTCGCGCTTCTCTCTCCTGCTCACCCTCTTTTTTCTTAACTTGTTCCTGCGGTTTGGCCACTGCGAGATCGCCAATCACCTGTTTCTCACGTGGCTTCGACTCCTCAACGTCAGTTGCTTCAGATTTTTCGGAAGGTGCCGACGGTTGGAGCGGTTGTGCCTTTGATTTCGAATTCTCCGTGGCCTTAATCACCTTGTCTTGCTTGCCTCGCAAATCAGGAACTTCTGCCAAACGATCTTTGGGGCTGGCGGCTTCTGAGTTTGCAACCCCGTAAAATTTTGTCTCTTTCGGCGGTTCCTTCACGCTCAATGCCGGATCAACATCGACGAACATGAGAGGCACCTGCGATTGCGCGGTCGGTCGTGGAGCGATCTGTTGTGGCAAAGCGGGCGAAAGCTTCTGCAACCACGCGGGCATTTGGTTGGGTTTCCACCAGCCGAAACGTTGGTTCAATTTCCAGCCGCTGAAGATGGTGAGGTGCAGCACCAAAGAAATCGAGGCGGCGAGAAGAAGCGTATTTTCTCTCGATGCGAGGATTTTTTTTCGAGCCAAAGCCACGTGCGACAAGATGCCGCAGCGCAATTTCTGGAGCAATCGCTAATCAAGCAAGTGGACACGACGTAGCGTCCAATCTTTAGGCGTACGAATCTTCCAATCATTCACACGGCCGCTGAATTTCCAGCATTTTGCCAAGTATTAACGGGAAAGCTCATGGCATGGGTCTAGCTTTCCGCAATCTGACGTTGAATTAAAAACGCAAAAACGATTTATGCCTTCCTACACTTATCTAGCGCGAGAGTCAGCGACTGGCCGCGAAGTTCGCAGCGCCGTTGAAGCATCTTCCGAGTCCGCAGCCATCGCGGCATTATTGAACCGCAACCTGCTGGTCGTTTCCATCCAGGAAAAAATCGGGCGCAAAGGCAAAACCGCTGGCGGCAAAGTCGCCCTCCAGGATTTAGTCGTGTTCACGCGGCAGCTCGCCACCATGATTGATGCCGGGTTGGCGATGGTGCAATCACTTCAGGCTTTGGCGGAGCAAACGAGCAACAAGGTCATGCGAGACGTGATTAAAGATGTGACGGTCCGGGTGGAAGGCGGCGATAGCTTTTCAGAAGCGTTGATGAAGCATCCCAAAGTTTTCACGAAGCTCTACTATTGCATGGTTGCAGCCGGCGAAAAAGGCGGTTTGCTCGCAGACATTTTAGCGCGTCTGGCCACTTACCTGGAAAACACAGCACGCCTGCGCCGCAAAGTTAAATCTGCCATGATGTATCCTGTCGCTGTGACCATTGTCGCGATCGGCATCACGATTTTTCTCCTCGTGAAGGTTGTTCCCGTTTTTGGCGACATCTTTTCAGGTTTCGGCGCCAAGTTGCCTTTGCCGACTCAGTATCTCATCAATGTCAGTGAGTTCATGCAGAAATATTTTTTGCTGATTTTTGTCGCTGGAGGCGCTGCAGTTTGGGGTTGGCTTTATTTTATTAAAACGCCTCCGGGTCGCGCTTTCTGGGATGCAAAACGCATCAAGCTCCCGATCTTCGGCCAGATCGCGCATAAGATTTGTCTGGCGAGATTCACGCGGACACTTTCCTCGCTGATTCGAAGCGGTGTTCCTATTCTTGAAGTGTTGCAGATCGTGCAAAACACGGTGGGCAATGTGGTGATGGAGAACGCAGTGCGGGTGGCCTCGACCGACATTGAACGTGGAGAAAGCATTTCCGCTGCATTAGGCAAACATCCGGTTTTCCCGTCGATGATTATCCGCATGGTCACGGCCGGTGAACAGACCGGTAAGATCGACACCATGCTCGAGCGTATCTCAGACTTTTTGGATGAAGAAATTGAAACCACGCTCTCCGGTTTGACGTCACTCATTGAGCCAATCCTGATTGTGTTCCTAGGCGTAACGGTTGGCGGCATTGCAATTTGTATGTTCCTGCCAATTTTCAAGATGAGCGAAATTGTCGGAGGAAAATAAGACCCATTTTGGTGACGAGTGGTTTGGTTGGCAGAAGGCTCTTTCAGGGATGTGAGAGCCTTCTGTTTTTTAGAAAATTTGCAATCATCCCGGCGTTGGAATGTGGAAAGCCGCTTGCGGCAGTGGTTAAAACTTAATTAGGTTTTTGTATGGCAAAAGTCCTGTTGATTGATGACGAACTCACGATGCTTCAAATCGTGACGGAACTTTTGCGTAAAGAAGGCCACGAAGTCATGCCCTTCAACGATTTCGCGTCTGGCATGGAAGCGCTGGATTCCCATACGCCCGAGCTTGTCATCACTGATCTTTATCTGAAAAAAGGGTGTGCGCACGGGCTGGAGGTTTTGCAGAAAGCTCGCACGTTAAGTCCACCGCCCACGGTCATCGTCATCACAGGTTTTGGAACGGTGGAAACGGCGGTCGAAGCGAAGAAACGTGGCGCTTACGATTACGTGGAAAAACCATTTCAGGTGGATGAACTCAGGCTCTGCATTCAACGGGCGCTTGCTTACAACGAAGCCATTTCTGAAAACGTTTACCTTCGTAAACAGCTCAAGAAAAAATATCAATTCAACAAAATCATCGGGAATGCGCCGGAAATGCAGGGCGTTTTCAAAATGATTGAGCGTGTTGCCTGCACCGACAGCACGGTGTTGGTCCTTGGCGAAAGCGGCACTGGAAAAGAACTGGTTGCCCGCGCATTGCACTTCAACAGCAACCGGCAGTTTGCTCCCTTCATCCCGATCAATTGCAGCGCATTGCCCGAAAATTTGCTGGAATCAGAATTATTTGGTCATCGAAAAGGCGCGTTCACCGGCGCGATCAATGATAAGAAAGGGCTTTTCCAGGAAGCCGATGGCGGAACAATTTTCCTCGATGAAATCGGCTCCATGTCGCCAACTTTGCAGTCGCGCCTGCTTCGAGTTTTGCAAGAAAAGGAAGTCCGGCGTGTGGGCGACAATATTCCAACTTACGTGAACGTTCGGGTGCTCGCCGCGACGCACGAACCGCTGGAAAAGAAGATCAAAGATGGCAGCTTTCGCGAAGATCTTTATTACCGCTTAAATGTAATTTCGATCAATCTTCCAGGATTGCGGGAGCGAGCTGAAGATATTCCGCTGCTCATCGCACACTTTTTAAAAGGCAAAGTCTGCTCAGGAACCAACAAGCCATTTCAGATTTCCAAAAAGGCCATGGACGTTCTATGCGACCACCAGTGGCCTGGAAATGTTCGCGAATTGGAGAACGCCCTGGAGCGCGCCTCGGTGCTGTGCGATGGCGGCATCATCAAGATCGTGGATTTGCCACCCGCAGTCCGCGCCTCGGCTGGAGTTGACGTGGCGGGAGATGAATCGGAAATCTTTCCGTCCATCGTTGATCCTGAATTTACGCCACCAAATCCTGCCAAAGCGAACGGTCATTCCACGAACGGATCGTCGCACTCGAGCACATCAATGCCGCCTTTGAAGAGTTTTTTGCGCGAACAAGAAATGATTTATTTGAATCGCGTCCTAAGCCATACCGACGGTGACAAAGAAAAAGCGGCCAACGTGTTGGGTGTGAGCGTTGCGACTATTTACCGCAAACTGTCAGAGGACGATGAGTTGAGCGCTTAAACGTTCCCAAGCTCAAAAGCCCTTCAGTTATTTTTGTTTTCTTTTCCCCGCCGCATTTTATTATGCGCTCCCATTCGTGGAAACCTACGAGTCTTAAGTTTTAGAAATTATGCCATTAACACACACCAAAGACCTTTTCGCCAAAGCATTGAAAGGCAAATACGCGCTCGGCGCTTTCAACGTCAACAACATGGAATTGCTCCAGGCCATCATCGAGGCTTGCGAAGAAGAAAAAGCGCCCGTGATGCTCCAAATCTCCAAAGGCGCGCGGCAATATGCGAACCCGGTTTACCTCAAAAAATTGATCGAAGCGGCCGTTAGTCTCTCGAACATTCCCATCGCGGTTCATCTGGATCACGGTGACTCATTTGATCTTTGCAAAGAATGCATCGACGAAGGTTTCACCAGCGTAATGATCGATGCTTCCCACGAATCATTTGAGAAGAACGTCGAAGTCTGCCGAAAAGTCGTCGATTACGCGCACAAACATAATTGCGTGGTGGAAGGCGAACTCGGAATGCTCGTCGGCGCCCAACACGACGACGGCGAAGAAGGCGGCGGTTATTCCAAAGGCGGCGCTTACACACATCCCGATGAAGCGGTGAAATTCGTCAAAGAATCCGGCGTTGATTCACTCGCAGTCGCGATTGGAAACTCACACGGCGCTTATAAATTTAAAGGCGAACAACATCTTGATCTCGAACGCCTCAAAGCGATCAAGAAAGCATTGCTCGAAGCGGGCATGGGCGATTATCCGCTCGTCTTGCACGGTGCGTCGAGTGTGCCCAAAGAACTCGCGCAAGAGATCAACAAATACGGCGGCAAGATGGGCGAAGACACCGCTGGCGTTCCCGAAGCCGATATTGAAATCGCACGCCGCGTCGGTTGCACCAAGGTCAATATCGATACGGATCTTCGCTTGGCGATGACTGCGGGAATCCGCAAAGTCCTCTCTGAAAACCCGAAGGAATTCGATCCCCGCAAATATCTCGCGCCCGCTCGTGCGAAAGTTAAAGAACTCGTTCGTCACAAAGTGCGTAATGTTCTTTGCTGCGCAGGACACGCGTTTGATTAATAACGTAGCCGCGCTCGCCAGAGCGTGGTTTGAGTGACTAAGCCACGCTCTAGCGAGCGCGGCAACGGCGGCGAATTTTTTTCGCCGCCTTTTTTTTCGCCTAAATTTTCCCCAGTGTACAAGCGGATCTTCCAACAGGCCGCGCGGT
>JBBQAX010000142.1:0-10971 GCA_038316905.1 Verrucomicrobiota bacterium | reverse complement strand
ATTTTTTCCATCGATGTCGCAGGTGAAGGCGCGCGTGTGAAACGTTGTGATCCGTTCGCTCGGGTTGCGCCAGCGATGGAGGAAAAAAAATCGCGTTCCGTCCGTATTGAAAAGCAGATGATTGAACCAATGTTTTGCGCCCGGTAAAAATGCCGCGCCTTTGCGACCGTTGAACGGAACTTTCGCCGCATCCGCGAACCTGAACAAAAGTTTTTGCCGACCGTTTTTGAAATCCATTCGCCAGATGCCCGCATTGGTTGGCGCGTTCTCCTCGCGATTCGGATCGGGCAAACCGGCGTAACCATAGCCGGGCCGACAATCATTCAGCCGACGGAAATCTGGTGCGATGGCGGTTTTTCCATCCGGGCTGATGGTGTAAATCGGATTCGGCATCGTGCGTAGCTCGCGGGTTTTTACATTGAGAATTCGAGATACGAACCGATCTTTTTCACGGTCGTTCCAGATAACTTCCTCTTTCGAACCAGGAAGCCATTGCAACATGCAACCTTGTTGCCAGTTCCACGCGCTCGTCGAACCCAACTCGATCCAGTGGTCATTATCTTGCAGGTCAACCATACCGACGCGAATGCGATCTTTCTCCGTTGGCGAGCGGCCTTCAAAATCAACCTGGTTTCCCAGCACAAAGCGGTTGTCCGCTGAAAATTGCAATTTGTCGTAATAGCCGAACCAATGAAATTTTGGGCCTTTGGTGATTTGCCGAACGGGTGGAAATTTTTCTTCAGAAATTTGAGCGGCGCGAATCAACCACGGTTGCGCGACCGCAATCGTGGTCAGGGATGAAAGAAATCCGCGACGATTCATGTGCAAAACTATTTCGGCCAAGTCCCTTCCGGCATTTGGCGCAAAACCAATTTTGCCGGATCAACTACGACATGTTTTATGCGCTTACGTTTCCAGGTGTAAGTGATGTGAACGAGTCCGTCGCCAGTTTGAATAATTGCCGGATAGGAATATTCGCCCTTTTCGTTTTCGAGCACGAGCGCGGCATGCCAGGATTTTCCATCTTTGGAAACCGCGACGTTTAACGGACTCCGACCTTTCGGTGTGTGATTATAAACCAGAAACTGTCGTCCATCCCGCAGCGTCACGGCGTCCGTGCCAGCGTTCGGATTCGGTAACGTCGTCAAAGTCATTTCGCCCCAGGTTTTGCCATTATCCTCAGACCAGATTTGGAAAACTTTATCTTGTTCAGTGCGTCCGACCGCTTGGAGATGATTATTTTTGTGGAAAAGAATGCTCGGCTGAATCGCCGCGATTTTTTTTCCGTCGTTCACGGGACCAATGAACTCCCACGTCTTCCCTAAATCAGTCGTTCGCTCGAAATGAACGCGCCAGCCGTCGTGCTCGCTGCTGCTCGGACAAAGCAAATCGCCGTTGGCCAATTGCACCGGTTTATTTTTGATGGGACCAAGAATTCTGTCAGGCAATCGCTCTCCTTTACTCCACGTTTTCCCCCCGTCCTCCGAACGCATCAACATTCCCCACCACTTGCTCGGGCTTGGCCCAACTTTGTAAAAAAGCAGAAGTGGTCCTGTTTTTGGCTGAAACAAAACCGGATTCCAGCAGGGAAAACGATTGGTCGGGGATTGAACGCCATTCGCGACTTCCATTGGCGCGCTCCATTTTCCATTCTGAAAATGGGAGAGCCAGATGACGACGTCGGGATTTTTTTCGCGGGTTCCGCCGAACCACGACGCGACCAAACCATTTTTGGATTCAACAATCGTCGAGGCGTGGCATTCCTTGAAAGGCGCGGTTTCAAAAATGAATTCGGCTCTCAGGAAGCCCGGTTGAACATCCGCCAGTCCGTCTGTGGACATGAGGAGCAAAGCGACGAGGATTTTTTGAAGATATTTTTTAAAGTTCATTTGAATTTCACAAAAGATTTTGATACGCCAACCACAATGATCTGTAATAGCGCATCACTCGCATCGGATCCGTGCTCTCAGGAATTTCGGCAAGCGTAAATCCGGTGAATCCGACTTCGCCCAGGCCCTGAAACAATTTTCGAAAGGGATAATCATCGTGGTAAAGATCCCGCAAGTGGACGGAGACAATTTTATTCTTCACCAGATTGAAATTGTAATCGAAGCCTTTTCCATCCAGATCGCTAGGATTGGAATTCCAGCAGACGCCGACGTTCGGATGATCAGCGACATCCATCATTGTTTTAATGTGCGGCAGTTGCGCGGACTCTTTGCCATGAACTTCCAACCGGATCATCTGGCCGTGATCACGCGCAAACTCGCCCAACTCGCGAAGCGATTTGCCGATTTGTTGCAACGTTTTTTCCACTGGAATTTCCGCAGGCAAACCATTCGGACGAACTTTCACGCCCGTCGCCCCGACATCCTGCGCCAGCACGATATATTGTTTGGTCGCCTCAATATCGTTGCGAAGTTTCGTTTGGTCGGGCGTGTGAAAATCAAACGCGCTGCCGAGTCCCATCAATTGCACGCGCGAATCTTTGAAACGCTTTTTCGTTTCCGCTCGCTGTTGTTTCGAGAGATTTACCTCCACGCGGTGTTTGTGAGTGGTGCGCAGTTCCACGCCTTCAAAACCGGATTCCTCGCAATTTTTGATAATCGTGTCCACGTCCCAATCTTTCGCGAGATTGTAAGTGACAAGACCGAGATGAAACTTCGAGGGCTTCGAGAGAATCGGATATTGGGTTTTGGCATCGGCCCCCAGCGCATTATTTTTTAAAAGTGCCAACGCGCCCATTCCCACTCCAGCGGCGCTAATAAAATTTCTCCGATTAATTTTCATAATTATGGTGACGCGCTATTAAACCAATTGGTGACAAACTGAAGTTCCTCGCGTCGCCGATGCTCTGTCAAGCGCCGGCTTGAAAATTATGTAACTCACATTTTGCACCAACGAGAAAGGGACTTTTTCCTCGATTTCTATTTGCAGTTTAAATTGCGTTTTACGCTCTGATTGCGAAAGTCGCCTCATGCCGTGTCCAGTTTTGGATAAAATTTTTCCCCGCGATGAAACATCTTGCCGCCCTCGATCTGGCCGTGCTTCTGGTTTATCTGGAGGGAATTGTTGCGATGGGTTTGTGGTGCGGACGAAAGAATAGAACGGCGAAGGATTTCATGGCAGCGGGCGGGAAAATTCCTGGATGGGCGGTGGGACTTTCTATCTTTGGGACCTATGTGAGAGCATCAGTTTTCTTGCGCTTCCGGGGAAAGCTTATGCGACAAACTGGAACGGCTTTGTGTTCAGCCTGTCGATTCCCTTCGCGGCCTGGGTGGCGGTGAAATGGTTTGTCCCCTTTTATCGTCGCTCGGGCGAAGTTTCCGCTTACGAACATTTGGAACACCGCTTCGGCGCGTGGGCCAGAACCTACCGTTGTTTGCTATTTGCTCACACAACTGGCGCGGATGGGAACGATTCTGTATCTCCTCGCGCTGGCCCTTTCGCCATTGACCGGCTGGAGTCTGCCCCTGCTGATTTTTGGGACGAGCTTTGTCGTGATTCTCTACACGCTCGTCGGCGGCATGGAAGCGGTCATCTGGACCGACGTGGCGCAAAGTTTTGTGCTCATCGGCGGAGCGTTGCTCTGCGCACTGATCCCGTTGTTTTCCATGCCGCAAGGCCCGCAGCAGTTGTGGGAAATTGCGAATGCGCATGAAAAATTTTCACTGGGGGAATTTGGCTCCAGTTTCGCGCAACCAACTTTTTGGGTCGTGTTGATTTACGGAATTATTATCAACCTTCAAAATTTCGGCATCGACCAAAGTTATGTGCAACGCTACGCCGCCGCAAAAACCGACCGCGACGCTGCCAAAAGTGTCTGGGTGGGCGCGTTGCTCTATGTGCCGGTATCCGCGGTGTTTTTTTTTCATCGGAACCGCGCTGTTCGGCTATTACGCCGCCCGTCCCGATGCGCTTCTCACCAACCTGAAATCAGACGCGGTGTTTCCGCATTTTATCGCGACCGCATTGCCAATGGGATTGAGCGGCCTGATCATCGCCGCGATTTTCGCCGCCGCGCAAAGCACGCTCAGCAGTTCCATCAATTGCTCGGCCACACTTGTCTTGTGCGACTTCTATAAACGTTATTGGAACCGCGCCGCAACCGAGCGGCAGTCCATGCGTGTCTTGCGCATCGCGACGGTAATCTTCGGCGCAGCGGGAACGATCGCTGCACTCGCGATGCTGAATGTAAAAAGCGCGCTGGACGCCTGGTGGAAATTGTCGGGAATTTTCGGCGGCGGAATACTTGGATTATTTTTACTGGGACGCCTGACCCGCGCATCCAACCGCGCGGCACTGACGGCGACGATAGCGGGAGTTGCCGTCATCGCGTGGATGACTTTTCTCCGTCGCACCACCGAGTTTGCAGAGTGGTGGCGCAGTCCTTTCCACGAATTTCTGGTGATCGTTTTTGGCACGCACCGAACATGTCGTCCGCGAAATGCCGCTGCCACTTTTCCTCTACAACATGCCGGGGCTGACCAAAGTTTCGTTTGAAATAGAAACCGTGCGCCGCGCCCTCGATTTGCCGGGCATTGTGGGCGTGAAAGACAGTTCCGGCGACATGATTTATTTTCATCGATGCTCGAATTGTCTCGGCAGCGAAAAGATTGGACGGTGCTGATCGGTCCGGAAGAATTGATGGCTGAAGCCGTTCTCCTCGGCGGACATGGCGGCGTGAACGGCGGCGCCAATCTAAATCCCCGACTTTACGTGCAACTTTACAAAGAAGCCGTCGCGCAAAATCTTTCCGAGGTTCGTCGCCTTCATGCGGAAGTGCTTCAATTGGCCGGTTTAATTTACACTGTAGGCCGACATCGTTCCGCTCTCATCAAAGGATTGAAGTGCTCCTTGTCGCTGCTCGGAATTTGCGACGATTACATGGCCGATCCATTCCAAAGATTTCGTCCGGAAGAACGCGCCATTGTTCAGCAGCGGCTCCACGAACTCGGATTGCTAAAGTGAAATTCCACTAATTTCTCGCGAGAAAATAATTGAAAAACATTTCTGCAAAAATTGCCCTCGGCCTCGACTTCGGCACGGAGAGTGTGCGTGCTTTGCTCGTCGATTTACGCGGACAAGAACTCGCCTCTGCAACCGTTTCCTATCGTCACGGTCAAATCATCGAGTCACTTCCCGGTTCGAAGAAAAAACTTCCAACGCACTTCGCGCTCCAACATCCATTCGATTGGATAGATTCCGCGGCGAGAGCAGTTCGCGCCGCATTACGACAAGCGCGCGCGAAAGCTGACGCGGTTTGCGGAATCGGCGTGGACTTTACCAGTTGCACCCTGTTGCCAGTCCTGCGCGACGGCACGCCGCTTTGTTGCCTCCCGAATGGTCCCATGAACCGCAAGCGTGGCCAAAACTTTGGAAACATCACGGCGCGCAAAAGCAAACTGACCGGCTCAATGCCATCGCGAAAAAGCGCGGCGAAAAATTTCTAACACGTTACGGCGGCAGCATTGGACTCGAATGGTTTTTTCCAAAAATTCTGGAGACGTTGGACTGCGCGCCAAATGTTTTTGCCGCAACGGAAGTTTGGATCGAAGGAGGCGATTGGCTTGTCGGCAGCTCACCGGAAATCTCATTCGCTCAACGTGTCAGGCTGGCTACAAAGGAATGTGGAGCGTGACGCAAGGCTGGCCGAGCGAAGATTTTTTTCGCGCGGTGCATCCCAAACTCGCGCGAGTCGTTTCAAAAAAACTTCCGGGCGAACTGCGCGCGCCGGGAATTGCGGCGGGGACACTCACACGCCAACTGGCAAAACGATTTGGTTTGCGCGAAGGCACGCCCGTCAGCACGGCGATCATTGACGCGCACGCCGGCTTTCCCGGCGCGGGCGCAAGCGAACCCGGCACTCTCGTCATGGTTCTCGGGACCAGTTCGTGTCACATGATTAACAGCAATTTGGAACGAAACATTCCCGGCATCACCGGGGTGGTGAAGGACGGGATTCTTCCTGGCTTTTACGGCTATGAAACGGGCCAGCCGGCGGTCGGCGATGCGTTTGACTGGCTGCGCCGACTTGTGGGCCAGTGTGATTTCACATTGCTTTCGCAGCAAGCCATCGCGATTCCTCCTGGCGCGGAGGGCGTTCGATGCGTTGATTGGTTGAACGGCAGTCGCACGCCGCTGATGGATGGTTCGCTTAAAGGATCGTTTAGCGGACTGGCGCTCCATCATCGCCCCGCGCACTTCTACCGCGCGTTGCTCGAAGCGTCGGCTTTCGGCCTGCGCTGGATTGTTGAATTGTTGCGCGATGGCGGCGTGCCCGTAAAAAAATTTGTCGCGACCGGAGGCTTACCGCATCGTAATCCGCTGGTGGTGCAGGTTTATGCGGACGTTCTCGGCGAATTAATTTTAGTGCATCCGTCGAAGCAAGGGCCAGCGCTCGGGGCGGCCATTCTTGGCGCGATGGCAGGCGGCGTTTTCAAAGATGCAAGGTCGGCAATTCGCGCGATGTCCGTTCCACAAGCTGGGACAGCGCGAATCTTCAAACCTGATCCTGCGGCCCATTCCACCTACAAAAAAATTTATCAGGACTATCGGCGTCTCGCGGAATTTTTCTCTACCAAACAATTCTGAGCATGTCTTCCAAACCCTTTCCCAAAAAAACCATTCAACTTGTAGCCAGCGGTGACTTGCGGCTTTCCGCGGATCAAGTTTGTTGGCCGGCGCAATCTACCATGGAAAAAGCACTTGCCCTCGCGCTCAACGCCGAGGGTTTTAAAATCACGCGCGCGCATCCTTTCAAATCAAAAGAGAGACACGGGTTCATCGCCAGTCAGCGCGAAGGAATGGACGTATTCCGCGACATTGACGCCGATGCGCCGCTCATCGTCGCCGAAGCGATATGGCAATATTCGCATCATGTTCTCGCCGGATTGATCACACATCGCGGGCCGATCCTCACCGTCGCCAACTGGAGCGGCCAATGGCGCGGACTGGTGGGCATGTTGAATTTGAACGGCTCGCTCACGAAAGCGGGGGTGCGTTACTCAACTTTGTGGAGTGAAAATTTTACCGATGATTTTTTTCGGACGCTTCTTCGCCAATGGTTAAATACTGGGAAAATCATTCACGACCTTTCGCATGTTCGTTCGCTGAACAAAATAAAACTTCCAACAAAAGCCGCGAAGCTCGGTGAAAAACTTGCCGCAGAACTTCGCCGTGAGAAAGCGATCCTCGGCGTGTTCGATGAGGGTTGCATGGGAATGTTCAACGCCATTGTTCCCGACCACGCCCTGCATGCCTGCGGAGTTTTTAAAGAACGTTGGAGCCAGTCCGCGCTCTTTCACGAGACGATGGAAACCAGCGACGCTGAGGCTGATGCCGTGTTCACCTGGCTGAAAAAACGTGGAATGAAATTCCATTTCGGCACGAAACACGCGACCCACCTCACGCGCGAACAAGTCAGGCTCCAATGCAAAATGTATCTGGCCGCCGTGCGACTCGCGGATGATTTCGGCTGCAACGCCATCGGCATTCAATACCAGCAAGGTCTGAAAGATTTGTTGCCCGCGAGCGATCTCGTCGAGGGAATGCTGAACAATTCTGATCGTCCGCCGGTGCGGTCGCACGATGGCAAACGAATTTTGTTCCGCCGTCAGCCCTTGATCCATTTCAACGAAGTGGATGAATGCGCCGGTCTCGACGGCTTGCTCACATATCGCGTTCACCGCGCGCTCCGTCAACCCGTCGAGAACACGCTGAACGATATTCGTTGGGGCGAAATGTTTGGCGACAATTTTGTTTGGACTTTTCTCATCAGCGGCGCGGCGCCTCCTGCTCATTTCATTGGCGGGTGGCGCGGCGCAGAAGGTCATCGTCAACCGGCGATGTATTTTCCCAAGGGCGGTTCAACTCTGCGCGGCATTTCCAGACCGGGCGAAATTATTTGGTCGCGCATTTACGTCGAAAACGAATCGCTGCATATGGACATCGGTCGCGGCTGCGTTGTCGCATTGCCCAAAGAAGAAACCGAACGCCGCTGGCAAAATACGACGCCGCAATGGCCCATTATGCACGCCATCACTTATGGGGTGACGCGAGATCAACTCATGGCAAAACATCAGGCCAACCATATTCAGGTCGTTTACGCCCACGACGCTAAAACTGCCGACGAATGTTTTTTTACCAAAGCCGTATTCGCCCGCGACCTGGGAATGAAGGTGAACGTCTGCGGAACTCTACGTTCCTGAGCTGGGCTTGGAGTTCAAACAAATCTGCTGCGCCAGAATGATTGCCAGCATTCTCAATTTGAAACAAATTTCATCATCCAACCGGCAACCGCCCTGAATCAAATTAAGCAATTGAGTCCTATGAAACCAGATGTTGCTCCTGAAATTTCCGCCCGGCCTTCCGACCCATTGCCCAAAAAAATCGGACGCAATCAATGGCTCGTCCTCATCGATTGTCCTGATTTACATTGTTGGCATGGTCCTGATCTGGTTCGCCCCGGAAACCAAAGGCAAACAATTGCCGGAATAATTTTAAATCGCGTCGTGCCGAACCATTGCCAAAAATCAAAAATTCCGGGCAACCGTGCGGCTTCGCCAGAACTCCCTTTTTCCCGCCATGTCTAAAGTTTCGGACCTTCGAGTGATTGGGGCGCGGCTCTATTTTTTGCCGGTAAAAACCCGTCTCCCCCTAAAATTCGGCGCCGAGACATTGACGGAAGTAACGTGCGCCCGAGTTTGCGTGAAGGTGCGGAATCGCACAGGCACCACGGCTGAGGGATGGGGCGAAACACCTTTGAGCGTACAATGGACCTGGCCGAGTGGGATATCGTATGCCGAACGCCATGAGCGCTTGCAGAAATTTTGCGCAACCCTCGCAGAAGCATGGTCAAATTTCGATCAAGCCGGTCATCCCATTGAGATTGGCTATGATTTTCAGGAACAGATTTTACCTGCCCTGCTCAACGAGAGTAACACAAAGTCAGCTAACACGGAGCCGATTCCCTGGCTCGCGGCGCTGCTCTGTTGCTCCGCATTTGACCTCGCGATTCACGACGCCTTTGGCCAACTTTTGCAGCGGAACGTTTATCAAACCTACGGGCCGGAATTTTGTAATCGCGATCTGTCGCATTATTTCGGGCCGCAAAACGGGGCGCCCATTTCCTTTAATGGCAGGTTTCTGGCCGATTTCCTCGTCGCAAAACCGGCCACGGAATTATTAGCGTGGCATCTCGTGGGGGGACTCGATTTACTGGATTCTTCGGAGTCAACCGGCTACGAGCCTGAGGATGGCTATCCTGTATTGCTCACGGATTGGATTCAACGCGACGGTTTAAAATGTTTAAAAATAAAACTGCGTGGCAACGACGCCTCCTGGGATTACCAACGAATGATTCGGGTGGGCGAAATTGCTCTTCAACACGGAGTCGAACACCTGACCGCTGATTACAATTGCACCGTCACCGACCCGGCGTATGTCAATGAAATGCTCGACCAATTGCGCAGCGAACATCCGCGCATTCACGAAATGATTCTCTACGTCGAGCAACCTTTTCCTTACGAATTGGAGCGCAACCGAATTGATGTCCACAGCGTCTCGTCGCGCAAACCTTTGTTCCTCGACGAAAGCGCGCACGACTGGCGTTTTGTAAAGCTAGGCCGCGAATTAGGTTGGACGGGCGTCGCGCTCAAAACCTGCAAGACCCAGACCGGTGCGCTTTTGAGTTGTGGGTGGGCAAAGGCGCACGGAATGTTGCTGATGGTTCAAGACCTTTCCAACCCCATGCTCGCGCAAATACCGCATGTCCAACTCGCGGCGCACGTCGGCACGATCATGGGAGTCGAAACCAACGGCATGCAGTTTTATCCCGAAGCCTCATCACCCGAAGCCGCCATTCACCCGGGAATCTATCAGCGCCGCGACGGACGAATTGATCTAAGCACCTTGAAAGGCCCCGGCTTTGGTTATCGGCTTGGAGAAATAATTCGCAAGATCCCTCCCGCAGTTGGAGAATTTGGCGAATGGTAATGTGACTTTGAAGACATTCCTCAAAAAGGTTCCGTTTTCTACTCATGGTGACGCGCTGCTGGCACTACCTGATTGGAGAAAATTGCATTTGAAACCGATTTTCGTCAGTGGTTAATTCGCGAGAGATCTTTTGTTAAAAAGTATAATTACCACACGCAATGTTTTCATCCGATTCGTTTCAAGGTTTGATTGAGTTTAGTCCGGGAGTTTCGAACCGGCCTCAGATCACGCATGCCGTCTTTGATTTCGACGGCACACTCTCCTGGTTGCGACACGGTTGGCCGGAAATCATGACGCAACTTTTTCGTGAACAGATCGCTCTTCTTCCGGGAGAAACCGAAATCGAGTTGCGTTCAATGCTGTTGAACGACCTTCTCGCGCTCAACGGCAAGGCGTCTATTTATCAAATGGTTCGATGCGCGGAACGAGCGAGCGAACGCGGCGGTCCAGCGCCTGATCCTGAAAGTTTACTGCTCGAATATCAACGCCGGCTCGACCTGGCGATTGAAGCACGGACGAAGAAGATTATGCGTGGGGAAAGTTCGCGCGACGATTTTGTGATTTTTGGAGCGCGGCAAATTTTGGAAAATCTGCAACGTCGCGGAGTTACCCTGATAATTCTCAGTGGGACGGTGGAGCATCGCGTGAAAGAGGAGGCGCAGTTACTCGATCTTGCGCCTTATTTCGGAAAACATATTTACGGCGGCACCAAAGACATCGCCCAATCTTCAAAACGGGCCGTGATCGAACGCTTGTTGCGTCAGGAAAAAATCGAGGGCGAAAACCTTTTATCCATCGGCGACGGTCCTGTTGAAATCGAGCTGACCAAGGAAGTTGGCGGATTCGCTATCGCGGTCGCAAGTGACGAAGAAGTTAATGGCTCGGGCCGAATGCATCCCCAGAAACGCGCCCAATTGGCGGCAGTCGGGGCGGATGTGGTAATTGCTGATTATCGTGACGCTGACGCACTAATGG
>JBBQAX010000141.1:0-10984 GCA_038316905.1 Verrucomicrobiota bacterium | reverse complement strand
CATTGGTAAAACTTAACGCTCCTCCCGGACAGCAGGGAGTTGTGGTGCAATGCAGTTCAGTGCATTCCGGTTCCGGTGGTTGGTTTTCATTATTCTGCGCCTTGGCGACCATGCTGAATATTACCAGCGCAAGCACTCCTGCAAAAATCTGTTTCGCGCCGTTGATGAATCTATTGAGGTAGTTCAAGTTGTTTTCCTTTTACTTCAATTGCCGCACTGCGTTCTGAAGCGCGGCGCTTAATTCCTTCTCTGACCCCGTTTCCGGTGGTCTCATTTGTGGGCTATTTTCTTCTCTCCCTAATTTTCCCAGGGCGGCGATGGCCGAAAGTCGCAACGGCAGGCTGTCCAGCGTTTGCGTCAGAGATTCAATGGCCGGCGTCACGGCTTTGACTCCGCGTTCGGCACACACTTGAATGGCGGTGATTCGCGTGGCGCGATTAACTCCGGGAGACTGCGTCTGGTGCAAAGCCATGCGATCAATCTCTTCGCCACTAAAAGCATCATCACTTGACGAAAGGCGGTGCATTCCCAGCAAGGCAGTCCCGGCGATGCTGCTGTCTTCCTGCGCGGCTTGATGGAGCACGCTGCGAATTTTTTCTTTGGCTTGAGAGGAATCGGGTGCGCCTTGTTCATACCATGTTACGAGATGCTGAATTGAGTAATCCCGCATCACGCTGTCCTGTGTCGGATCGCGATAAATTTTGATCAGCGTATCGGTCAAATGTTCCGGCGCGCTGGATTGATTCCGGAGGACATTGAGAGTATCGTTTTTCAATCCGTGCAGACCCGCGATATCCTTTTCTTCCTGAGCTGGAGCGGATTTAAGAAAGTCATATAAAGCGCTGATCTCGTCACGCCCCAGCGTTTCGCCCAGCCGGTGAACCGCTTTCAGTCGTTCAGCCATCGTGTTGCTGGGATTGATGATGGGTCGAATCGTAGAAGAAATTATGGCGGGAGAGACGAATGAAGCCGTGAGAGAGGTGGACGGTTTCTCGCTGGTTGCATAAAAAATTTCTCCTTTCGCGTCCTTTGGACAAAGCACCCCGACAAATACGAGCGCGCCTAGAACTCGTAGCAGGCGACGTGAGAAGGCTCTGATTTCGTATCGCATTCCACATTTTGCGGCTCGACTCGGAATGAATCTCGTCACCTCGGCTGCTACGGGATTAAAGGGATGGATTTTCATTTTTCGTAAGCGGGCCAGCCGATCAAAACGCCATCCTGATAAACCTTGGTGGTGTGACATACGCTCGTTTTCACGCCCTCATCACGGATGTAACGCACCCGGCAAATGCCCAACTCATCAAAATCCGCCGCCGTCAGCGTTTTCGTCACCCTGCCATCATCAAATGTCACCCCGCTGACGATGATGAGGACGGTAACTGTAATATTGGGTAACATTGGGCTGAGAATGAATGCCTCTTCAATGGTTTGGCTCCCGTCCTTGTGAATCTGGACGTAGCGCAAGTAGGTGTCATACCAGTTGAACAGTCGAAAACCTTCCACAACGCTGCTGGCGAGAATCGGGCCGTTCTCTCCCAAGCGCGCTACGGCGAAACGCGATTCGGCGGCATCGGTAATAACGCTGTATTGGCGGCCGTTAATATGCAAAGGCGCTGGCGTCGGTTTTTGTTGAGCGCGTTCCTCGTCTGAAACACGAGTGAATTTCAGACGCGGGTCCGCTTCGATCACAACTTCCGATGGAAGATTATCCATATCCCAAAAACGTCTTTTGCCGACCCAAGCCGATATGGAATTCCCGAATGAGGCTTCCACGACTTTGACAGTAATGCTGCCAGCGGCCCCGGTTGGAGCAAATGTTCCCGTGACCTTGAAGGTCCCCGGTTGGTCAAAACGAACTGCCAATGGCGTGGATGTATCAATTTTGTAGTTCTCATCACCTATTGTAATATTTACCGCACCAAATGATTGAGATGAAGGTTGAGCATTCAAGAGCAGTGAATCCCCTTTGCGAATCACCGCATCTTTGGCTTCCAGAAGGTTGGTAATTTCCCAATTGATTTCAGCGTTTTCCTCAATGATTCCGTTCTGATGTAAAATTTTAATCGTGGTTGCGCGATTCGGCGCAAGAGGCACGTCTGCATACCACCGGCGACCGGCACCCGGATGAATTTGCACAGGTTGCATTTCCGTCAACGAAATTCCTGCGCTGCATTTCATCAGGCTCAAATATTCTCCCCGACCTTCGATGGAAGCTGGGGAAACTCTGCTTGTGTTTGGCACGGGATCCATCCCGCTTTGCGCGAGGACCCTGTTTTCCGCCCAATCATTGAAACCGTTGCCATTTAAATCCGTGCCAGCGAGCGACTGCAATCGGACTGCCTGCAAATACAGCGAACACTTGTTTTCAGCATTATCCCATTCAATACGGATCGTGTGCGGTCCCACCGCAAGATACGGAGTGAAGCAGTGGGCAAACCCATTTGTCTTTCCCTCGTAAGGCAGGATGAAACGCCCAAGGTATTCTCCGTCAATCCAGACATTGAGCCGCAAGTTCACCACCGGCATCTTGCCCCGGCGTTCACGTCCTTCGATTTCGATGCGGTAAGTATCCGCACTGGGCGCATTCACCACGTATTCCACCGTCCCACGCATTTCGCGGGAATAAATCGCCGAACCTTCCGCTATCCAATTTCCGCGCTCGTTGCTGAAACCTTTTCCTTCCAATTGCGCAACCGAGGTAATTTCGCGGACGTTCGTGACCCACGGGTCTTCACCTGTTTCGCGCAGCTTCATCCAATCGAATAAACCCCTGCCTTCAGAATCCTTGCTCAACCAGTTATAACGCCAGGGAAATGCCTCCACTTTTACGTCGTCAAACCACGCGTTGCCGACGCCTGTTCCTGTGCCGACTGAACCGATGGTGACGCAGTCCAGCAGGACGTGATCAGCGCCGGTAATCGTTCTTCCCAAAACGTCGTCCACGTAAAAACGAATCGTGGTCCCGTCCGAATCGCGTTCGATGACAAATTTATGCCAGCCGACGGAACAGTCAGGCGCAGCCGCCAAATTGAACCAACCTGTGTTTTCTCCTCGCTCAACCTTTGCCTGATACTTTTTCGGATTCACCTTTTCATCAGCGAGTTCGCCGGTTTGATTCGCGCCAAAGCCGGTTGCATAACGTCCAATCGCCAGCAACTGCTTCATTCCGCTCGGAAAAGTGTAGATCCCATGACCTGCACCCGAATAACCGCGCAATTCTGCGTAGGCTCGATATTGAGTGCCGCCATCATCGTAAATCCAGAAGGTCGCCCGGGCGGCCCCGGCCAATTCCACTCCGAGATTACGATACATTTTTTGTTGCGAGCTGATGAGCAGCGCGCTTTGTGAACCGTCGGACTTATGATTTTGTTCCGCAGAACTCGTGAGGCGTGTCGCTTCGGGCGATAACGATCCGCGACTGACCGGATTCAGCTTTTTCTCCGCAGCAGTTTGACGAAGTGCGCTGGATAACCCCGCCAGTTCCGAGAAAGCGGTCCAGTTCTTTAAATCGACCGATTCAAAATCATCACTGAAAACCGTGATGGAATTAATCGTCAGTTTCGCAACTGAACTAGTAACAACGCCACTCGAATTGCTAATGAGGACTGAATAATTGGCTGCGTCCATTTGTGCCACCCCAACCAGCTTCAGCGCAGATGAATTAGCCCCCGAAACATTTCCATAATCCGCAAGATCTTTTCCATCTTTTCTCCACTGATAATTCAGCTCTGTTCCAGTGGCCGTGACGGTAAAGGTGATGTTGGTCCCATGTTCGACAGTTTGGCTCGCAGGCTGAACGAGGATAGTCGGAGCGCCAACCTGTGCCGAACTAAAACCAGCAGCCAGAAAGAAAATGCCAACTGCAACAAAGTTTCGAAGATATAAAGATTTCATTACGGGATCCGCCGTTTAGGTCGCCGAGGGTTGTTGCTGGCATTGGACAGATCTTTTTATATTACGCAATCAGGGGAAGCCGTAATCGCGGATGGGGAATCCTGTTGCCTCAAAGTACGCTAGCGGTCCACGTTTTTTCCGCCATTGCCGCACTTCCACGATTTCATTAAGTTCCAGCCATGAGTTTCAAATCAGTCGGGGAATTCCCGAACTATCGCCCGCGTCGGTTGCGGCAATCGCCCACGTTGCGCCGTTTGGTGCAAGAAACGCGCCTGAGCGTCGATCAACTCGTTCTCCCATTTTTTGTTCGCGCCGGGAAAAAATTGCGCCAACCGATTTCCTCCATGCCGGGCGTTTTCCAATTGTCACCCGACGAACTTCTGCGCGAAGCCGCGAAAGCACACAATCTCGGCATCCCCGCCGTTTTGCTTTTCGGCATTCCCGAGAAGAAAGATGCGAAAGCTTCCAGCGCCTACGCGCAAAATGGAATTGTGCAGACTGCAGTTCGTCTCTTGAAAAAGGAATTGCCGGAACTGCTCGTCATCACCGACGTCTGCCTCTGCGAATACATGAGCCACGGCCATTGCGGAATCGTGGAACAAAAGGGCGGAAAAATTTTAAACGATCCCAGTTTAAAACTTTTGGCGCGTGCGGCGCTCAGTCACGCGGAAGCTGGCGCCGACATCATCGCACCGAGCGACATGATGGATGGACGCATCCGGGCGATTCGCGATTTGCTCGATGAAAAAGGTTTTCTCGACACGCCTATTCTTTCCTATGCCGCGAAATTTTCTTCTGCGTTTTATGGCCCATTCCGCGAAGCCGCCGAATCTGCCCCTCAATTTGGAGACCGCCGCAGTTATCAAATGAATGCAGCAAATGCAGAGGAAGCGCTGCGCGAAGTCGCGATGGATATTCAAGAAGGCGCGGACATGGTGATGGTCAAACCTGCGCTGGCGTATCTCGATATTTTACACCGAGTCAAAACGGAGTTCGGCTATCCAACTGCGGCGTATTCCGTAAGCGCGGAATATTCGATGATCAAAGCGGCGGCGGAAAAAGGCTGGATCGATGAACGAGCGGTCACGATGGAGAGCTTACTTTCGATGCGCCGTGCTGGAGCGGATATTTTGATTACTTACGCGGCAGCGGATGTAGCGCGTTGGTTGAAGAGTTGAGTGGAAATTTCCAGGGCGAACTAACTCAGCCTGGCTTGATACTTCCGGCCTTCATCAAGAAATAGGCGATGACTATGAGTATAATCACGCCAGCAACAATGGAGACAACGATGAACGTCTTCGTCCCTTTGTCGCTTTTCTTTTCGAAAGGGGAGCCGGCACCAAAAACGGGCCTCGTAGCGGTATCAGCGCCTAGTTTGACTCCTTGCGGAACAAACATCGTTTGATCAGGAAGTTTTTTTCCCGCAGCGGCCGCTGCTTCGCCAGATTCCAAACGCATTTCGATCTGACCTAATCGCAAAATTTGTCCCGGTTTCAAAACGCTTTCACCGGTGATTTGTTGGCCGTTAATAAACGTACCGTTAGTGGAATCTAAATCTTTGACGACAATGTCACTTCCACGCAAATGAATCTCGCAGTGATGACTTGAAATTGAACCTTCAGCAATCGGGAAAGCGTTGTCATCAACTCGTCCGATGGTGGTGCGATCTACTTTTAATTCGTAGGCGCGTCCGGTCAAACCTTCACTAAGCACGACAAGTCTGGGCATAAATGATTTTCGTGGTGATTATGTTCAGTAAGAACTTCAAGTCAAAGGTTTTCCCGAATGTGAGAAGAACCTTTTTCTTGTTTAAGATTTTTCAATCAACTTGCGAAAGTCCGCGAATAATTCCGTGGAATCATGCGGGCCGGGCGAAGCTTCCGGATGATACTGCACGCAATAAATCGGTTTCGTTTTGTGACGAAGTCCTTCAACGGTCTGATCGTTCAAATTGATGCGCGTCACCGCCACGTCTGAAGGCAAAGATTTTGCATCGACTGCAAATCCATGGTTCTGAGAGGTGATTTCAACTTTGCCGGACTCCAGATCTTTCACCGGCTGATTGCCGCCGCGATGGCCGAATTTTAATTTGAAAGTTTTCCCGCCAAATGCTTGCCCAAGAATTTGGTGACCCAGACAAATCCCAAAAATGGGAACACCGCTGTTGATCAAATCTTTGGTCGATTGCACCGCGTAACCCAGAGCGGACGGATCGCCAGGGCCGTTGGAGAGAAAAATTCCGGCGGGTTTATATTTCAACGCTTCTGCCGCAGGAGTCGTTGCGGGAACGACTTGAACTTTAAACCCTTGCTGCCGTAATCGGCGCAGGATGTTGTATTTCATCCCAAAATCGTAGGCGACGATTGGGATATCCGCGGCAGGCATGGCGTCACGAACATTGCGCGAATCCAACGCCGCGTTCCCACGAATCAAATTGAAACTGCCGCTTTGTTGATCGTTTTCGTCCCAGAGGAACGGATCTTTGTGCGTCACTTCTTTCACGTAATCGACACCAACCAAACCGGTCCAATTTTTGGCGCGCGACACGGCTTCTTCGTCGGAAATGTTTTCTTCCGTGGAAATAAAACTCTTCATCGCGCCGCTCACTCGCAATTTTTTGGTGAGCGCCCGCGTGTCGATTCCCTGGATCCCCGGAATGCCGTTCTTCTCCAGATATTCGGCCAGCGAAAAATCCGCGCGCCAATTGCTGACCACGGGAGAAAGTTCGCGAATGACAAAACCGGCGACATGTGGTCGCCATGATTCCACGTCCTGACTATTCACGCCGTAATTTCCGATCAGCGGATACGTCATCGTGACGATCTGTCCTTTGTAAGATGGGTCGGTGAGAATTTCCTGATAACCGGTCATCGAAGTATTGAAACAAACTTCGCCGCAGGCGCTGGCAACCGCACCGAAACCTTGCCCGCGATAAATTGATCCGTCCTCCAATGCTAAAATGGCGTTCATTAAATTAAAATTGTCGCGATGCTACGGGCAGAAAAATGCGGGTCAAGTTTTGACCGTCAAATGTGAAATCATTTTGTCGCTGTGGCCGGAGATTTTTTCTTCGCCGCCTCGATGGCGGCAATAAATTCAGCCGGTGTGCTGGCGAATCCGCCGACCTGCCGCCAAATTTCCGTGCCTTCAGAATTCAGCAAAACGAAAGTTGGAAAAGCCTCCGCTTTGAATTTTTCCGCGAGAGCCGCGTTGGCTTTTTTCTGCGCGTCGGATTGCGGTGTGTCGTTCGGGAAATCGACGACGACGTAGAGCGTCTGCGGTTTGATGTATTCCTTGAATTCTGGTTTGCTGAAAACATTTTCGTGCATGGCGATGCAAGGCGGACACCAGTCCGAGCCGGTGAATTCGAGCAACACGAATTTGTTCTCGCTCTTGGCCTGTTGCAAAACTGCCGGAAAATCAATGGGCGGTTCGTTGGAAACGTTGGAAGCGGCGGTCGGTTGTTTTTGGCAAGCTGTCAAAAAGCTCACGCAAACCAAAAGTGCAATTCCAAGTTGTTTCATATTGTTTTTACGTTGCAGCCAGTTCGCGTTCGTTACAAATAATTTTTCCGCCGACAATTGTCGCGATGGCTTTGCCGCGCATTTTCCAGCCGTGAAACGGGCTGTTCTTCGATTTGCTTTCAGATTGAGCACGGTCGTAAATCCATTCGCAATTCGGATCGAAAACCGTGATGTCAGCAGCAGCGCCAATCTTCAAAGTCCCTTTGGGCAAATTGAGCAAGCGGGCAGGGGCGATGGTAAATTTCGCGATCAAATCGGTCAGCGGCATTTTGCGGGCGTGATGGAGTTGCATGAGCGAAAGTGAGAGTTCTGTTTCAAAACCGGTGATGCCGAAGGGCGCGTAATCGAACTCCACTTCCTTTTCGTAGTCGCAATGCGGCGCGTGATCGCTACACAAAACCTCCAGCGTCCCGTCGAGTAAACCTTCGATGATGGCATCCCGATCTTTGGCGGAGCGCAGCGGCGGGTTCATTTTGAAATTCGTGTCGTAGGAAGGCCACGAGGGCAGCGGCTCGTTCTGTGATTTAGCGAGTTCTTTGCCGTCGTTGCTCCAGAATTTTTCGCTCCCGGCAATGCAGGCGTCGGTGAGGACAAAGTGGTGCGGGCAAGCTTCGCCGGAGATGGACACCCCCCGTTTTTTAGCTTCGCGAATCAAATCGACGCTTCCCGCCGCGCTCAAGTGTTGGCAATGGATTTTTGCGCCGGTTAATTCAGCTAACAAAACATTTCTCGCAACGATCATTTCTTCACCGGCCGATGGCCAGCCGCGCAAACCGAGATTCGCGCTCCAATAGCCTTCGTGCATGACGCCATCCGTCACGAGCGAATAATCCTGGCAATGATCCATCAAAGGCAGATCAAACATTTTCGCGTATTCGCAAGCGCGCCGCATCATGTCATTGTTCTGAATGCAATGGCCGTCGTCCGTGATGGCGATGACGCCAGCTTTCTTTAACGAGCCGATGGGAGCCAGTTCTTCGCCCGCAATATTTTTCGTGATCGCGCCGGCGACAAATAAATTGATCGACGATTCGCGCGCTGCTTTTTCATGAATCAGTGCAACGGTCCCGGCGTTGTCGATGGATGGTGAAGTATTCGGCATGCAGACGATGGAAGTAAAACCACCGCGCGCCGCCGCTTTTGTGGCCGTGGCAATGGTTTCTTTCGCGGATTGGCCAGGTTCGCGAAGATGCGCGTGCAGATCAATCAGGCCCGGGCAAACGACGAGACCGGCAGCGTCAAAAGTTTCGCAATTTTTCGACGCTTTGGCTTTCGCTTCAGAGCCAATTACGGAAATTTTCCCATCCAAAACCAGCACATCGGCAACAGAATCAAATTGATTGGCGGGGTCGATGACACGTCCGCCGAGAAGCAGTAACGAACTCATGCGCGAGACAATAACGACGCGAATTGACAACGCAAGTTCGGTCAGTAGTATTTGGCGCACACCGTTGGAAGCGGGTGTAGTTCAATGGTAGAACTCGAGTTTTCCAAACTCGCCACGAGGGTTCGATTCCCTCCACCCGCTCCACATAAACTCTCCTTTTTCAAGCGCATAATCAGAAGTGAAAGCGGAACTTCCCACCATCCTGGTTTGTTAAACCCGTCACAAGAGAGTGTTCATCTTGTTCAGAGCAAAACGAAAAAATGAGGTGGAGATTACGCGTCTTAGTAAAAAGCTTTTTTCATGTTTACACAGGAATATTTCGCAATTAGGCTGCGCGCACATTTTTTAACTTTCAAACAACATGTTGATTCGAATTAGCCTGATTATCGCAATCGTCGCCGGACTCGCGGCGGCCGTGATTGGTTTCATGAACGTGCAGGAAAAAATCGTGGTAACGATGACTGAGCGCGACGATGAGAAAGATCAAAAGGTCAAAGCCCAGACCGAATTGGCCTCAACGAAAAAGACGTTGAAACGGACTGAAGAAGATCTCGCCACAACAAAAACTTCTCTGACGAAAACCAAAAACGACCTTCAAGCGATGACTTCAACCGCTGAAGGTTTGCAACGGGAGAAAAACGATCTCACAACGGAACTGGCTGACGTCAAAGGACAACGGGACGACGCGCAGCAGAGATTAGTTATCTGGGAGAACGTGGGGCTGACCCCGGATCAAATGAAAGCGACGATTGCTGATCTAAAAACAACGCGTGAACAAAAAGAAACTTTCCTTGCTGAAAACACGATTCTTCTTCGCGAAAACAAAAAGCTCAACGCAAAGATTGACGAATTGATCGGTGAAGACCGTCCCGTGATTTTGCCGGCCGGTTTGAAAGGTAAGATCGTTGCGGTGGATCCGAAGTATGATTTTGTTGTCTTGAACATCGGCGGCAATCAGGGCGTTTTGGAACGCGGCGAAATGCTGGTGAACCGCGGCGGTCGCTTGGTCGCCAAGGTGCGCATCGCAAGTGTTGCTCCCGATCGCAGTGTTGCGAATATTTTACCCGGTTGGAGCCAAGCCGAGGTGATGGAAGGCGATCAGGTTCTTTATTAAGATGAAGTCATTTTCCCTCCTTATTCTCGCTATGACCGTCTTCGTTCTGGCTGGTTGCAAGACGACTGAATCTGAAAACGTTTCTTCTCGTCCTTGGAACAGCCCCCGCGGTTGGACCGGTCTTCCGGCTGGAATTAACGAAGGTCGTTAATTCTGATTTTTGGAATCGTCCTCCAGGGAAGAATCAAGTCGAGGTAATTTCCTGATAGACTTCTGCCAGCTTGATCGTGCTCGCCCATTTCCCAGATCTGAAACCTACTTTGCAAACTCAATACACCGCGTTTCACGCATCACAGTCACGCGAATCTGTCCTGGGTATTGCAAATCTTCTTCGATTTTACGGGAAATATTCTTGGCCAGGGCGAAACATTGTTCATCGTCAATTTGCTCAGGTTGAACGATGACCCGTAGTTCCCGACCAGCCTGAACGGCAAAGCACCTTTCAACCCCGGGAAATGACAGACCTATCTTTTCGAGTGCTTCCACTCGCTTAATGTAGGTCGTCATGGTTTCGGACCGCGCGCCAGGACGCGAGGCGCTGATGGCGTCGGCAGCACTGACAAGAATACCAAGGAGACCCACATGTGGCACTTCGTCATGATGCGAAGCAACCCCGTCAACGACCTCCTCAGACTCTCCATATCGTTTGACGAATTCTGCGCCGACCATTGCATGTGTCCCTTCAATTTCATGGCTCATTGCCTTGCCGATGTCGTGGAGTAACCCAGCACGCTTTGCCGGAATCACGTCGATTCCCAGTTCTGCAGCCATTAATCCCATCAAGTGCGCCACTTCAATTGAATGCTCGAGAATATTTTGTGAAAAGCTGTGGCGGAATCGCAAACGTCCCAGGACTTTTACGATCTCCATGTGCAAGGGCGGAAGACCAGCCTGCAAAACCGCATCTTCACCGGCATGAAGGATTGTTTCATCCATCTCTTGCGAGACTTTGGCGACGACTTCTTCAATTCGCGTCGGGTGAATGCGACCGTCGAGGATGAGTCGTTCCATCGCTTCACGCGCAATTTCGCGACGCACCGGATCGAAACCTGAAAGAACCAC
>JBBQAX010000140.1:0-10999 GCA_038316905.1 Verrucomicrobiota bacterium | reverse complement strand
GCGGCGTCGTAGCGTTTGACCGGCAGCGACGTTGCCCCATTGACTCTCTCGATTGATTGGCTTTGCTTGCTTTTGTTCATTGGCGCTTTCTTTTTAGCGCCCCATCCCCCAAGGTGTCCACTAAACCGGGTCAAGCCCAATACTTGTTCGTCCGCATTGATCTGGATGACTTGGAGTCGCTTCGCGGGTTTCGATTCTGAGTCCAAAAAATTTCTCTCGGTCGATTTTTCTTTGCCCAGTAGAAATTTCACGCATGAAAACTTTTTTAAAATCCATTGCCTGCATCGCATTTTGCTTTTGCTTCGGCTCGTTAACGAATGCCGCCGAGCCGTCGCGCAAACCCAACGTCCTGTTCATCATGTCGGATGATTTGACCTGCGTGCTGGGTTCTTACGGCGATAAACAGATGAAAACGCCGAACATCGATAAGCTCGCCAAGCGTGGGGTGTTGTTCGAGCGCGCTTATTGCCAATATCCATTGTGCAATCCGAGTCGCGCTTCGCTCATGATTGTGGCGTAATAACTGGATCGTTTTTCCCGTTGCGACGAATCGCCTCGCGCAATCGTTGAAACACAAATGAACACCGCAATTCAACCGTCGTGGGCGATTACACCGGAAAAGGTGGAGCAGGCGGTGCGTCGGTTGATTGAAGTCGGGCAGCCGCGCAAATTATTCTCTTCGGTTCCTACGCCAGCGGCCAAACCAATCGTGACAGCGATCTGGACATTCTCGTGGTGCGCGAAGGTGTTTTCAATCGGTTGAAGAATAAGATCGGGCTGATTTATCGCGAGGCGGTGCGAACCGGGAAGGTTGTTTACGAAGCGGGTTTGTAGGAGATCGAATTATCGAAACAGGTCACTATGAGTTCCGGTGCGCTCGAAACGGACATGGGTATTTTGCTCCGTGAGTGTATAAATCAAAATCCAGTCTGGTTCGACGTGACAATCTCGGCTGCCGACAAAATCGCCGCGCAATGGGTGATCCTTATATTCGGTTGGCAATGGTTCGCCCGCAATCAGCAAATCAATGACTTCTCTGAGTTTTGCCAGATTCTTGCCGCGCTTTCCTGAGCGCTTGAGATCTTTCTTAAACTGCGTTGTTCGGCTGAAACTCCTCACAATCCCAAGTCGCTGTAGAGATCCTTTTTGTGGGCAAACCGTTTTACGTTTTTTCCAGCTTTGCTGTCGCGCAAAGTTTTCTCGGTTAAATCATTGGGAATCGCCACTTCAAATGGCAGTCCGCGACGAAGTTTGATTTGGCGGTAAAGCAACAAAATGGTTTCGGAAACACTTAACCCAAGTTCGGAAAGAATATCTTCAACCTCATTTTTCAGGCGAGGTTCGATGCGAGCGCGGATGGTTGCAGTTTTGTGCACGGATGGAATGTAGCGCTGCTGTAGCTACGCGGCAAGAAAACCTTGCTGCTTCATAACGTCTGATCCAGACCTTGGTTCCGCGCTAAGTTTTCGCTCGCTGAATTTCTTTTTGCCAAGTAGGAATCTGGACGCATGAAAAATCTCCTGAAATCCGTCGCCTGTTTCGCAATCTGTTCTTGCCTCAGTTCGCTGACAAATGCAGCCGAGCCTTCGCGCAAACCCAACGTCTTTTTCATCATGTCGGAGGATTTGACCTGCGTGCTGGGTTCTTACGGCGACAAACAGATGAAAACGCCGAACATCGACAAGCTCACCTTCCGCCACGCGGGCCGCGATTTCCGCCTGACTGATGTGCATGGAAAAGTGGTGAGTGAGATCATCGCGTAATTAGCATCTTTCCACGGCGTCCCATTTTCCCCGTTCGTTCGTCCTGCCAATTTCAAATTCGCACACCTTTCAGGGATGGATACGGAGTCGTTCCTATCGCATTTGAAGGATTCAGGCAAAAAGATGGTGGGAATTCACCCCATATTCAGGGAGCCCCTTTGCGTTGTACGTTGGCTTCGTCCTCAAGGCCAACACGCGAAAGCTAAATCTATGAACAATCCTGAAGCCTCCACAAAAGTCGCTGTCCCGAGTCATTTCCGGCGATTGAAATTCAATGAAGTGGTGCGTGATGGGGACTTTATCGCAGACGGGGAGAGCGGGTTTGAACCATGGGAAGGTTTGAGCGGTTTTCGAGCCGATGCATTTGTCGAACCAATTTACCGGATGACTAAGTTGATCCGGCCTCCGGCGCGGTTAACAACGAAACAATCTCAAACCGCAAAATTATGAATTCACCTTATCCGGAAATTATCGAAGAAATGAAACGGCAGGCCGAACGTTGCCACACCATTGCCGCCGACAAAACGCAGGAAGCGCTGGTTGGCGCGTCCAACGAAAAGGAAAAGAATGAGCAAGACGCCAAGGAATGGCTTCTGAAATCCACTGTCTGGCTTGAGGCGGAAACGGTCGTGCGCGAGATGGCGGATTCTTCCCTCACGCATGTGCTGACTTGAGATTCTTTTAATTTCTTATCCGCTGAATTAAGTTTTGCTCGCTGAACGCTGTTCGGCGAAGTACGAATTATTTTCTCATGAAAAAAATCATCGTTTTCTTTTTCGTGTTCACTTTTTCAACGGTTTGCTTCGTTCAAGCAGGAACATCTGGTCGCAAGAATGTTCTTTTCATCATGTCGGATGATTTGACCTGTGCGCTTGGTGCCTATGGCAAGAAGGAGATGAAGACTCCGAACATTGACCGGCTTGCCAAACGCGGGGTTTTATTTGAACGGGCATATTGCCAGTTGCCATTGTGCAATCCGAGCCGCGCCTCGCTGATGACAGGCCGACGTCCGGATACAACGAAGGTCTGGGCCAATGGAAATAGTTTTCGCCAGGCGTTGCCGGATGTCGTGACGTTGCCGGAGTTGTTCAAGAAGAACGGATATTTCTCAGCGCGGGTTGGAAAGATTTATCATTACGGCGTGCCGGGACAGATTGGGACGGATGGATTGGATGATCCGCAGTCGTGGAATCTGGTCATCAATCCGAAAGGGCGCGATAAAGCTGACGAGGCGCAGGTAATCAATTACACGCCGCGCAATGGAAATCTCGGCGCGTCGATGTCGTGGATGGCGGCTGAAGGATCGGATCGAGAGCAAACGGATGGAAAAGTCGCGACTGAGACGATTCGTCTGCTGGAGGAACACCAAGACAAACCATTTTTCATCGCAGCAGGATTTTATCGTCCGCATGTCCCTGCGATTGCGCCGAAGAAATACTTCGATCTTTATCCGTTGGACAACGTTTCGTTACCTGAAGCCCCGGTGGCGCATTTAGCGCAGATTCCCTCAATGGCGTTCCACGTTCGCCCCGCCAATTACGGATTGGATGACGAAAAATTGCGCAATTTCAAACGTGCTTATCTTGCCAGCGTGAGTTTCATGGATGCGCAGGTCGGACGTTTGCTCGAAGCAATGGATCGTCTGCAGCTCTGGGAAAACACGATCGTCGTTTTCGTGAGTGATCATGGTTGGTTGTTGGGCGAACACAGCCAATGGCAGAAACAAATGTTGTTCGAAGAATCGGCGCGCGTGCCGATGATTATTTTCGCGCCCGGTCAGCCGGCGAATGGACGACGGTCGCCGCGCACGGTGGAAATGATCGATATTTACCCTACCCTGGCTGAGCTTTGCGGTTTGGCGGCACCCGAAGGTTTTGAAGGGAAAAGTCTGTTGCCGTTGTTGACCTTCGCCATCGCAAAATGGGATAGACCAGCGTTTACCCAGGTGACTACCAGGGATCGGAATGGCCGCAGTGTGCGGACTGAACGGTGGCGTTATACCGAATGGGAGGGCGGGAAAGCGGGCGCAGAGCTTTACGATCACTGGTGGGATCCACGAGAGATGAAAAATCTCGCAAAGAATCCGCGCCATGCGGAAACGGTGGCGGAGATGAAAAGATTGTTGAAGGGGCAATAGATGATGGGAAGGGCGAAAAGTTGATTGTCTGAACAGAACCTTCCGAGAAAACAATTTAAAGATTTTCCCTTCGCCACCTTTGCGTTTGTCGCGAGACACTCCGACTAAAACCCAAGCAACTTCCCGCCTTGATAAGTGATGAAGGCCAATCCCCACGCCAACGCGCCCATGTAGAACCACTGGAAAATGGGCCATTTCCAGGAATTGGTTTCGCGACGCACCACCGCCACCGTGCTGACGCATTGCAGCGCGAACACGTAGAAAACCATCAGCGATACGGCGACGAGCGGTGTGTAAACCGTTGCGCCGTTCTCGTATTTTTGATCCCGCAAGGTTTGAGCGACATCGCCCATTCCTTTGTCGTCGTCGCCCGCCGAACCCACGTTGTAAACGGTGGACATGGTGCTGACAAAAACTTCGCGCGCGGCAAATGACGCGACAATGCCGATGCCCATTTTCCAATCGTAACCAAGCGGTTTGATGAGCGGTTCAATGGCGTGGCCCATTTGCCCGGCGAAACTGTAGCGAAGTTTTTCGCCAGACTCTGCGTTCTCCAACGCCGTGAGGGTTGCGGCTTGATCTTCGGTGGGTTGCGCGGAACCGATTTGAGTTTCAAGCGCCTGACGTTGGGCGGCGAATGCTTGTTCGGATTCGGAATTCTTTGGATAGCTCGCCAGAAACCAAAGGAGAATCGAGAGGCCAAGAATCACTGTGCCCGCGCGGCGCAAAAATAGGCTGCTGCGATCCCACATGTGGCGCAAAACGACTTTGATCACGGGCCGTTTGTAGGGTGGCAATTCCATGATCAACATCGGCGTCGGGCCTTTGAGCAACGTTTTTTTGAAAAGCCACGCCATCAAAAGCGCGACGACAATTCCGAGCAGATACATCGAAAGCATGGTCAGGCCGGACAAGCTGAAGATTCCCAAGACCTTTTTCTTGGGGATGCACGCGGCGATGAGCAGCGTGTAAACCGGCAAGCGCGCGGAGCAACTCATCAGCGGCGCGACGAGAATGGTGACGAGTCGATCTTTGCGCGATTCGATGGTGCGCGTGGCCATGATTCCTGGAATCGCGCAGGCGAACGAACTCAACATCGGAATAAAACTTTTCCCGTGCAGACCGACTTTGCTCATCAAACGATCCATCAAAAACGCGGCGCGCGACATGTAGCCGGTGTCTTCCAAAATGCTGATGAACAAAAAGAGCAGGCAGATTTGAGGGAGGAAAATCACGACCGCGCCGACGCCCGCGATGACGCCATCGACAATCAGACTGTGCAACGCGCCCTCGGGGATCATGTTACCGACGGTTGTTCCCATCCAATCGACGCCAGCGGAAATCATATCCATCGGAATCGACGCGAACGTAAAAATGCTTTGGAACAATAGCGCCATCAGCCCGACGAAAATCAATAGTCCCCAGAATTTGTGGGTGAGAACGCGATCGAGTTTGTCGGAGAAAGTTTCGGTAACGAGGTCGCGCTCGGTCGTGACGGCCATTTGAATGGCGGAAGCGCGGGCGTAACGGGCTTCGATGGCGATGGAGCGCCAATCGATTCCGGCGGCTTCAATTCGTTTGCGCGCGGCGACAACGGGTTCTTCGATGTGCGGCGGATAATGTTCTTTGTTCGACGCCAGAACTTTTTCGTCGCTCAGAATCAGGAGCGCTTCGGCGGTGGCTTGGGTTTTGCGTTCGTGAAACGTCTTTGCCAGAAGTTCGGCGAGAGCTTCGGCTTCCTTGCCGAAGACGACGGGCAATTCGCAAAAGTGCCGCGGAATGGTGCGGCGATTTTCGGCGACGCTGGAAATGATTTTTTTACGAAGGTCAGGAACGCCCTGTCCGTTGCTCGCCACGATTGGGATCACCGGAACGCCAAGCGCAGCCGAGAGCTGATCGGCGTCGATGAAATGCCCGTTGTTCTCGGCGACATCTGTCATGTTCAGCGCAGTAATGGTCGAATAACCGAGTTCGATAATCTGCGTCGCGTAATAAAGATTGCGCTGGAGATTCGACGCATCAATCACGACGACTACGAGTGACGGCGCGGGAACGTCGGGCAAGCGATGAAACAAAACGTCGCGAGAAATTTGTTCGTCGAGCGAATGCGGCGAAAGGCTGTAAGTGCCGGGCAAATCTAAAATCGTGATGGGCGTTTCAGAAGTTGCGCCGATCAATTTGCCTTCTTTGCGTTCAACCGTGACGCCCGCGTAATTGCCAACCTTCGCGCGAAGTCCGGTCAACGCATTGAACAAAGTCGTTTTGCCGCAGTTGGGATTTCCGGTGAGCGCGACGAAAGATTGCACAGAAACTTTTCTGACAGGTGTTTTTTCGTCTAATGTGGCTGCGACGTTCATTGAACTTGATGGCAAAGATTAATTTGCGTATCTCCAGTAAAAAGCTTCCAAGGTTTGATGGAATCGAGGCGAAGGAACTTTTCCGGATTTCTCTAATTCCGTCATTTTTTTATAAACATCCCATGCAGACATTTTCCAGCCGGGTTCACATGTTAGGAGTCCGTAATATGTTTGCGCTTCTTGCCAATGAAGATGCTCATCAATTTCCGCTCTGAAAACTTGAAGACATTCTTCGTAACTTGGAACGCTTTGCGACATGGCTTATTGATTCGTCCTCACAAAAATCTGTTCCGCCTCGTGTCGGCGCAGCGTGAGATTGCAACTGCGCACTTTCATTTCAATTTTACTTTTACTTGGAGGGAGCCAATTCCTTTTCACGACGATAAATTTTTGCGCCAAGTTGTTTCTGTTTTTGCTGGTAATGGGCGACTTGTTTCTTGGGATCGCAGGCAAACTCTTTGGCGATCTGACGGCGAATTCCCCAGATTTCCTCCAGCGATTCATCACGGTTCGTTTTCATAATCTTTCTCCAACAATTGCAACGGTGTGATCAGAAATGGTGTGCGCAAGCCGAGCAGCGCGTTGACGCGGCGGATGTGTCCGGTTTTGTTGGCGTTGGCAAGGTGACGACAATTCCATGTCACCAGCATATCACAGTTGTAAAACGAGGCGATGGCCAGGTGATCGGCGTCGCCCAGAGCTTCTTGCGGCATCAGTTTGTGGCGAAGATAAACGTCAACCACTTCGGCAACTTCTGCGGTGTAATCGAACTGTTGAAGTGGACGCATGAGCACGAGTGCTTCCTCGCGTCGGGACGCAAGCGGAATGCGCTCCAATTCTTCAATCACAACTGCGGAGGTGACGAGTCGTTGGTCGGGCCTGGGCAAACTCCACCATTCGCGCGTCCATTTCCGGCGAATGCGAATTTCTTCATCGTCACGAGTTTCCGTGTAAAAACTCGGAATGGTGGTTTCGACGTAAATGAGGTTGCTCATTTGTGAGCCCTCACAAAAATCTGTTCCGCCTCATGTTTGCGCAGGCTGAGATTGTAACCGCGCACTTTGATTTCGACGGGGTCGCCGAGCGGGGCAAAGCGAACGAGCTGCACGGGCGTGCCGACGAGCAATCCCATTTCGAGAAGGCGTCCGCGGTCAGCAGGCGGAATTTTGATCTCAGTAACGATGGCGGAGTGGCCGACTTGCAATGAAGTCAACGGTTGGCTGGACTCTGACATATCAGGCGGCTTTTCGTTCCACCAGCGGTTCAACCATGATATGGGCCGCCAATTGTGAGCTGATGCCAAGACGCGCATGGCAAACCTGGCAAATGAGATTGCTGTGGCGGCTGATCAAACGAATTTTTTGCTCTTCGCAAAAGCCCATTTCGCGCAAGCGACTGCTGATTTCAGGTGAAGCAGAAACGTGTTTGATGCGAACGGCGACTCCGACCCGCACATCGCTCAACGGACACAATAAAGGCCGTGCATCTGGCGCTGTTGGGGAGGCATTTAGAGTGTCGTTCACTGTGCGCGGAAGATAGGACAGCAGCATTGGTGTTGCAAGAGACATTCTCGTTTCGCCTGAGGTAGGAAGCGGGTTTTCCACGGTCATTCGAGTTTCACCCCGATTGCGACTTCAATCAAACGAATTGCCTATTATACGGAAAAAGGAATAACAAAAGCGCTTGGGTCTGGTTGAGTTAAATGTCCTCAGGTTGGATCGACGGATTCCGGTTTGCCGCGTTAGGTCAGGACAAAACATAACTTTTTGCACAGAACTATTGCGCCTGCCTTTTTTTCTAGTAAAAACTAACGAAATTTATTTTGAAACAGTGGGTAACAGTCTAGATTCCAAAACTAAAGATGAGCGCAGAACAGAAAAGCCAGAGCCAAAAGACAAAAATCGGGCGCCTTCCTGAGAAGCAGGGTTTGTATGATCCGCAATTTGAGCATGACGCCTGCGGTGTTGGTTTTATCGCGCACATCAAAGGGAAAAAATCTCATCAAATCGTCAAGGACGCGCTGCAAATTCTCCTGAATCTCGATCATCGCGGCGCGGTGGGATCGGAAACGAACACGGGAGACGGTGCGGGAATTCTTCTGCAAATGCCGCACAAATTTTTCCTCAAAGCCTGTGCGCAATCGAAGATCAATTTGCCGGCGTTCGGTGAATATGGCGCGGGAATGGTTTTTCTGCCACGCGACGGCGAGGAACGCGGGCGTTGCGAAAAAATTCTCGAAGACATCATCAAGGAAGAAGGCCAGACTCTGCTCGGTTGGAAGGATGTTCCGACGGACAATTCTTCTTTGGGCGACTCGGCAAAAGCAGCTGAGCCATTGATGCGTTATATTTTCATTGGGCGCAATTCGTCGCTCAAAACCGATCTGGCATTTGAGCGGAAACTTTACGTCATTCGCAAACGCGCTGAGAACACGATTCGTTACACGCCGGAACCTGAAGGCGACGCGTTTTACGTGCCGAGTTTGTCCTGCAAAACGTTTATTTACAAAGGGCTGCTCATGCCCGCGCAGGTCGATCAATATTTTCCTGACTTGCGCGATCCTGATTTGGAATCGGCACTCGCCCTTGTTCATTCGCGTTTCAGCACGAACACTTTTCCAACGTGGGAACGGTCGCATCCGTATCGCTACATCGCGCACAACGGCGAAATCAATACGCTGCGCGGCAACATCAATTGGATGCACGCGCGGCAGGCGATGTTTGAATCCGACGCGTTCGGCGATGACATCAAAAAAGTGCTTCCGACGGTCAACACCGACGGCAGCGATTCCGCGATGTTCGACAACTGCCTCGAATTGCTCGTGCTCGCCGGTCGCTCGTTGCCGCACGCGATGATGATGATGATTCCCGAGCCGTGGTCGAATCACGAATCCATGAGCGCCGAGAAAAAGGCGTTCTACGAATATCACTCGTGCTTGATGGAACCGTGGGATGGCCCCGCTTCAATTGCATTTACTGATGGCGTTCGCATTGGAGCGTCGCTGGATCGAAATGGACTTCGCCCGTCGCGTTATTACGTCACGAAAGACGATCTGGTCATCATGGCGTCGGAAGTTGGCGTGCTCGATATTCCGCCCGAACGCGTTTTGCAAAAAGGCCGTTTGCAACCGGGTCGCATGTTTTTCATCGACACAGAGCAGGGGAGAATTGTTGCTGACGACGAAATCAAAAACGAAATCGCGGGTGAACATCCGTATGGCGAATGGCTCGACCAACACATGGTCGAACTCGCGCAAGTTCCTGACGCGCCCCATTTACCCGAACCCGATCACGACACGGTTCTGCAACGTCAACAAGCCTTCGGCTACACGTTTGAAGATTTGCGAATCCTGATGGTTCCAATGGCGCGCGACGGTGTTGAAGCAATTGGTTCAATGGGAACCGATACGCCACTCGCCGTTCTGTCCGACAAACCGCAATCGTTGTTCAACTACTTCAAACAACTTTTCGCGCAAGTCACCAATCCGCCGATTGATTGTATTCGCGAAGAAATTGTTACCTCTGCCGAGACGACAATTGGTTCCGAAGGCAATTTGCTGAAGCCCGAACCAGAGAGCTGTCACTTGATCGAATTGAAGTCGCCGATTCTGACGAACGAAGAATTCGCGAAGCTCAAGCACATCAATCATTCGAGTTTTAAATCCGTCACGCTCCCGATTTTATTCGAGGTAAAATCCGGCGAAATTGGCCTCGCGAAAGCGATGGACGAACTCTGCGCCAAAGCGAGCGCGGCGATCAAAGATGGTGTCAATATTTTGATTTTGTCGGATCGCGGCATCAACAAAGAGAACGCGCCGATTCCTTCGCTGCTCGCGGTTTCCGGTTTGCATCATCATTTGATCCGTGAAGGCACACGCACGCGGGTCGGTCTGGTTCTCGAATCCGGCGAACCGCGCGAAGTGCATCATTTCTCGCTCCTGATTGGTTTTGGTTGCGGCGCGATCAATCCGTATCTCGCGTTCGAGACGCTCGACGACATGATTCGCCAGGGCTTGCTCAAAGACATCAAGCACAAGGAAGCGTGCAAAAATTTTGCGAAAGCAGCGACCAAAGGCGTGGTCAAGGTCACTTCCAAAATGGGCATTTCCACGATTCAAAGCTATCGCGGCGCGCAAATCTTCGAAGCGATTGGCCTCAAGAAATCGGTCATCGATAAATATTTTACCTGGACTGCGACACGCATCGAAGGCGTCGGCCTGGATGTCATCGCGAAAGAAGTTTTGGTTCGCCACCAACACGCGTTTCCAGATCGTCAGGTCAACGGGCACACCCTTGATGTCGGCGGCCAATATCAATGGCGTTCCGAAGGCGAAGCGCATTTGTTCAGCCCGCAAACCGTTCACAAATTGCAAGTCGCTTGTCGCACCGGAAATTACAAAGCGTTCAAAGATTATTCGGGCTTGGTGAACGATCAGACGAAAAAGCATTTCACCTTGCGCGGCCTTTTGGATTTCAAACCGGCCACGTCAATTCCTATCGAGGAAGTTGAATCCATCGAAAACATTTTAAAGCGGTTCAAAACCGGCGCGATGTCCTACGGCTCGATCAGCAAAGAATCGCACGAAGCGTTGGCTGTGGCGATGAATCGTATCGGCGGAAAAAGCAACACGGGTGAAGGCGGCGAAGATCCGGCGCGTTACGTTCTGGAAGCGAACGGCGACTCGAAAAATTCCGCGATCAAGCAAGTGGCTTCGGGACGTTTCGGCGTGACGAGTTTGTATT
>JBBQAX010000139.1:0-11218 GCA_038316905.1 Verrucomicrobiota bacterium | reverse complement strand
GATAGTGCTTCGTGGAACACGCGCCGAGCGCCAGGACGATCCCCGCTAGAATGATTGATAATGAACTTCGGTAAACCATGAAAACAGTGAAGTTGTCTGACGTCTTTAACGCCACTCCATTCAATTAGTTTCTCTTGATAGGATAAATACTCTTTTCAGCCGCGCTCCAATCGATCATCAGAGACTTTGATTGGTCGCGTCCTCCGGCAGCTTTAGAACGCAAATCTTACGCACGTGCAGTTCTGCAATCGAGTAGTTTCCACACACTTTGTGAAAATGTTGGTTGAATCATCCAATTCGAAGTTCGGTAGAGTCGTATCGACATACGAAGGCAGATCGGTAAAATTATTTGTCGCCATGATTCGCTTGATTCAATTCCCTATCTTCGTAGCAGCGTTGATCCTTTGGGAAACGCCGCAACAAACATTGCTGGCCGCGCCCCAAGTTGATTTCGCCAAAGACATCCAACCTATTTTCGAGAGCCGCTGTTACGACTGTCACGGTGAGAAAAAGCAGGAAGCCGCTCTGCGTTGGGATCAGAAAACGTCTGTGTTCAAAGGCGGCGATTCAGGTCCTGCCATTATTCCAGGCAACAGCGCTTCAAGCTTATTGATCCAAGCGGTCACTCATTCTCGAAGCGATTTGAAGATGCCAAAGAAAGGCGAACCACTTTCAGCCGGACAAATCGGTTTGCTGCGCGCGTGGATCGATCAAGGCGCGAATTGGCCCGACGAACTTTCAGCAAAGGCCGCTCCCGTTTTAACCAACCATTGGTCTTTTAAAGCTCCGGTCCGTCCGAAACTTCACGCGATCAAAAATAAAAAGTGGGTTCGTAATCCGATTGATCATTTTATTCTCGCGAAGCTGGAAGATGAGAAACTTCAACCTTCGCCGCCCGCCGACAAGACCACTTTGCTGCGCAGGCTCTCGCTCGATCTAATCGGTTTGCCTCCGACGATTGCTGAGGTGGATGCTTTTCTTGCCGATAAATCTTCGGACGCATATCAGAAACAAGTTGAGCGTCTGCTCGCTTCTCCTCATTACGGCGAACGTTGGGGACGACATTGGCTCGACGCCGCGCGTTACGCCGATTCCGATGGATTCGAAAAAGATAAATCGCGCGCCGTTTGGCCCTATCGCGATTACGTCATCAACGCTTTCAACAAAGATTTGCCGTACGACCGGTTTATCATCGAACAAATCGCGGGCGATCAACTGCCCGACGCCACGCAGGAACAAATTGTGGCCACCGGCTTTTTGCGCAACTCGATGTTGAACGAGGAAGGCGGCGTCGATCCCGAGCAGTTTCGCATGGACGCGATGTTCGATCGCATGGAAGCCATCGGTAAAGGCGTGCTCGGGCTAACGGTTCAATGCGCCCAATGTCACACGCATAAATTCGATCCCATTTCGCATGAGGAATATTACGGAATGTTTGCGTATCTGAACAACGACCATGAAGCCTCGCGGGCGGTCTATCAGCCGAACGATCTGATGAAGATCGACGAATTGCGCCGTGGCATTTCTGAAATCGAGAATGATTTAAAACATAGAACGCCGGATTGGTCCGAGCGCATGGCGCAGTGGGAAGTCGTGGTGAAAACCGATCAACCGTCGTGGCAAATCGTGGCTGCGACGAATGCGGGCGATAACGGCTCGCGATTTTTTTCTTATGCCGATGGCTCAATTCGCGCCTCGAGTTACGCCCCAACGAAATGGACGGCGCGCTTTCGCGGGACAAATAATCTGCCAAGCATCGGCGCGTTTCGCCTCGAACAACTGACTGATCCGAATCTTCCATGTGACGGACCAGGACGTTCGATGAAAGGAATGGCGGCGCTGACGGAATTCGACGTAGAGGCGATGGATACCGCAAATCCCACCAACAAGATGAACGTGAAGTTTATCAAAGCATCGGCCGATTTTTCCAATGTGGAAAAGGAGTTGGAGTCAGAGTTCGACGATCGTTCCGGTAAAAAGCGCAGCTACGGTCCCGTCAATTTTGCCATCGACAACAATGGCGATACTGCCTGGGGAATCGACGCGGGCGCCGGACGGAGAAATCAGTCGCGCAAGGCAGTTTTCATCCCTGAAAAGCCAATTGAATTCACCAATGGCGTGACGCTCGTTTTCAAATTGCAACAGAGCCACGGCGGCTGGAACTCCGACGACAATCAGAACCATAACCTTGGCCGTTTTCGTTTGAGCGTTTCCAGCGACACGAATGCGGTGGCTGATCCGCTCCCGCAAAATGTTCGCGACATCTTTGAAATTCCCGCAGCGCAACGCTCTCCTGCGCAAGTCGCGGCGGTTTTCAGTTTCTGGCGCACGACGGTTGCCGACTGGAAAGAGGCGAACGAACGGATCGAATCGCTTTGGAAACAATGGCCGGAAGGCGTGGCGGCGTTGACGTTGGTTGCGCGTAACGATCAAGGTGCAGGCAATGAGAAGCGCGCGACGAAACTCTTGAAACGCGGCGATTGGCTGAGTCCGACGCGCGAAGTGGGAGCCAGAGTTCCAGCGTTTCTCCACCCGCTACCTGAAAACGCCGAAGATTCGCGTCTCACCTTCGCTAAGTGGCTGGTGGATAAAAAATCGCCCACCACCGCGCGAGCGTTGGTGAATCGTATCTGGCAAAGCTATTTTGGGATCGGCCTGCTCGATACGCCCGAAGATTTTGGCGTGCGCGCCGAAAAGCCGTCGCACCCCGAACTGCTGGATTGGCTCGCGATGGAATTTATGGAGCCGAAAGTAGCGCAGGCTTCCAGCCGCGAGTCGGAAGGGACTGCGGGCAGGATGCCCGCTCAACCGGCAGGCAAGATGCCTGCGCTACGTCCCTGGTCCATAAAACACATTCATCGGCTAATCGTGAACTCCGCGACGTATCAGCAATCTTCCACAATCACATCGGAACTTTTCGCGCTCGATCAATACAATCGCTTGCTCGCGCGCGGGCCAAGGTTTCGTGTCGAAGGAGAAATCATTCGAGACATCGCGCTGGCCGCAAGCGGATTGCTGACCACAAACATTGGCGGACCAAGCGTCTTTTCGCCCGCGCCGGAATTTCTTTTCAAACCACCAGCGAGTTACGGACCGTTCACGTGGACGGAAGCGACTGGTCCAGATCGTTATCGTCGCGCGCTCTACACGTTTCGTCGTCGCTCCACGCCGTATCCGATGTTGCAGGCGTTCGATACGCCGAATGGCGATTCGTCCTGCGTTCGCCGAATGATTTCCAACACGCCACTGCAAGCGCTCACAACCCTAAACGAAATTGTGGCGATGGAATGCGCACAAGCGCTCGCACATCAGATTCTGGAGGAAGGCGGCAAGACTGATGCAACGCGAATCGAATATGCCTTTCGCCGCACGCTTTCACGCAAACCGACCAGCGACGAAACAGCCGAGTTGCTCGCCTTGATTGAGAAACAGAAAAAGCGCATCGCGGATGGGTGGGTCAATCCACTGGAAGTGGCGACCGGGAAGAATGAGAAACCAAATTTGCCGGTCGGAACCACGCCTACACAACTTGCGGCTTACACTGTTGTTTCCCGCGTGTTGCTGAACCTCGACGAAACCATCACGAAGGAATAAATCATGCCGACCACTGCAATGAATTTCGTGTTTGAAACGCTCTATTGAAACCAGTTCAAGCGGATTTTCTCGTCCGAACGAATCCTAAAGAATAGGCTCCGCCAAAATCGGTCACGAATGAAGGTTGCCACACTACAAAAAATTGATCGTTGGATGGGTGTTCCCATTAGCTTTTTGCTCACCTGCCTGCGGCGAGTCGGGAATAGAGAGCGCGCGGGCGTTCCGCAGATCCGCAACATCCTCGTCGTAAAATTAGCCGAGCAAGGTTCGACCGTTCTCGCTTATTCCGCGTTGCGACGCGCTACCGAATTGGTCGGGCGCGAGAACGTTTACTTCATCCTTTTTGAGGAAAACCGATTTATCCTCGAACTGCTCGAAATCATCCCGCGCGAAAATATCATCTCAATTCACGCGGATAATATCCCTGCGCTCGCCAGGAACACGCTCGCAGCAATCCATCGCCTGCGAAAACTGAATTTAGACGCGGCGATCGACATGGAATTTTTCACGCGCGGCTCCGCCATCCTGACGTTTCTGAGCGGCGCAAAATCTCGCGCAGGCTTTCACAGCTATTTTGGCGCGGGGCCATATCGCGGCGACTTGATGACGCATCGGCTCCTCTACAATCCCTATTTGCATACGTCGCAAATTTTTCAATCCATGGTCGAGTCGTTGCGTGTGGATCCGTCAACGCTTCCCACTTTTGGAGTTCAACCACCGCCGCCGAGCGCGTTTCTTCCGCAGTTTGCGCCAAGCGAGATCGAAATTAATGACGTTAAAAAGATAGTGGCTCGCGAAACGGGATTAGACGAATGCCCTCCCCTCGTGTTGCTCAATCCCAATGCCAGCGATCTGTTGCCTTTGCGCCGATGGCCAACGGAGCGGTACGTGGAACTTGCAGGGCGGTTGCTGGACCAGTTTCCTGAAATTTATATAGGCATGACCGGTGCCCCCAATGAAGCGGACGCGATTGCAAAACTGGTTGCTCAAGTGAATTCGCCTCGATGTGTTTCGCTGGCTGGAAAAACTTCGCTGCGCCAATTGCTCGTGCTTTACACGCTGGCAAAAATCCTGGTCACGAACGACAGCGGCCCGGCGCATTTTGCATCCCTGACGCCGATGCGGGTCGTGACGTTGTTCGGCCCTGAAACACCGGCGCTCTTCGGCGCTCGAACCAACCGAAACACCGCGCTGTGGAAAGGGATTGCGTGCAGCCCGTGTGTGAACGCCTTCAACAACCGACAATCCGCGTGTAAGAATAATGTCTGCATGCAGCAGATCACCGTGGACGAAGTGTTCATGGAAGTTTGCAAAAGCTTTGAGCATCAATTCGCTTTGGCGTGATCAATTTCAAACATAGACATTGTCGAATTCATCCTCGCCAGATATTTTGCTCACCGCTGTAAAAGGGAATCCGCATTGCGAAAAATAATATTTCGGAGTGCATGGTTTCGCCTGATCTTCGGAGTCGTTGTCGCAACTCCAGAGTTAACCGTCACCGATTGTTTTTCTGTTTCCGGAATTGAGGGACGAGGCTTCAGAAGAAACGAGTCTCAGCAACAAGAGAATGAATGATAGACGGGCACTGACCGTCTATGGACACACTTATTATGGCAGGTTTGAATGTTCTACTTCGTGTAATCTATTTGTCAGCCGTTCTGCTTCTCTGGAGCGGTTGCACCAGCTCGAAAAAAGCGAAGGAACCGTCACGTCCGGTGACTGTCAAACAGAAGAAGCCTTCCAAACCCGCCCCGATTGCGCCGCCGCCGGTCACAACTCCCGAACTTATTTCCAGCTCGGAGAATGACAAAGTCATCGGCTCCATTCTCGATCTCGCAAAAAAAGGGCATTGGGAAGAAGCGGAAGAACAAGCGTTGGCTCTTTACCATAGAGCACCGCACGACGCTTCGGTGGCGCGCACGGCAAGTTGGGTGACAAAAGAGCGCCAGGCTCGACGGGACCAGGCATTGGAAGACCGCATTCGCGACATCGAAGCGAAGGACTCCGTATTCAATCCAACCGCCTTAAGCCTTTTGACAGAAAAGAAAGATCGCGGCCTGCCGCCCCGTAAAGATTTGCGCAACGCCATCAGCCAGCTTGAGTCCATTCCCTACGTGCCGGAAAGCTTCGGCAAAACAATTGTGCAAAAAGGCCAGTTGTTCGGTATGGACGCCGAGCAAGGAAAGATGGCGAAAATCCTTTCCAAAGAAATTTCTGTGCATCTGGACAACGCGACCTTGGAATCGATCATCTTCAACATTGGCCAGGCCGAGGGGATCAACTTTGTGGCGGATAAATCCATTCCTGCGTTCAAACAAACGCTCAGCGTTAACATGGAGAAAACCAAGCTGTCTGAGTTTTTACGCTACGTCTCGCGTAATCACGATGTTCAGTTTCAGGTGGGCGATGATTTGATCTGGGTGGTGGACAGCAAAGATCCAAAACGCGTCATGGAAGAAACGCGTTTCTACCGTTTGCGCAAAGGTTTCATTACGCCTGCGCAATTTGAAGGCGGGGATATCAATCGGACGACGCTCGTGCAGAAGTTGCCGACCGGCATCGTGACGAACGTTACCGAAAATCAAACCATCGAGCGGTTTGTCAAAGATGGCGCATCAGCCAGTCCCGCAATTGAAGCCGCGATTCAGAAATTTTTCCAAGGCTCCAAATACATGATTGATTTCGAGCGCAATATTATCGTCGCGCATGGAACACAGGAGCAGTTGGGAGTCATGGATAAAATCATCGAAGAATTTGATCGCCCGATTCAGCAGGTCTTGATCGAAGCGCGTTTCATCACCGTTTCCGAAGCGGCATTCATGGAGTTGGGCGCGCAATGGGAAACCGGACGAAGCCCCTTAACCCTCGGGCGATTGGCCACGGATTTCACCGGGCTCGCTTCCGGCGGCGTCGGACTTGGATTGCAAACCACCTTTACGAATATTTTGGGCCGGAATGATTTGAGCGTGACTTTGAAAGCGCTTGAGCAAGGCGGCGAAAGTCAGACCTTGAGCGCGCCGCGCCTGACCGTAATCAATAATCTTCCCGCACATATTGAAGACGGAAAAGTGCAGTATTATTACGAGGAATATTCGGTCAAACAACAGGTGACAGATCGCACGACCGCTTCGAGTTTGGTACCCGTTGGCAAACCCGTCAGCCTGACTTCAGGCGCGTCACTGGATGTCGTGGCCAGTATTGGCGGCGATGGAAAAAGCATTCTTCTCGCGTTGAAACCGGAAGTGAAACAAGACGTGCAACTCGTCACTTTTGCCACCGTGACCGATCGCAATGAATCCGGCGAAGTTTCAAGCACGTTTGATATTAAATTGCCTCAGTTCCGCACCCAAGCTCTCGCCACACGGGTGGTCGTGAGATCGGGCCAGACCGTGGTCATGGGCGGCGTGATGGAACATGTGCAAAGCACGTTTGTGGAATCCGTTCCAATTCTCGGAAATCTTCCCATCATCGGCGCGGCATTTCGGAAACGGACAGAAGTGGATAATCCGCGTTACCTGCTGATTTTTGTGACCGCGACGCTACTGGCGGACACAGGCGAATTCATCGAATTCGAACACGAATGATGAGAGTGTCCTCGCTCAAACGCCGATTACTGGTCATTGATCCAGGCACGCGTTCCATCAAATTTCTCGTCGCCCACCGACGCGGTGACGAAGTGGATGTTGAGCGACATCGCATCCTCGATTTATCCGAAAGCGGAAACGAGTCTCCCGAAGAATTAGATCGCCAGGTCCAAAGCGCCCTCCAGGAATTTGGAACGCTCCCCATTGCCGTCACGTTGCCGCAACAACTCTCCGTTTCGCAGGTCATTGATTTGCCGGAGGTCGGTTCGGAACAGATTGAAGCGTTGATCAAAGACGAAACCGTAAAGCTCAGCGGATTAAGCGAGAGCGGAATTGTTTACGACTACGGCAAACTTCGGCCTTTTGGAAAATACAAGAATCCGTTCTGGGTCACGTTTGCGCAGGAAGAAGAAATTCTCCGCGAAGCCAGCCGCCTTGCTGGAATTGGCGAACAACTTTGCGAAATCATCACGCCAGCAAACGCTTTAATAGCAGCGTATCAATCCGCCCAACCTGCGCTTCCCGAAAACGTCGTGCTCGTCGATCTCGGTGCCAGCAGCACGGTCGTGACAATCATCGTTCAGCGGCAGGGCGTCTATGCCATCAATTATCCGATTGGCGGCGATGCCTTTACTGAAACCGTCGCCGCCCAGAAGAACGTTACGCTTAAGGACGCGACAGCGCTCAAGCAACAGCAAAATCTATTGGCCGGCGCTTCAGATCTTCCGGGCCTGCGTCTTTCCATGGACGCCTGGTATTCCGAACTGGAAAAAATTCTTCAGGATTGGTTGCGTGAAAACGGGGAATTGAAACTCGCGCTCGATTCGTTTCGCGTCCTGCTGAGCGGCGGTGGCGCACGGCAGCCGGGCCTGATCGAGTATCTCAATGCACGACGTCGATTGCCCTTTGCGCTCTGGCCAAAATTTCTGGGCAACTCAGGCGAGTTGGTCATGGACCGTTACGCCGTCGCCTACGGAGTGGCACTCAAAAGTTTTGGGCATTTCCCACCCCCTGCCTCGTTGTTTCCGGTGGATTTGCGAGAGGCGCGAAAGCGACGTGAGACTCAGGAGAAACTGCAAAAAGCGTGTTGGGCGATGCTCCTGATGGTTGCACTGGTTCTGCTTTTTGCGACCGGCCAGAAGGTCAGCCTTTTGAATGAAAAGAATGCGCGTCTCCATGAGTCGCAGGACATTTTGCGCGAAGCGAAAGAGGTCGAAGCACTGAGCCAACAATGGGAACAGGCCTATGCGCGATTGTTTCCGGTGGTCCAACAAAGGAAACGAACGGTCGATACATTGACGATGCTTTCGGAGATGCAGCGAACGCGTGGAGATAAAAAACTTTGGTACGTCTTGCTGGCGGATCAACAATCCTACTTCGCCGGAAAAACCGTCCCTCCCCTTCGACTGGCTTCGACCAATGAAACGGTTTTCTCGCCAGCCATGTCGCCCGCCAAATATGGATTTATCGCCGAGCTTTCACTCTCGGAAGAAGGCGAAGCGATGCGGCAAACGTTGAGCAAGCTTGTCGCAGAATTGAAATCGAATCCCGCGTTCATCAGCGTGGACACATTGCCGATGGGACAACAAAAAAATATTATGAACACGAACGTCGTGATTCCGGGACGCCAGTTTTCTTTGGCGATCGACCTGGCTGAAAACACATTTCGCGCTCCCATTAAGCCCGGCAAATTGAAAGCGGCACAATCTAACGTGAGGACCAACGGGCGAACCGGTCGCCCGCCGTCCGCGATTTCGAAGGAGAAAAACTAACGACATGGCGATCCTTAAACAAATTTCGCGCAATCGCTCGGTGATGATTTTCGTCACGCTGGGGTTGGCGCTTTATTATTTGCTGGTCGTTCGTCCGCTATCGCAAAAAGTAGAAGCTCTGGATCGTCCCCTGGATACCGTCTGGCAAGAGTTAGTAGATTTCAGTGTCGAGAACAGTGGCGTGCGCGAGCTGGACTTGAATCAGATCAGAAAATCACAAGCAGATTTGCGCGCGTCGTTAGTGACGACAGAACAGACCGGGCAAACGATGGCCGCTCGCGTGGAACTGGAACCCGAAATCCGCGCGAAGATGAAAGAACCTTTCCTGCTAATTGATTTCCAGAATGAACGCCAGAAACGCCTTGAGGAATTGAACGCTCTGGCTCGAACCAACGGAGTCACGCTCGGCGCTGCACCGTTGAGCTGGTTTCCCGAGTACAAACCTGAAATAGAAAATCCAGGTAAACTTTGGGCGCAGTTATCAATCGTGCATCACATTTTGGTCACCGCCATCAACAGCAAAGTTGGAAGCATCAAAAGCGTTGGCTTACTTCCGATGCGATCGCATCCAACGACGGGAACCGAGGTTTTTTGGGACGAGTTCCCCGTGCAAATTGAGGTTGAAGGTCCGATGAATGCCGTGAGTGATTTGCTCTTTGCACTTCCGCTCCGCGCCGGGGAAATGAAAGCAGCCGGTCTTCCCGAGTCCTCTCCGGGCAAACCCACACTATTTCTGGATCGCCTTCTTTTACGCAAACAAACGCCGGAGAAACTCGATCAAGTGAATCTCCAAATCGTCGTCAGCGGTTTTGTTGCCTCGCCGGAGAGAGGGGCGATGCGATGAGACTAAAACCCTTGATCAACAGTCGGTTCTTTTTCGCCATCCTGCTGATCGCGGCGGCGACGCTGCTGGTTTTTGCGATCACTGATCTTGGCGGAAATCTGCCCGACCGCGCGGAAATAAAGCGCCAGAATCATCCGCCGGATTTCACAAACGTGGTAGAAAAAATTGAAGGGCTTTTTGCCACTGAAACATTGACTGCATTGCGGCCCGTCACGAATGCGGTGAATCCTTTTTACACCACTCACTTTCAACCACCGCCCGCGCCCGCGCCCGCGCCGGTCGCCCCAACGCCGCCGCCAGCGACGACCAAGAAGGTTTCGATTGTTTATCAAGGCGTCTATGAAACGGCGGCGGGTGTAAAAAAAGCATTTATCAAAGTGGACCAGCAATTGGTCGTCGGGGATCTGGGTGCGAAGGTCGTTGCTGATTGGGTGGTGGATGCGATTGATCGACGCACGTTGACTTTGAAAAATGCGGCTTCCGAAACAAATATGTTTCAGTTCAACGTCGCGAAAGAAGTTGAGATTCCAATTCAATAAATATGGAAGCGATTACTCCTAGAGAAACCGGCGACCTGTTGCTGGAACAAGGTAAACTCACGGAGAAACAACTTGAGCAAGCTCGTCGCAGCCAGACGCGACTCGGCATCCCGCAGCATCGCGCCATTGTCGATCTCAATTACGCTTCCGAGGAAGACACCTATCGCGCGCTGGCGACACTTCATCATCTCGATTTCATCAATCACGATCAGATCACACTTTCACCCGCCGTTCTGGAACTCGTGCCGATGAAGCTGATTTTCCATTATCGGATGCTGCCGCTTTCTCTTGATGGCGAAGTGTTGACCCTGGTTTTCGGCGAGCCGATTCGCCAAATGGAGCTGGGCAATCTCCGGCTTCTGTTGGGCAAACGGCTCAAGGTCGCGCTCACGACGCCAAGCTGCGTTCACGCCGTTCTCAAAAAACAATTTGGGCTTGGAGCGCAAACCATTCAGCGATTGCGCGAAGAACGCGGGATGACGAAGGACGCGAGTGAAGACGTTGTTTTCGACGTTAAATCGACTGAGGACAATTCTGCGGTGGACGCGACGATTTCAGATTTCGTCGATCAAATCTTGCTCGAAGCATTACGCCTGCAGGCGACGGATATCCACATCGAGCCGTATCATTCCTCCATTCGTCTGCGCTACCGCATCGATGGAATTATGCAATCGGTTCCCGTGCCGCATGTGTTGCGACAACTGCACGAAACGATTGCCTCGCGTTTGAAAATCATGGCGGGATTGAACATCGCGGAAAAACGCTTGCCGCACGACGGGCGTATCTCCATGAAAACGGGGACCGAGGAATATGATCTGCGCATTTCAGTCATTCCCACGAAACATGGCGAAACGGTTTGTCTGCGAATTCTCGGGCGGCAAAGTT
>JBBQAX010000138.1:0-11223 GCA_038316905.1 Verrucomicrobiota bacterium | reverse complement strand
TGCTGGGAATGAAACCATGTCCGTCTGGTCCACGCCGGTTTGAATCCGGCGAAGAACTTTTCCATTCGTGCCGCCAAGAGAAACAATTTGCGCCGGATTCCCGGCTGGGATCCATGTCGCATTGCCATCGCTCACCGGTTGAAGATTTCCAACCGGATAAATGGAATTGCTTTCAAAGCCGTGAACGTTCACGAGCGAGACATTGGTAGTTTGGGCGTGGAGCGGAAGCAGGTTGGAAAACAATAGAAGCGAAAGGAAGAACACGCTGAAGCGTGAACTCCAACTCTCCAAGAACGTGTTCGATATTTTCATTACGTGATTTGTGACTCATTACCCGCGGCACTTTGGACTGCGGCGGCATGACGCCGCTTTTCCTGCACGCCTTTCTATTCCACGAAAAATTGAACTAAAATTACGTTTTCACATTCTCCACCGTGCAGCCAAAGCGGTGACATGTCCCCGCACTCCAAATCACGCAAACAATTGCCGCGCGGGTTCACCCATGTCGGTGATCGGAACGGGACGATCTTCGTCATAGAGATTTGCCGAGGGATTGATGCCGAGCGCGCAATGAATATTGGCGTGAAAGTCAGGCACGGAAACCGGGTCTTTGACGATGTTCATTGCGAGTTCATCCGTTTCGCCGACGACCTGGCCGGTTTTCAAACCGCCGCCCGCCATCACCATGCTGAACGCTTTTCCGTAATGCCCGCGTCCGCCGCCGCCATCGAATTGCGCGGGGCGACCAAACTCCGTCGCGACCACCACGAGCGTGCGATCCAGCATTTTATTTTTTTCCAGATCAAGAACCAGCGACGCGAGCGCGACATCCAATTCTTTGATGAGGACGTGTTGTTGGAGTTGCGCCTGATTGTGGGTGTCCCAACCCGCGCCGTTGAGAAAATTGAGGTTGAATGAAACTTCGACGAAACGAACGCCCGTTTGCACAAGTCGTCGCGCGAGCAAACAACGTTGGCCAAATTCGGCTCCATATAATTGGCGCAGCGAACCGGGTTCTTTATCGAGGTGAAAGGCGTTCATGAAATCGCCGCGCGACAATTTAAAACTTTCGCCAATGGCTGTGTCGTAATCGGCAATCAATTTTTCGCTGGAATGCTTTTGCAAATAACCTGCGCGCATTTTGTTGAGCAAGGCTTCGCGCTCGTTTTGTCGCGCAGGAGAAACATCGACCGGACGTGTCAAACCAGCGGGTCCAGCTTCGGTGTCGGTGAGATAAACATAACCCGCAGATGCGCCAAGAAATCCTGGGCCACGCGTGACGTTTGGATAACCAATCACGACGTAAGCGGGAACACCTTCGGCAGCCGCTTTGCGTCGCTTCGCAACAATGGAACCGATGCTGGGATATTGCACGGTGCCAGCGGGACGACGTCCGGTATGCAAACGATTTGTCGCCGCCGCGTGTTCATCAATCACGTCGTGATGCACGGAGCGAAACAGGACGAAGCGATCTAAAATTTTCGCGCAATTACCGAGGTGTTCGCAAACTTTCACGCCCGGAATGGCGGTATCAATTGAATCGTAATAGGAACCGGGAATTTTTTTCCCATCACCTTTGCGTTTCGGGTCCCACGTATCAATTTGCGCCGCGCCACCGCCGAGCCAGATAAAAATGCAATGGTCTGCTTTGCCTTTGGGATAAGTAATTTTCTTCTCGTCGGCAAAGGAGGGCAAACCGCCCGCGCCGAGCAATGCGGCACCGAGTCCGGCTTGTCCGCTGCGAACTAAAAAATCACGACGATTCATGGAGGTCATAAATGGATTTGGACTGCGGGGACATGTCCGCGCTTTGGCTGCGCGGTGGGAAAAGAGGAGGTGTCAGTTGGCTCAAGGTTCAAGGTGATTGAGACATGCAGGAAAAGCGGCGTCATGCCGCCGCAGTCCAACGTGCGTCTGCAAACGAGCATCTTTTTTTCTTCCGTATTCTTCATGGCACAAAAATAAACTCCGGCGAATTGACCAACGCCCAGACCGTGTCTTCCATTCGTTCGCGCCAGTCACTTTGCAATGCGAGCGTCGGGGGATCGCCCGCGCGCGCGGCGCGTTCTTCATCCAGTTTTATTTTGGTCGCCTCGGCGTTGAGATGGTTTGACCACGAAACGATTTGTTTGGCGCCAGATTTCTTTTTCGCACCGGTAGCGAGGGCAATTCGACGTTCCCCAAAACCAGTTTCTAAATAAGAGGTGAACGCGCTCAATTCGTCCTTGCTGGGCGGACGCGAAAGAATGCGCAAAAACGTGGTGTTGATTATTTCGGGTAACGAACGCGTTTCCAAAACCAGCCGTGTCAAAGCGCTGTCGTCAGACAGACGCGTTACGCGACTGGCGAGAGTGCTGTTCGCAAGACTAGCGGGTTGAAGAACATTCGCGGAGTCATCGCGCACGGTGAGCGGATTCGGACGCGATTCGCGCCAACCAAACATGATCAATGTATCCACGATGGCTTGGGCGCGAGGTAGTGCGAGCGCGGGACGGTCGCGTTCATTGGCGAGCGAGCAAAATTCCCAGGCGCGTTTTGGTGTCCCGAGATTGTTGAAACTTTGCGCGGGACGACGGCCATCCGCATCCTGATTCAATTCCTCCGAACCCAATTGTTTTCCGACGGCGACGAAAAGAGAATCAACCAATTGCTCGGCGGTTAAGCGCCGTCGCGCGGGGCCTTCAAATAAACGTTCGGCGGGTTTCGGTGCCTGCGCGACGCTCGATTGCGAGGCGCGTTGGTAAACATGCGAATTTAAAATCAGCTTCGCGACGTGTTTGAAATCGTAACCGCTCGCGACGAATTCCTGCGCGAGCCAGTTGAGCAGTTCAGGATGCGATACGACCGGTTTCTCCGGCCAGTCATCAACCGGTTCGACCAGACCCCAGCCGAGATATTGTTTCCAGATGCGATTGACGATGACCTGGGGAAAACGGTCGTTTCGCGGATCGGTGATGAGCGCAGCCATCTGCTCGCGCGTGTCATGTCCGTTGCGTAAATAATTTTTTGGCAATGCTTCAATTTTATTGTCAAAAGCCCACGCCGGTTTTACGACCGAGCCTGGCGGCAGCGTAACATTCACCACACTGCCAATCGTGATGTTTGCGTTGGTGGGAATCGAACTGCTCGCGGGAACTTTTTGCGGAGCGCGCTTCAACATCGCGGCCAGACTGAACAACTGTTCCTGTTTGAAAGGATGAAACGGCGCGTCGTGACAACGGGCGCAACCGAGTTCCATTCCAAGAAATGCTTTTGAAACAATGTGCGCTTTCGCAGCCATCGGCACATCGTTCTCACTCGCCATGCTGAAGCCAGCGGGGCCGCCGGAATAAAGGCTGCCCTCCATTTGCACCAGTTCTGTGATGAAACGATCGAAGGGCTTGTTGTCTCGGAACGAATCGTAAATGAATCCGCGAAATGGCCCGGTGTTGTTCAGGCTTGGCTTTAACATGCCCGGATTTTCCGCGAGAACATCCTGCCAATAACTGACCCAATGATCGGCCCAGCTTGGATTTGCGAGGAGTTGATCAATCGCTTTCGCGCGGCGATCAGCGGATTTGTCATTTTGAAAGAGCGCGATTTGTTCAGGCGTGGGAATCAAGCCAAGCGTGTCCAATGCGACGCGACGGAGGAAAGCGTCGTCGGCAAGTAGAGCCTTCTGAGTTGCTTTGGCCGTCGCGAGTTTTTCGTTGATGAAATGATCAATCGCGTTGTTGGCCGAAAATCCTGACGATGCTGCGGGAACTTTAGGCGCAGGTTTTTGGGAAACAATTTCTCGCGCGACTTCATGACGTTTTGCCCAATATTTATCTTCGCTGACTGAAACGACGCGGCGTTGCGCGACATCGCGTTCGGCTAGTTCATGACTTTGCGCGGCGGCAAACGGTTTCCAGCCTTCGTCGGTCAACGCGGTCTGCATGTCGGCGGCGAGCAGATGATACTCGCCGTTTTTTCCAAGAACCGCGACGCACGTTTCGCCAATTTCAGGGCGTAGTTTTGTTCCGCCGACAAAAACCTCCAAGAGAAACACGTGTGGTTTTCCGTCGGATTTGAAGGTGGCGCGCTCATCCGTGTGACCCGGTGGAAGGAGCCGCGTTCCTGCAATGGTTTTCGCTGCCAGATCGGGAACAGCTTCGTTGTCGGCGTGACGGATATTGCTCAACGGCGTTTCCGCCAGAATTTTTCCGTCCACAATAAGGCGAGCGGCATTGCGGGCGCGAACCAGAAATTGATACTCACCGGCAGGAAGCATCAAGCGAGTGGAAGCGCGCACAAGAAACGGAGCGGCGCGATCCAGTTTGATTCCTTTATTCGAATACTTTGTAGGCAACGCGGCAAAACCCATGGCTGGCTGAATGAATTCGTCCATCAAATGCGTCGGAAGATTTTTCCATGAAGCGATGCCGAGCGGAACCGGCCCTGCGCTGTCCGCAAAATCTTCCTCGAAGGCAACCGGCTCCGAGTCATCGAGAGCTTTACCTGATTCAAAAATCTGCACGCGGACGACATTGGTTGGCGCGTTCAGGATGTTGGGGATAACCTCCGCAACCTCGACTTTGGGCGGGGCATTGTGAACGAAGCGCTGTTTTAATTTCTCAGGAGAAGGCGCGCTGCGATAAATCGCCACTTCATCAATCAAACCGTTAAACGTGCTGTTGGCAGAGCCGCCTTGCGACGAGCCAATCCAGACTTCATCCGCATCAACGACTGGACCGAGATCGGTCTTCCCGCCGTAATCCCATTTGCCGGGGGTTTCTTCGGCGTCGATCCAACCGCGCACGCTGTCGCCTTTGCCGAAGGTGTAAGTGACGACGACATGATGCCAACCATCGCCGGGCGATACGCCTTTGTTCGAAACCCAGCGATGCCAGCAGTTGGAGTCATTGGGCAAATTGCGTGAATCGCGAAAAAGAAAACTTAAACGCGCCTCGCCTTTCACGCCGCGCAATCGCAATCCCCAGTTTTGATTGTTCGCGTCGAAGCCTGGATTTCCAGTGCGCCCTTTTCCGACGATGTAAATATCTTGCCCGTCGCTGAATTGATTTGGATTTACCCAGGCTTCAATCGTGATGGTGTCGCCGAGTTTGAAAGCGAGAGGATTGTCCGCGGCAGATTTGATGCGAATGAAACTGTTTTTCTGATTGAAAGCGATGGCGGAATTGTTGGTTTCGAAAAGCGGGAATTCAGTTGGACGCGGGCCGGGCTGATTGAAAAGCAACTTGCCGGTCAAGACTCCATTGATCGCGTTACTAGCAGAGCCATAATTGAAAACCGTGGCCCCGGTGCGTTCGTTGAAGCGCCAGTACGCCACCGGCTTTTCGTCGAGCGCGAGTTGGCTGTAATTGGTAGCCGCTCTGGCGTTCAACGAAAAAAGCGCCAGCGGGATGGCGAGCGAACAGAGCTGTAGAATGAGCGATTTCACGAAAAGAGATTTCCAATCATGAAGCCACAGAGTTTCCGAGGCGACAATGGCTCTTTCGAGCTAACCGGAACGTGGAGTGCGGTGGCATGACACCGCTTTTCCTGCAAGGTTGCGGGACGAGAAATGTCACGGGTAAAGCGATGATATCACCATTTTTCACGGTGCAGCCAAAGCGGGGACATGTCCCCGCAGTCCAAAGGTCTCACGCCTTCGCGTTACGCAACTTGGATTTCAAACGTAACCGCGATGAGGCGACTTTGGAGTGCGGTGGCATGACACCGCTTTTTCTGCGCGGTCACGGGACGAGAAATGTCGCGGGTAAGCGATGATCTCACCATTTTGCACGGTGCAGCCAAAGCGGGGGCATGTCCTCGCAGTCCAAGGTTCACCATTCGGGCGCGGGGGTGTAATCGTCGTAGGTTTCTAATTTGTCGGTCTTGAAGCTGTAGATGGTTTTGACTTGCGCGGGTGTGGCGGTGCGCTCGAACCATGCTGCGGAACACCACGGATATTGATTGGCTACCGGCACCAGTCCGTGTTTGGCGGCGTTTTGATGGGTGTAGTTTAAGCGGGCCAAATAACTTTTCTCGAAGGTTAGACGCGTTTCCCGATAATTGTGCCAGACTTTGCGACAAGGGGTTTTATCGAGTCGATTCACCCATCGCGCCGTTTTGCCATGCAGTTTGCCCAGCATCGCAGTAAGGGTTTCCGCAGTTGATTTTTCAAAGGGAGAATGCGCGACAAAATGGTAATGGTTGGAAAACACGGCCCACGCTTCGAGCGCCCAACCGAATTCGTTGCACACAGTGAGCAGACCACGGTGCAAAACCGCAATTCTCTCCCGACGACGAAAATGGTGTTGCCGCAAATAGGTTCCGACCGTGACGAAATAAGTGCCTTGCTCACTCAGGCAATGCACTGGCGCATGGGGCCACGGCGTGCGGGGTTCGGGCATGGGAAGCAAGTAAAAGGCATCGCGTTGGAACTCAAGCTTCAACTTCCGAAGATAGCGTGGAGTGCGGTGGGACGCCGCTTTTCCTGCGCGGTCGCGGGACAGAAGATGTCGTGGGTAAAAGGATGCGCTCGGCATTTTTCACGGTGCAGCCAAAGCGGGGACATGTCCCCGCAGTCCACGTTATTAGTTCAACTTGGCCAAACCGCGTTGCAGTGCGGTTGTTGCCGCTTGGGTGCGGTCGGCGACATCGAGTTTTTCTAGAATCATTTTGACGTGGTTTTTCACGGTGTTTTCGGAGAGGCCAAGCGCGGAGCCGATCTCTTTGTTGCTTTCTCCTTTGACGATGTGTTGCAGGACTTCCAGTTCACGCGGGGAAAGTTCCGGCGCAGCCTGACGTTGGGCGAGGCGTGCGGATAAATCAGCGGAAAGTTTATAGGTTCCTGTGTGGACGGCGCGAACGGCGGCAAGCAATGAATTGCTGTCGGTGTTTTTCAGCAAATAACCGGACGCGCCCGCTTCCAAGGCGCGATAAATATCTTCGTCATTGTCATACGTAGTGAGAACGAGAATTCGTGCTCCCGGAAATTTCTGGCGAATGAGCGCGGTCGTTTCCGCGCCGCTCAAACCGGGCATTCGTAAATCCATCAGGGTGACGTGTGGTGATTGTTGCGCAAAAACTTCAAGAGCCGCCGGGCCGCTGGCCGCTTCTCCAACGACTACCAAATCCGGCTGCGTTTCCAACAAGCTGCGGAGGCCAACGCGCACGACGAGATGATCGTCCACGAGCAGAATGCGAATTTTATTTTTTGGCATGATCAATTCAGTGGGAATTCAACGCAAAGTCGCGAAGAGACAACGTGGAATGCGGTGGCATGACGCCGCTTTTCCTGCACGGTCGCTGGACAAAACAGTGTTGCTGATAAAAGAACGGTCTCACTGTTTCTCACGGTGCAGCCAAAGCGGGGACATGTCCCCGCAGTCCAAAGTTACTCGCGACTTCGTGGCTTTGCGTCTTTGCGTTAAAATTTTTCTGCATGATTAAACGGGAACTGTCACGGTCACGGTGGTTCCGCGACCGGGTTGTGATTTCACTTCGACTTTGCCGTGGATTTGTTCGGTGCGTTCCTGAATGCCGCGCCAGCCGAAATGGCCGTTGGCTGGGCGCTGAAGTTTCTCAGGCTCAAAGCCAATGCCGTCATCTTCAATGCACAACTGGACGGAACCGTTGTTGCGTGAAAGCGAAAGGAAAATTTTTTTTGGGCGTCCGTGATGCAAGGAATTCGTCAAACATTCCTGACCGATCCGCAGAAGATTGTTCTCGATGGATTCCGGCAAGCCCCGTGGCGGACAAGAAATTTCGCACATCAGATCAATTCCAGTCCCGGTCAAAATGTGTCGCGCAAACTCCGGCAACGCCTCGGTGAGATCGCCGCGCTCAAGTTCCTCAGCGCGCAGGTTCATGAGTGAGCGACGAAAATCTTCCTGACCATGACTCACAATTTTTCGGGCGGTTTCTAATCGCGCGCGCGCTGCTTCGGCTTCGGGCGGAAGTCCGACATTGATCGCATCGAGTTGAAAACCGAGTCCGGAAAAACTTTGCGCAAGTGTGTCGTGCATCTCACGCGCCATGCGATGGCGTTCTTCGAGCGTGGCTTCGCGTTGAACTTTTTCGCGAATGACTTCGGCTTGTTTGGAAACGCGGCGACGCAACATGACAATCCAAAAAAGCGCGGCCATTCCTAACCCGAGCAGAATGGCGGAAGCGACGGCGAGGCGCTGCGTGTTCCACCACGAGGGCATGGAAAGCACCTCGATGTCCGACGGCGAGCGCAGCAGCAACGCAATCGTGCGCGGGTTGGCGCGGAACGACTGGCTGGCAAGGCTCGATTCTTCCGCGAGACACACTCCGGTGAGTCGAAGTTGACTCCCGTTGCGCAGCGACAAGGCAGCGCGCGGAAGCCGGGCGTGAAACACGTTTTCGTCTGCGCGCAGAACCAGCGTTGTGGTGGTCGCATTTTCCAAGACCTCAAGTAATTGGCCTTTTATGCTGACGAGATTGACGTCGTTGGTTCCTTGCAATACTTCGGCCAGCGTGGTGGGAACCGGCTGCGGCGCGGATTCACTTCCCACTTTGCGAAATTCAGCGTCTTCGAGATACGCGCTGAAACGACCCATCGCGGGAAAGCCAACTGCCTCGACGATGTCGCCTTGGCGAACAATTCCTGCCTGCGCCGTTTGCACGAGCAATCCGAATTCGCCTTCGCGCAAGAAAATCGCTTCACCCGGTTGTTGGTGTGTCACGACGCCACGAATGCGGATGCGATGGCTGGTCACGCCGACGGGATCGAAATTCAACAACTCACTGAAGGAACTGAACGGCATGTTGAAGGCGGTGACACGTGGTCGCGATTCGACGTGGATGTTGTCAATTTGGCTGACGATTAAATGAGGCGTAATGAGTTGGCGCTTGAAATTCAAGTAGCCTGCGGCAAGACCCGTGATCCTCACGCGCGCATTGATCAGCGGCGGTAAATTGGTGATGTTCGCGGTCAGAATTTGCACTTCCAATTGGCGCGAACCCATGGCGAGTTTCAAGAAAACCCGTGATTGCTCGGGTCTGGGTGTGATGGAGCGAACGATGCCACGCACCTGGACTCGTTGATAATGGAAACGGGTGGAGAACAGATCGTCCAGGGTGACGGATGTTGGTGCAGGTAATTCGCTCCGTCCCAATCGCGTGATGGTTTGGGGTGTGATCCCGGGTAGAAAAAAGCCGGGGTTACTGACCCCTTGCACCTCGATCATTTCTCCTTCTACAAATGAGTTGTCCCGCGGATGTCCATCGTTCGGAAATTGTCTGATGAACGTTCCACCCGTTTCGTCCTGGATAAAAATGCTGTGGGCGGGATCCACTGTCGTCACGATGGCGTGCAACTTCACGGGTAATTCGCGCGCGGCGTCTTCAAGAGACAACCCTCGGAGCTGACTAGCGTTGGTCAGCACAAGCGATGAAACCGGCGCTGATTGTCCCAAGCCGCTCAAAACGGATGAGCCGAAAAGCAGCGCCAGAAAAAACGGGCAAAAACAGTTTTTCCGCAGCGTGTTCAAGGTCCGCAGCATATCGCTTGAGACATTGAAGCTGCCAGTGAAAATGAGTGACTAGCTCGAAAGAGCTATGGACTTCGCAAGGAAAGGTTAATAAAAAATAAGCATTCCCTTGAGACCCGAAAGTCGCCAAATGAATCCGACACGCTGCATACTTTTTGTAGGCCAGGTTCCCCTTCGGAACTTAAAATTTTCCAGAGAGCGCCACGCCTTTACCTTGATTGAATTGCTCGTTGTCATTGCCATTATCGCAATCCTTGCCGGACTACTTTTGCCCGCTCTGGCCAAGGCCAAGGAAAAAGCCAAGCGCATCAGTTGTTTAAATAATCTGCACCAAATCGGGCTTGGATTGCACATGTATGCGGGTGATAACGCGGACAAAATGCCGGATATTTTTCGCACGGCTTCGATCTTCACGAGCTATTGGTTCAAAAGTGGAGGCAATCATCAAAACCTTGGTCTCCTTTTTTCTGAAAAGTACATCTCAGCTCCACGGGCATTTTACTGTCTGTCGGGCGATGCACGACCTGATGAAGCTCTGGCATATAATTCTCCGCAAAATCTTTGGAGCAACGCCAGTGTCAGGGTGTCGTACCCAGCTCGAACGTTCACAAATTCCGCACCGAACGGCTCGGTTCAGGTGGGCACGACTTGGAAAACTCGTAACTTTGTGACCAACGTGGTTTTCAGCGATTTTATTGGGATCAAGAATTATCAAGGCGGAGGCATCGAGGCTGGCTTCATCTATCCCGTTCACCAGGATCAAGGGTATAATCGTTTGTTCGGCGATGGTTCCGCGCGTTGGACCAGGGCAGGCCCTCTGACCAAAACCATTTCCTCCTCAGCGCCCAGCCCTGCGCAGATGATCAATTACTTCAAAGAGCTCGATACCTTGCGTTAAACATTTCAATGCAAAAAACTGAATCCACTCATGAAAACCAAAATCCAATTCAAACTCGCTGGAATGACCCTACTGGGAATGCTGCTGTTAACATCCAGCAGTTTTGGCCAATACACGCAAAACGTGACGAACACGATGGCTCCGGGGGCTAATCAGGTTGAGAAGAGCGCCACGGTGACGACGTTCGCCACATTCAAAGAGGCTGTCGGCCTGGCCTGGACAAATAATTCCGGCGGCGTCTTTAATTTTCCCACCACGATTACACCGAACACCACGACAGTTTTTCGCGGAAACTACGGCACGAACAGCGGTCGGATGCAAATCACGTCGAGCGTGAACATGCAAAACATCACCAGTTCGGCGAATTCTTTTACGGTGCTTTCAGTGCCGAATGGCACAACGTCCACAGCTGATCAAAATAATTATCTTTTGACGTTGGGCTTGTTTGATACGAACTCGGGATTGCCTCTTGTGAGTGAAGTCATCAAACAAATCGGGTTTGTCATTCTTTCGCGCAGCAATGTCGTCAGCTATCCATTAGATCTGCGCGCCACCGTTACATTCAGCGATAGTTCAACCCAGGCGGTGACCTCAGTAATCGGTCTTGGATCTGCCGCTGATGACACCTTCTTTGGTTTCACTGCGCCTGATGGATTAGCTATCAGCAGTCTTCGACTCCAATCGTTTGTGCCGAACTCCGAAACGCCAATCGCCGCCCGAATAGCCTGGGATGATTTTGGGTTCATTACCGGTGCGTCGACCGCAACGCCAACACCGATAATCAACAACGTCCGCCCGGCGGCTTACTCTATTATCGCCGCAACAAACGGGATTCATTTT
>JBBQAX010000137.1:0-11290 GCA_038316905.1 Verrucomicrobiota bacterium | reverse complement strand
GAGAAAGGAATTTTCTCGTTCGCGCGAGTCTCCGTGCGCGGCAGTTTCAAATGCTCCGGCAATGGCTCGCGTTCGTAAGTGTTCGTGGATTGCTTTTCGACGGGAACAATCTGATTGAGCCGCAAAGTGTCGCGCGCCGGTTGATTGAGAAGATTTTCGAGTTGCTCATCTTTGCGTTCCGGCACGATTCCAAAATTCGTTTGAAAAAATGGCGTCGGCGCAACAGGCGTTTTGATCGTCGCGCCCGGATCTGGATTGAATTGATAATTGGTCGTCGCGTTCGTCGTCGTGATTTGTTGCCGTTGCAGAATGAATTCGTTGGTTCGCGGTTCTGTCTTGGTTGGCGCGACGCCTGAATCCGGACTGAAAACATCCGGCGACAACGGCGGCTTTCCTTTGGAAATTGTTTGATATTTGGCGGCGTCGGGATCGGGTCGGGAAAGTTCCGGCGGATAAACATTCGTCTGCGCAAAAACGCTCATTGAAAAAGCCAAAAGCAAAAAAGCTGAAGTGAAACAGATCGGCTTGCGCGAAATAGAAGAAGGCAAAGCCATCAGGCGAATAGCGCTGACTTACAAGCGCGTGAATTGGTTTGGGGTTGGGCGCACACTTTTCTTTGTGATAGCAACAAACTTGAGCGACAAATTCCAGATTGAAAATATTGGTTCGGAATTCCGAACGTTGCGGAAAATCACCTCACTGTTCAACAGAGTTTTTCAATCAATGCTTTCGCCACCGCTTCAGTGCGGGTGTGAATATTCAACTTGGAAAAAATCTTTCGCTCATGATTATCGACGGTGTGATAGCTGATGGAAAGTTGCTCGGCGATTTCCTTTTTAATCAGGCCTCGAACCATGAGACGGAGAATTTCCATTTCGCGAGACGAAAGGCGATAGGTATTGGTCGGCTTATCCTTGCGCCGTGAATTTGCCCGCGCTGATTCGACGAAATAACGGGTAAACCAGGAACGCATTTCTGAGGCGTTCGGCCAATGGCTGATCACGAAGATTCGAACGGATGGCTGACGCACGTTGATTTGAGCCATTGCGCTTTGGAGAGATTTACCCGGTGGTCCTTCCAAAAAAATTACGGACGGTTTGATCCCTCGGCTTAAAAAAATCAGCGCTGTAGAAAGAGTCTTGCGTTCCACCATCGAGGAAGTTTCGCCGAAAATCGTTTCATAGATTCCGCTGCCGCTCGTCGGCTCTATCTGAACCAGCCAGATCAAGGGCGGTGATTTGAAAAAATTATTCATGTCCGTATCAGGAAAATCATTTTTGTTGCGCGTTGGAAATGACGAAAAGCGTGGTCCATTTATCAGTGGTCTTCAGCGGCACGCTCTCAAATTCCTCCTCCGCATAACATGACGTGTTCACGTCATTGTTTTCATTTTTAAAAATAATAAAGTCATTCTGCTCCAACAAACCAATCCATGAAAAAGATTCTGTTTATAATCGCCCTCGCAACCTCAATCCGCTCCCGCGCTCACGCGCAAACGTCCTGCACCACGGTCGTTTCCAATGACACGCCGATTCGTTATTAAACTGCACGATGGGTGCACACCGTCCCGTTACTAAAACTCGAAACATTAACAGAAGATTCAGGAACATTATGAACCGACGAACAATTTTTACCATCCTTGCCACTCTCGTCTTGTATGTGGGAACCTCAGCTGCAGGAATTATCACTCAGTGGAATTTTAACAGCAATCCCGCGGATGGATCCTCCAGCACCGGAACTCTGGTTCCCTCCCTTGGCAGTGGCACCGCTGCCACAGTCGGCACTGTGGTGACCACACACAATTCTGGCAGCCCCGGCGACCCACTCGGCACGAGCGATGTCAACAACACGTCCTGGCGCACGGCGACTTTTCCTCCACAGGGAACCGGTAACAAAACCTGCGGCGTGCAATTCAACTTCAGCACTGCGGGCTACGAAAACATCACGCTGAGCTGGGACCAGGCGAACAGTGGGGGCGGCAATAAATACTATCGCGTGCAGTACAGCATCGATGGCGGCGCAATATGGACGGAGAAGGACGTCGTCATCAACACGCAGACGAATGGAAACACGTGGAATACGCCGATCGCTACGATCAGCTTCAACGGAGTATCCGGTGCCAGCCAGAACCCGAATTTCGCTGTGCGGATCGTCAGCGAGCTTGAAAGCACTGCTGTCGGCGGCATAGCCGAATATGTAGCCGTCGTCCCCACCTCCGCTTACAGTCCGACCGCCTTCCTGCGCTTGGACCTGGTTACTTTAAGTGGAGACATCGCTGTCGGAGGACAGGTGGAGATTCTTTCGCAGCCGACGAATCAGGTTGTCGCTGTCGGTCAGCCCGCAAGTTTCCAGGTGATCGCCGGAGGTGGCACGAGCGTGATTAGATACCAATGGCGGACGAATGGAACACCCATCCCAAATGCCACAAACTCTGCTTACTCCATTGCTGCGGCCCAGTTTTCCAATGCCGGTTCCTACGATGTCGTGGTTACTAATTCGGTTAATTCTGTTACCAGCATAGTTGCCACCCTGACCGTCCGGACGGCTCTAAGTCTTGCTTGGACAGGTCTGAACGGCGCTTTCTGGGACTCAACGACGGAAAGCTGGGAAAACACAAATACTGCTGCCACTGTGGCTTACACCAGCGGAGACCATGTTCTTTTCGATAGCCGTGGGGCCTCGGCACCCGTGGTCAGTTTGACGGAATCCTTGACCCCTAGCTCGGTCACCATCGATGCTGATTTTGATTATACGTTGCGCTCAAGTGGCAAGATTGCGGGCAGCACCGGACTTGCAAAAAGAGGTGCTGGCACTTTGATTCTGAACACCGACAATACCTACTCCGGAACGACGGTGATTGAGGCGGGGACGCTGCAACTGGGCGCGGCAGACGATCACGGCTCGATGGGCTCCGGCTCCATCACGAATAACAGTGCGATCGTCTTCAATCGTTCTGACAATATTGTTATCTCCAACGCCATCACGAGCAGTGGGGGCATCACCAACCTGGGCAAGGGGGTCATCCTGTCAGGAGCAAACACCTACAGTGGTCCAATCGGTGTGCTCTCAGGCACTTTGACACTCTCCGGTGCTCAAACGGTGACTTCAAGCGATGTGGTCGTTTCCCCAGCGGCCTCGGGCATCACTGATGCAACCCGATTGGCCCTCGGGTCTGGGGTCGTCGTCAGCTCTGGCACCACGATTCACCTGTCCGGGACCACGCCAGTCGGGGATCTACGCGTCGCGCTCGCGGGCAGCGGCGGCAGCGCCATCATTAATGGTCCTATCGTTCTGGACGGAAGCTGGGTGAACAACTTCTATGCTGACGACACTGCACAATTTGTCATCAATGGCAATATTTCGGCCGACCCAAGCTTTAACGGAGTGGTCTTCCTCCGAGGCAATCTCGGTTCCGGGACCATCAACGGAACGATGAATCTGCCCGGGATCGCCGTGAACAAGACAGACACTGGAACGTGGACCATCAATTCGACAGGCAATGATTGGGGGGCCACCGCAATCGCGGTCGGTACGCTGCGCATTGGCGCTCACAACGCTTTGCCTACGACCCTGTCCATAAATATGGGTCAAGCCAGTGCCAGGTCCGTGTTGGATTTAGCGGGCTTCAATCAGCGAATTGCAGGTCTATCCGATGTTGCAGGGACCAGGATCATCACGAACAGCAGCGCAACGGCTGATTCGACCCTAACGGTAGGGACCGGTAGTTTCGGCGGAAGCATAGTTGATTCGGCGGCTGGCCGTAAGACAGGCCTGACAATCGATGGGTCAACGTTTACACTCTCTGCTCTCAGCAGCTATAGCGGTAACACGACAGTTCAGGCAGGGACTTTGGCCCTTTCGGGTGCCGGGGCAATTCCGAACTCAGCAGTGATTGACTTGGTGGGTGGCAGTTTGGACGTGTCGGCACGATCTGACGCAACTCTGACCCTCAGCAGTGGCCAGACCTTAAAAGGTAATGGCACTCTTTCTGTCACCGGGAACCTTGTCAATGGCGGGACAATTGAACTGGACCTCAATAAAACCGGCGGCGTTGCGACCTATGATAAACTCGTAGTCTCCGGCCAGTTAACTTCCGGCGGCACCCTGAAACTGATTCTCACTGGCGAAACATTGAGCAGCGCCGATGTCCTCGAGGTTTTTGTCGCAGGCAGTCTCACCGGCACCATTCCAACTATCAATCCCGCCGCGCCGGCTCCCGGTGCTACATGGGACACCAGCACGCTTCTCATCGACGGTAAGCTGCGGATCGCAAGCGCAAACGCACCGGTATTTAACGCGCCGGTCATCTCCGGAACGAACCTTAATCTCGGCGGTTCTGGTGGGACCCCTTTTGCCACCTACTCAGTGGTAACCTCGACTAACATCGCAGCTCCGGCCGCGACTTGGACGACGCTGCAAAGCGGATCGTTTGATGCCAGCGGCAATTTCAGCACCTCGGTCTCGATTACTCCGGGACAGCCGCAACAGTTCTATATGCTGAAGCTGCCTTAAATCGCCCTTTAGATTTTCCTATGCGCCGGATCATTTGGAAAAATTATACCGCCAAAAGCGTTCCGCTTGCGTTCACTTTGATCGAGCTGTTGGTGGTCATCGCCATCATCGCCATTTTGGCCGGACTGCTGTTGCCGGCTCTGGCCAAATCAAAGGAAAAGGCCAAAGGAATCGCGTGCGTCAACAACATGGGGCAAATCTCCAAGGCTTCGATCATGTATATGGACGATAGCCGCGGAGTGCTCATGCCGCTTTACTTTCAGGGGGGAAGCCCGTTTATGCCGACGGATTTCAATTACGATCCGCAGTCCTACATTGTGCAGAACCCCGGGGGTTTTTTCTGGCAGGACCGCCTCCGGGTTAGTGGTTACGCCAAGAATGTAAAAATTTTCAGCTGTCCTTCGTTGAAGGCCGTCGCCGCCCAGAATCTCGGTGGCGGCATCAGCACCAATCACGCCTTGGGAATCGGGATTAATTATCCAGAACTGGGGGTTCTCGCGCTTCAGAACGTGACAACTGTAAATTGGGTGAAAGAGAACGCCGTAAGCCACCCGAGCCGTTGTATTGTTTTCGCAGATGCTGGTTCAGTCACTGCTGCGACCAAAAATTTAATAAATCCTGATCTCTGGCTGCCGGATACCGGTTATGATGCCGCCCTCGCTCTATATTACGGAGGGGGTGCCACCTTTTTCCGTGATCCAAGTGACCCCGCCGGTTTCGTCACCGGCGACGCGCGCTCCATTCCACGGCACAATAAGCGAGGAACGTTCGGCTTTTTCGATGGACATGGCGAAATCATGAAAAACAGCAAAGTGGGCTACAGTCTGCCGCGTAAGAACGTCGGCGCGCTTTGGGCACGGGATCATCGCTAAACGAATATTGCACATGTGGAAAAATATCTTTTTGCTTACGCTCATCAGTTTTTCGCTTGCCGCTTGTGGGAAAAAATCCTCCTCCGAAACAGAGGCAACTCTGCCCGAATTGGATCGCGCTTTGCAGTCCGTCGCCATGGCAAAAGGAAAACTTCCTGAAAAAGTCGAAGAGTTGTCTGAGTTTATAGCGCTTCAAGGAAAACGGCTGCCCACCCCGCCCCCTAGAAAACAATACGGGATCGACAAAACGAATCGAAGGGTTGTTTTGGTGAATCAATAGTTTCCAATGTCGAGTTCCAACGCCACGGTTTTTTTCACCAGCGTGGTCCATCCGGCTCCACATACTACGACTGTTGGAGGAGGCGACCGCGATAGGGTGATTCACCTGGTTGGTTTAATTTGCGATCGGAAAAATGAGCGAGCTTGATTTGCTTTTGGACTCACTTTCGGCACCAAGCAAATCAAATGAGAGTCATGCGCGAAGCCTCTCAATTTATTGCTCCCAAAAATATGACGTGTTCGCGTCATTGTTTTTAATTCGTGAAAAAAATATAGTCGCTTCTATCAATCGCAAACCAATCATCTCATGAAAAAAATTCTATTCATTATTCTTCTCACATTTGTAGTAATTGGTCAGGCGCTCCACGCTCAGACCTCCTATTCGACAGTTGTCTCCAACGACACGCCGATTCTTTATTGGAACTTCGATGAAGCGTCCAACAACGCGGTCGAAATAATGCCAGTGACTTTGTCCACCAACGGGCGAAGTCTTATTCCATACGCTTCAGCGACGCGCATCAGCCACGCTGCGATCGGAGATGGTTTGAATCTGGGTAATGCCGCAGACGTTCTCGTCGGCGATTATTTCATGGTGAATAATTTAAACCTTCCTACGAACGCATTGCGCGGGGCATGGATGCTCGAATTCTGGATGCGCGTGCAAGGCAGCCAGGAATTTCAACGCAATAATTATGTGATGAACTTTGGCGCTGGTGGAGGAAATCGTCCGGCGGTGCTCTACGACTACATCGGAGGCGCGCAACCGCGGGCGGGTCTTGAGTTGTATAGCAGTTACGGTGGTGGCGAACGAACGGGCGCCGGGCCTCAGGTGGTCGATCAGGTCTGGCACCACGTCTTGTTCGCCTACTACGGAAATGGAACGAACGGTGTCGTTGATCGGGTGAGCGTGTTTATTGACGGAACGAATGCGGCGGTAAATGTTCGAGCCAACTTTTTCTCCGCCTCAGATGCCGCGCTGAACCTGACCCGATTTGTGGTCGGAACATCGGCACCGCAGTTCGCCGGTTTTGATGGGTTTGAGGGTAACCTTGACGAAATTGCAGTTTACGATCTTTCAAATTTCACGACCGAACTTCAGGTCACAACGAAAGCGTCACAAGTGGCCTCCAGTCATTTCAGTCTCGCGCATTCTCAAAATTCTTACGCGACTGGCGTTTTGGCCGACGAACCATTGTTGTATTGGAATTTCGATGAAAGTAGCGGCGAAGCTTTCCAACTGGCAGCGGCGGTCGCCCCTCCAGTGGTCAACGACCTGACTCCGACGATCAATGCCAGCCGAATTTCTCATGCTGCCGCCAGCAGTGGTTTGGCACTTGGAAATGCAGCGCATCTCCCCGACGGTCAATTCTTCGCGATCAGCCAGATTGCCTACCCAACCAACGCTTTAGTCAATCCGTGGATTGTAGAGTTTTGGATGCAGGTGGAAGGTAGCCAGGCTGCGCAACGGAATGAATATCTCTTTAACTTTGGGAACAATTCACCGGGTATTTTCTATGATTACGTCGGGGGAGCGCAACCCAGACAGGGATTGGAATTATATTCCGGCGGACGCTCCGGCGCTGGGCCACTCGTCACCGACGCGACATGGCATCACGTTCTCTTTGCCTATTATGGTAACGGCGCTAACGGCGTGGCGGATCGTTTGGATATTTACCTCGACGGTACGAATGCCGCACAAAATGTTCGTGCCACATTCAACGGAACTTTGGCTCTCTCCAGTTTGGTGGTTGGAACATCTGGTGGAGGACAATTCGCCGCCTTCGATGGATTTCAAGGCAACCTGGATGAACTTGCGATTTATAATCTTGCCAATCTCGCCACCGAAGCAGACGTAACGGCGAAGGCGGCGGATTTGGCCGCGCGCCACTTCGCGGCTGCACAACAGCCGACTCTACCCGTTCTGGTCGCGACCGTGTCGGGTGGGCAACTGGTTATTTCCTGGGACGCTTCGGCGACTGGATTTGCCCTTGAATCTACCGGCAATTTGACCACGCCATCGTGGAGTCCGGTCACTGCGGTTCCTGTGACGGAAAGCGGGCGTTCGCAGGTCACTCTCTCGCCGACCAATCAGTTCCAATTCTTTCGGCTGAAGAATTAAGGGCAGAAATGAACCCTCAATGAGAAGAAAAAATGACGCAAAAAAAGAAAGCTTGCGGGTTTACATTGATTGAATTGCTGGTCGTGATTGCGATCATCGCGATATTGGCGGGGCTGCTTCTTCCAGCCCTTGCCAAAGCCAAAGTGCGGGCGCAACGCATCCAATGCATGAACAATCTCAGGCAACTCGGCCTCGGTTGGGTGATGTACACGCAAGAAAACCGTGAATACTTGCCGCCCAACCAGGGGGATAATACCGATGAACTCAATACCTGGGTTAAAGGCAACATGCAGGCTGACCCTACGAACACAACCTGGCTCGAAAAAAGCCTGCTGTCGCCGTACGTGAAGTCCATCCCGGTCTGGCACTGTCCCGGAGACAAAAGTAATCACGTTCGCAGCATGTCGATGAATGGATGGCTGAACTCGTTATATCCTGCCTTGGGGAATTTGCTGACGGATTGGAAAATGAATCATAAAACCTCTGACCTCCACAATCCAGGGCCAGCCAACACCTGGGTTCTAATTGATGAGCGCTCTGACAGTATCAACGACAGTTATTTCGAGGTGAACATGTCGAAAGAGATCATCGTTGATTACCCGGCGAGCTATCACAGTCAAGCCGGCTGCCTGAACTTCGCGGACGGCCACTCAGAAATAAGAAAATGGGTGGACCCTCGATCGCGACCAACGGGCAATGTCACTTTGCGAACCGCGTCGCCGAAGAATATCGATTTTATATGGCTGCGAGAACGCACAACGGGCCGTGTGAAGTGATGCTGTGAGATGCTGCCATTCGAATCCGCCGTGTTCCGGCTTGTGCTGGAACAGGAGTTAATTTCAATTCTTTCAAAAAAACAAATGTCGTTTTACCAATATGATCAAGATACGTCCCATCAAATTTTTCAATCAAATGCTCTCCGTTCGAATTCAATTTATCGCCTGGATTGCGGTGCTGTGCTTTTTCGCCGCACCCTCGGCAAACGCGTCCGCAAAATTCAGTTTGTCGTGTTCGCCTAAAAACGATTTGTTCCTCGCGATGAAAGAGGCGGGGATGAAGCCGCATCGCTATGAAACCCCTGAGCAGGCAATTTCCGCTGCAAAAGACGGATCAACGGTTTTGCTCCTGGCGGAGGAATATCCCACGAACACGCTCCAGCTCTCGGAAAAAATTTATCAGGCTGCCGCGAAGAAGAATCTTAATCTTTACGTTGAATTTCCGTCGTTCGTTCCCGGAGTGGAATTTTCTGCGGCACAAAAAATGGGTTGGGAACGCTATGTCGTAAATGGGAATCATTTTGGAGCTGATTTGCCATCCATGCGTATTTTGATGGCGAATGAAAGTTACGTTCTTCCGAGTAACGTCACGAATTCCATGATTAGTGCGGCGCGGGTGGCGGGCTACGATACCGCGGTTTACGGCATGCCGACCAACGCGTTGCCGGTTCTATTTAAACGTGATGACGGAAAAACGTTTGTCGCCACCACCCGTTTGAGCAGCTTTGTCACTGGCCGTTACGCGCCGACCGCAGATTGGGCGATCGTCTGGAATTCGATTCTCCACCAACTGAGTGAAGAAAAACTGCCGCCTTTGAAGGTTCGAAATCGCGTCCATACGATGTACGGGCGGAATGAAAAACTACCTCGTAATCACGAACGGAAAGCATTTCGCGAAGCCGTGGATTGGATATTCGATTCGAACCTGTTGGTGCCAGAAGGTGGTTTCAGCGCGACGAATACAGAAAGCGGCGACGGTCGCTTTGGAATTGAAGAAGGTTACTCGTCCAGAATTAAAGTCGATGGCAACCAGCCGAAAGAACCGGCGATCCGCGCTGACTGCGCCGCAGAATCCGCCATGGTCGTGGGCCTGGATTGGCAGCTCAACCGAAACAAAAGAAGTTTCCAGACCGCGTCCAACCTCATGGATTTTATTTATTTCACATCTGAAATGTGCAAAGGCGGCCGGGGAGATCCCACTCATCCTGCGTTTGGCCTGATCAGTTGGGGAACCTCTTCTCCCGCATGGATGATCGCGAACTATGGCGATGACAACGCGCGCGTTATGATGGCCACAATGTTGGTCGGTGCCTCCTTGAAAACCGATCGATGGGACGAACCACTACTCCGTGCTTTGTATGCGAATTTGCGCACCACCGGCCCGCTGGGTTTTCGGAACGATCGTGTCGATATGCCGGGCTTGGAAGAACTAGGCTGGCGCTACTTTCAGGATAACGAACGCATCAGTTATTCCGCACACTTTGAAGCTTACAATTGGGCCTGTTTTCTTTGGGCGTATCAACACACTGGAAAACGCGAGTTCCTCGATAAAACGAAAATTGGCATTCGCATGATGATGGAAGCGTATCCAGACAAATGGCGCTGGAACGACAACATGGAACGCGCAAAAATGCTGCTCCCGCTGGCGTGGTTGGTTCAAATCGAGGATACCCCGCAACATCGCGGCTGGTTGAAGACGGTTGCCGACGGGCTGATCAGTATTCAAGACGACAACGGGGCAATCCCCGAACAGTTTCGCGGCACGGAAGGAAGTCACTATTCGATTCCAAAATCGAACGAGGCCTATGGAACCGGTGAAACTCCTTTGCTGCAACAGAACGGTGATCCGGTGACCGATCAACTTTATACCAGCGGTAAAGCGCTGCTCGGATTCCACGAAGCCTTCGCTGCGACGGGAGACCAACGCTATAAAATCGCCGCCGATAAATTGACCGAATATCTCTGCCGCATTCAAATCCGCTCAAAGGATATTCCGTATCTGAATGGAACCTGGTTTCGCGCCTTCGATCTCGAGCGTTGGGAACCTTGGGCCAGTTCGGGTGACGCCGGTTGGGGAGCGTGGTCGTTGGAAGCGGGTTGGGGCCAATCCTGGACTGCGGTCATCCTCGGATTCCGACAGAAGAACATCTCATTTTGGGATCTGACGTCCGATACCGAAATCAGCGAAAAGTGGGACTCTGTGCAAAACGACATGGCGAAGAATAAAGGCGGTCCCTGGAAAAAAGAGTAAAGGTTTGATGGCCATTAAACTCCTCCATCCATGAATTGGGCTAACATCGATTTTTGGATCGTTGCCGCGTATCTGCTCCTGATGCTCGGAGTCGCGTTTTGGCACCGGCGATTCGCTCGTTCCAGCATGGAAAATTTTTTCCTAGGCGGACGCAAAATCCCCGGTTGGCTCAACGGCATTTCCTACACTGCGGCGTTGGTCAGTCCTGATGCGGCGACAGCTTACGGGGGTTTGGCGATGGTGACGGGTGGCTTTATTTGCTGGTGGTATTTGAGCCGATTCGGATTGGCTCTTTTTCTCGGAGGCGTTTTATTCGCGGTTTTTTGGCGGAGGCTGAACCTTTTTACCACGCTGGAATTTTACGATCTGCGCTTCGAACCACGCGCCGCCGCCGCGATGCGACTCTGGATCGCGATTCGCACGTCGCTGGTGGCAATGCCCGCGTGGACCGGAATCACGCTTCTGGCTGCGTGCAAGATTG
>JBBQAX010000136.1:0-11295 GCA_038316905.1 Verrucomicrobiota bacterium | reverse complement strand
GCAGTTGGAACGGCTTCGCGCTCGACTGCCGGGCGGCGTTCCGCAACTACTACTACCCGACGTACAGGAACTTCTATGTTGGGGTCCGTTCCGTCCTCCCCTCAGGTCAGCCATGAGCAGAAACAGAAGCGGAGCAGTCGTGTCGGAGTGAGGGACGAGCGGAGACGGACTGCGGAGCGGGGCGTGGAAAATATAGAAAAGGCGTGTGAAAGAAAAAAAACCCGCGCAGCGGTCGATTTTTTTCGGAGCGCCGACCTGCGGTCGGCTTAAACCGAGCAAAGACCTGCGGGGTGAACGAATGAACGTGAATCGTAAAACGGAGGCGCAAAGCCAGCCGCAGGCTGGCGCTCCGTCATGAAAAGATGCAACTGAAAACCTTTGTCTTGCCGATCAAGAATCTGACCGCCGCCGAGTCGGAGATGAATGCATTTCTGCGCTCTCATCGGATGTTGACGGTGAAGAAAGAGTTCGTCAGCGACGGTGAGAATTCGTTCTGGACGTTCTGCGTGGAATACCTGGAATCCTCCCCCGCTCCGCAATCTCCCGGCCAATCCGGTCGTCCCAAGGTGGATTACAAGGAATTACTCAAGCCGGAGGAGTTTGAAGTGTTCAGCCGGTTGTGCGAGTGGCGCAAAGACGTGGCCGAAAAAGAAGGTGTTCCGGTGTACGTGGTTTTCAGCAATGAGCAACTGGCCGAGATGGTGCGCAAGAAAGCGATTGGTTTTCTTGAAATGAAACGACACGGACAACTGATGCCAAAGATCGCGGACGCAGAGAACCTGCGCCTGGAAAGCCGATTGCCTGGCATTCTTCGTAATGCCAGCAGAGAGCGGGGCGTTTCGGCGGCATGTCATGCAACATTTTAGGGTGGTGGCCAAAAGGCTCGAACCGCGTGAATCGGGGCGGCAGTTGGAACAACAACGCGATCAACTGCCGGGCGGCGAACCGCAACAACAACAACCCGACGAACAGGAACAACAATATTGGGTTCCGTTCCGTCCTCCCCTCAGCTCAACCCGTGCGCCAGAAGGCGCTCAGGCTGACCCGGCGGCCATCCTGTCCTGCGCAGCAATCGTCACGCAGGCAAAGAGCAGAAACCAACGCCCGGTGTGAGTAGCGGAGTGAAACTCCGCGAAAGCTCCCGTCAGGAGGCTCTGACTTATTCCGAGTTTGAAGTGAGCCTCCTCACGTCGGCTGCTGCCCTAGTTACGAGAAACCAGGCGTGCTGGATGAACTGGCGGCGGAACGAACGAAGCAGCTTGAATTGGAAAACAAGGCGTTGGAAATGCAGGCTGATCTTCTGGCTAAGGAAATCAAGCAATTGGGCGGTGACGTGGGTAAGAACATTTAGGTGCGTCGCTTGCCCCGATTTTTCCGCGCCTGTTGCCAGAGTTGTCGGCCTTATGCTAGGGTGGAGCCATGCAGGTCACCGTGGAAATGCCCGATCAATGCGCGCGACAATGGGGAGATACTCCCGATGCGGTGGGGCGGCACATTCTCGAGGACGCCGCGATTGAACGTTACCGGGCAGGACGCCTTTCCCAACGGCAATTCGGTGATTTGCTCGGCCTGGATTACTGGCAGGCCGAAACTTTTCTCCAGCAACGTGGCGTGCCACTGAATTATTCCTCCGCAGATTTGGACGCTGATCGCGCCGCCCTCGAAAAAATCCTGGCTGAATCGTGAGCGCCGTCGTTTCGGACACTTCGCCGTTGCATTATATTATTCTTTGCGGCGCGGAAGACATTTTACCCAACCACGGATGGACACTGATAAACGCAGATAGTGGAAGGAAAATCATTCGCCCCTTTGACAATTCAAATTCTGCCTTCAAAGCCAGTTCCTATCCGTGTCCATCTGCGTCCATCTGCGGTTTCACCTGTTAAAACTCAAAATGCCCGCCGAACCCATGATTCAATGCGAGGGACTGACCAAACGCTTCGGCCATTTCACTGCCGTGGATCACGTCACGTTTTCCGTCGCGAAGGGTTCCATCTTCGGATTTCTCGGGCCGAACGGTTCGGGGAAATCCACGGTGATTCGGATGTTGTGCGGGTTGCTGGAACCGAGCGAGGGCAGCGCGCATATTGCCGGGTTCGATGTCGCAAAGCAGACCGAAAACATCAAAGGGTTGATCGGTTACATGTCGCAGAAATTTTCTCTCTACGACGAATTGACGGTTTACGAAAACCTGATGTTTTACGGACGACTCTACGGTTTGCGCGGAGCTGCGCTCGCCAAACGCCGCGATGAACTGGTCGCGCTCACGCATCTGGAGCCGTATCTCGAACGCCGCGCCGGATTACTTTCCGGCGGCTGGCGGCAACGTCTCGCGATGTCCTGTTCGCTCGTCCACAAACCGAGCGTGCTTTTTCTCGATGAACCAACGGCGGGCATCGATCCCGTCGCACGCCGCGAATTGTGGGACCTGCTGTTTGAATTTTCCGGCCTCGGTATGACGCTCTTTGTCACGACGCATTACATGGACGAAGCCGAACGCTGCTCGCACGTTGGTTATATTTACAATTCCAAACTCGTCGTTTGCGGAACGCCGGATGAATTGAAAAATCTTTCAACCGTCACGCCGCCCGGCACGAAACGTCTCGATGTTCTTTGCGACCATGTCACCAAAGGTCTGCAAGCTGTGCGTCACATGGAAGGCGTACTAAGCGCGACGGTTTTCGGTCAATCAATGCGTTTGCTGGTGAACGACAATGTTTCAGAGAACGCAATCGAGAATCGTTTGCATGAAGTCGGAATTGCGCATTCGGAAATTCGTCCGATCGCGCCGTCGCTGGAAGATGTTTTTGTGTCGCTGACCACGAAAAGTGCGAATGAAAAATGAAAGCCCGAGAGTTCGGGTGTGATTTGAAGTGGCGGTCAGCGAACCGTGTAGCCGCGCTCGCCAGAGCGTGGTGTCGATTAAATGCCCACGCCACGCTCTGGCGAGCGCGGCTACGACCGCCACTTCAAATCACACCCCGAGAGTTCGCGGTTATTGACCTGCAAACGGCTAAAGCCTATCGTGATGCGGTTAGAGAAATTTTGAATTTATGTTGCGCGATCCCAGTTGGATTAAAGCTCGAATTGCCGCGCGCATTTTAATGCGCCAGCATGCGGGAAGCGTTTCGCCTCGCGATTGTCGTTTGGCGAAACGACTGGCCACTGATCCGGGTGTGACGGATCGCTTGATTGATCAGGCACTCGCCAGCATTTGCGCTGAACGTAAAATTCAAAACTACCATGACATCCTTCGATCAACCCTGGCGGCCTGACCTTGACTGGTCCGCGCCCGCCGGGAAAGTTTTGGACAAACTTGTTGAAGCGCTTCCTCCAAATCGCACCTGGGAAATCATCGTTTTTGGTTCGTCGCCGTTACAGCTTGGGGTGGATTCCTGTTTTTTGAGTGGCGACGTGGATGTGATTTCAGACGAGGACATCACGGCGCATTGTCACCGGGCAGGATTGCTCAAGGAACAAGCACCAATTTACGTCGAGCCATGCGCGAGCATCGCGTTCACCGTAAGTCCCGATTGGTTTATGCGTGCGTTTCGTAGTCAACGCCGACACGTCAATTTCACTTTCCCGCATCCGATTGACATTCTTGTTTCGAAAATTAAGAGGCTTGAAGAAAAGGATCTCCGCGCCTTCAAACTCGTGCGCGAAAAAACCGGTCATCCCACCGAAGACGATCTCATTATCGCGTTGCGCCGCGTGGTAGATATTTTTCGTCCAGCGTTCGATGAGGAAAGCGCAGGCAATCCAACGCATAACACGCAAGTTCTTTGGCGCGAATTGTTCGACAAGGAAATCGACGTGCGCGCCCGCGTTATCACGCCGGCACTGGCGCAACGACGTCGCAATTATGGGGAAGCGTCCGGGCTGAAGAGCGCGCTATCGAAACTCAAACCATCGTGAAATCTCCATTCCGAGGCTTCACCGCCATTCTCTACAAAGAGTTCATTGTCGTGCTGCGCGATCCGATCACGATTTTCTTCATGTTCTTTCCGCCGCTGGTCGAAATGATTGCCTTCGGCTTCGCACTCGATAACGACGTGAAACACATGGCCACCGTGGTTTTAGACGAGGACAAAACGGTCGAAACCCGGCAACTCGTTGACCAATTTGAAAACACGCAGACCTTTCGGGTCGTGCATCACGCGCAAAGCCTGAGCGAAATGGTCGAGTTCATGCGCAAAGGCAAAGCGTATGTCGGCGTGCAGATTCCGCCGGATTTCACGCGCGATTTGCATGCCGGAAAATCGGCGCAGGTTCAGGTGTTGATTGATGGTTCGAGTTCGACGATTGCGTTGCAGGCATTGAACACATCGCTCGCCGTGACCTTGCGGCAATCGGTTGGCGCGCTTCTGAAACAGGCCGGGCGCACCGAAGTGCCAATCGAAGTGCGTCCACAGGTTCTTTACAATCCCGCGCTCAAAAGTCCGAATTTCTTTGTTCCGGGCGTGATCGGAATCGTGCTGCAAATCGCGACAACCTTCGCCACCGCGATGTCGCTCGTGCGCGAACGTGAACGCGGCACATTGGAGAATCTGCTCGTAAGCCCGCTCTCACGCTGGGGGTTGATGCTCGGAAAAATTACGCCGTATCTGGTCATTGGCATGTTCATGGCCGCAACGCTCGTTGCGATCATGCGCTGGGTTTTCCATATTCCAATTGCGGGAAGCGTGACCGCGCTATTCGTCTCCACGCTGCTTTACATCTTCACGCTGTTGAGCCTTGGACTTCTCGTTTCGACAAAAGCAGAAAACCAAATGCAAGCGTTGCAAATGACGATGGCGTTGATTTTGCCCTCAGTGTTTTTCTCAGGATTTATTTTTCCACGCGAGACGATGCCATGGATTTTTTACGCCATTGGCTCTTGCCTTCCGACGACGTATTTCATCGAACTCTCTCGCGCCATCATTCTACGCGGCGCAACGCTCGCGCAATTTTGGTCGCATCTGGCAATCCTTGCTGCAATGGGCATCGGCTTGTTTGCGATTTGCGCCCTCCGTTTTCGCCAGAAGATTGCGTGACTTGAGAATTTAACGCAAAGGCGCGAAGACGCAGAGGCGCAAGGATAAAAACAAGAAGACCTAGGAGATCAAACAACGCCCAGTTTGAAGCGATTCCCCTACCTTCGAACCTTTGCGTTGAGTCATCGGCGCAATTTTTCCAATTGCCGCCGCAGCAAACCGTTGTTCGCAAGAATTCGATAGGCGTGTTCTCCTTCGATGGAGCGATTCCAAAATTCGCCGCCGGCACATTCCAAAATCAACCCGCCCGCGGCAATGTCCCACAAACTGATATGCGATTCCACGTAGGCATCGAAACGACCGCTTGCCACATACACCAGAGCCAATGCCGCAGATCCCATCATTCGCACTTTCCGAATGCGTTGCAGCAATTGGTTGAAATACAACAGGGACGCATCCACCGACGCCTTCGATTTTCCGAAGCCGATTGAGACAATGGAGTTTTCGAGGCGCGCCCGTTTGCTCACGCGGATTGTTTTCCCATTCAATCGCGCCGGTTGTCCGCGAATGGCCGTCCAAAGCTCGTTGCAAAAAGGGTCGTAAACTACGCCGACCAATGTTTCGTAACCTGATTTTTTCCTGACTTGTAACGCGATCGAAACGCAGGCGTGAGGAATTTCGTAGGAGAAATTTACCGTGCCATCAATCGGATCAATCACCCAGCGATATTGCGATTCTTGATCTCCGCCCTGCCCTTCCTCACCCAGGACAGCGACCTCGGGATAGTTCCGATGCAGCATTTTCTCAATCAACTTTTGGGAACGCACATCCAATTCGAGTTTGATGTCGTGCTGGGTTTCGCTGTTGATAGCTTTCGTCGCGCGCCAGTTCTTCAGCATTAATTTTCCCACCGCGCGGGCGGCTTCGACCACGGCTTCGAGGGCTTTTCGGTTTGATAATTTCACTTCAGTGCGCTGGCTCCATCTTGTCGATGTTCAGTTTATAGGAGTATTGGTTGAAATAAATATTGCGCTCGCCGGTCTCCAGTTCGCCGCGCTGGAAATCGACATCATCGGAACGGAACGATTTCTTCGTGGGTTGCAATGCCTGGTTGTGGTCGCTGTTGGCAATCATCCGATATTGGTCAAGTCCGCCAAAATAGAAGTCGCGGATTTCGCGGCGTTCCTCCGGTTTCAATGACGTGCAATAACGCATGGCATGAATTCCTGCCCACGGATCAGCTGGAACCCAACCGTATGGCGCGAGATAAATTTCCGTCCAATCGTGAATCGTTTCTGAATCGGGAACGAGATGCCAACCGGATTGCCAGCGCGCGGGAATTCCCTGCGACCGACAAAGCGTAATGAAGAGCAACGCTTCCTGCCCGCAATCGCCATAACGGTTGCTCGCACAGTAATCGCTGATATTCGTCAGCGTGGAGTATTCGCGCGCGTAGCTGTATTTGATGTTATCAGCGATCCAGTTGAAGAACGCTTTTGCCTGAAGCATTTGATTAGTTTCTGTCCCGATAATTTCCTCCGCCAGCGCCTTGATTTTGTCCGTGAAAACAACATGCGGCGCTTCATCCAAAAACGGTTTGATCGAAGGATCGTTCGTGTTTACCGGCTGGATTCGCCCTGCGAGCAACGGAAACGAGGTGCTATGAATTGTGTATTCATAAGTGATTTTAAATTCCGTCGGCTTGTCATGCTTCGCGGGTTGCTCGAGATAGGCGCTCCGGATGGAGCTGTTTTCATCGCCAATGGCTTTCACCTTCGGAGAACTGGAAAGTAGTTTGAATTCTTTTTGAAATGGAAAACGACGCGGAATCGGAAGCCATGCTCGGATTTTTTCGCCGGAGGACGCCACATTTTTCTCAGCCGTGACGGTCATAGTCGCCTGATATTTGTAAGGTAAAACGTAAGGACGGTTTTCTTTGATCGCCGCAGATTTGATAGCGCGGCAGTTTTCCAGCATCGCCCTGTGACGCGTGGAATCATCCTTCGGAACGCGACGGCGCGCGTTCAATTCCGGGTGGCGAAAGTAAAGATTGCTCAAGCTCGTGCCGGTGAAATAACGCACTCCATTAATCATCCGACCATCAAAACGGCTCTCGAGAATCCACTTGGAAAATTCAGCTTTGGTCAGCCCGGTCAGGGATTTATCGATCGTTTCATAAAGCTCTTTTTCGGTCAGCGAATAGTCCTGCTTCATCCGCCCCATCAACTCGATCTGGTATTCAATCCGCTTCTGATCTTCCGGCGTGAATTGGTTTTCCGCAGTTTGCAGCGCGGCGATGAGCACGCTGGTGGCTTGTTTGAAATCGCCTGTTTCGGAAAGTTGATTGGCCTCGTTGATGACGGCCAGAGGATCCGCAACCGATGTTAAAGTGAAGAAAGTGAACCCGGCAGCGATGATGAAATTTTTCAGGAAGCAATATTTCATGTTCGAAGGCTACGCCTCTGCGCGCCGTTGTTTCGAGAAATTTCTGCGACGAATCGATAGTTAAGCCCGGCGAATCAACTTTGCCGCGAACCAACCCACCAGAACCATGGCGGAAAGAATGATCCAATTGTAGCGGTGTCCGTACGCCATCGGATAGTGGTTGCTGATCATGATGAACACGACAGGAACCGCCATGAACGTGTTTTGTTTAGAAGCGTTCTTGGCACGTTTCGCTTCGGCTGCGTCGGGTGCTTTCCCTTCTTTCAAAGCGGCAACCATCCTCCGTTGCGCAGGAAGAATCCGCATCCAGACATTCGCGACCATGATAGTCCCCAGCATTGCGCCCAACTGTAAAAAAGCCGCGCGCCCGCTGAAATAACGAACCAAGAACCATGAGAGAATGGTGATGAGGACGAATGAAATAATCGCGCCAACCATTTCGTTTTTGAACAATCTTCCCAAAACCAGATCGTAAATCAGCCATCCTAAAATCAATAATCCGAGGCTCAACGCGATGGCGGCGTTCAGCGAGATGCGCGATTCCTCAATGTTAATCATCAAGCCGCCCATGTAATAGACGACGATGAATAGAAAAATTCCGCTGAGCCAGGTCAGCGCCGCTTCCCAGCGGAACCAATGCAGATGTCGTGGCATGGTCTGTGGAGATTTTTGTTTCTCGACGCGATAAAATCCGCCGCTGTGGACCATCCAGACTGGCTCGCCTTTTTCATTCGCGCTGTTTTCAAGGTCAGTGAAACGTCCATCAAGCCAGGTGAAAAAATACGTCGTTCCAACCCACATGATTCCAGCGAAGACGTGAACCCAGCGTAGAATTGCGTCGAGCCATTGAGCAAAATCAGCGTTCATGGTGATGATAATAAACCGGTGCGACGTTGAATTGCCCCGCCCTTCCGTTCAAGCAGATTCAATCGGGAAACTCCACTTGCACCGAGGTTTCCAGTCAAGAACCCGGGATGCGACTGGCGCGATAAAAGAGATTCGAACTGCCGGTCATCGTGTTTGTGATCGTGAGCTTGCGCGCCAAATCCAAACCTGAGAATTTCCTTCGCCATGCACATTCTGAAATCATTTTTCTTCATCGCATTTGTTGGGATATGTCCTGTCGTCACTGCTATCGCGGCGCAAAAGCCCAATATTGTTTTTATTTACGCGGATGATCTCGGGTATGGCGACGTCGGTTGCTATGGCGCCACGAAGATCAAAACGCCAAATATCGACAAGCTGGCCAGGCAAGGCCTGCGTTTCACAGATGCGCATTCGACGTCGGCCAGTTGCACGCCGTCGCGTTACGCGTTGCTGACGGGCGAATATCCATGGCGCAAAAAAGGCACCGGGATTCTGCCGGGCGATGCCAAACTGATCATTGATCCTGCGCGACCGACGTTGCCCGCGATGTTGAAGAAAGCTGGCTACAAAACTGCCGCCATTGGCAAATGGCATCTCGGCCTTGGCGATGGTTCGATCGACTGGAACAAGGAGATCAAGCCCGGCCCGATCGAAGTCGGGTTCGATTATTCGTTTCTCATTCCTGCCACGGTGGATCGGGTTCCGTGCGTTTACGTCGAGAACCATCGCGTGGTCGGATTGGATCCGAAGGACCCGATCCAAGTGGATTACGAAAAGAAAGTAGGCGACGAACCCACCGGCAAAGAGCGTCCGGACCTTTTGAAAATGGGACTGACGCACGGCCACGATAACACGATCATCAATGGCATCAGCCGCATCGGGTTCATGAGCGGCGGCAAAGCAGCGCGCTGGGTTGATGAAGATATTGCGGATGTGATCACGGCGCGCGCGGTCAGGTTCATCGAGGAAAACAAAGCGGCTCCATTTTTTCTCTATTTCGCCACGCATGATGTCCATGTCCCGCGCACGCCTCACGCGCGTTTCAAGGGAACGAGCCAGAGCGGATTACGTGGAGATGTCGTGCAGGAATTCGATTGGTCGGTTGGCGAAATTGTGAAGTCACTCAAACGCCTCAAGCTGGATGAAAACACGCTGATTATTGTGACCAGCGACAATGGTGGGGTCCTCGATGACGGCTATGCCGATGGGGTGATCAAAGATTTAAATGGTCACAACCCTTCCGGCCCGTTGCGGGGCGGGAAATACAGTATCTATGAAGCCGGAACGCGTGTTCCGTTCGTCGTCAGTTGGCCCAAGGCCATCAAGCCTGGGGAATCCGCAGCACTCCTCAGCCAGATTGATCTCTTTTCCACCTTTGCCGCGCTGGTAGATCAGAAGATCTCTACGGAGGCTGCGCCAGACAGTTTCAATGTTTTACCTGCGCTCCTGGGCAAATCAGAGAAAGGCCGCGAACACTTCATCGCTGACGCGGCCCGCACCCAGGCATTGCGCAAAGGTTCCTGGAAATTCATCCCGGGAACACCGACGGCCAACGCTGCCGCCGCCAACCGGGGAATTTTGCAGGAACCGCAGCTTTTTGATCTTTCCAAAGATCTTGGCGAAAAGAACAACCTGGCGGAAACCAATCCTGAGCTGGTGCGAGACCTTTCCCTGAAGCTGGAGGAACTGCGTTCTGCGAAGAAAACCCGCCCTTGATCCTACGTTTATTCTCCTCGCGGTTCGCGAAAATTACGTAACGATTTCAGGGCTTCCCTGATTTTATTTTTAGGAAAAAACTCTAGTTTCGGCAGTCTTTATTTGGTGAATACCTTAGACCAACAACTTTATGAAAATTCCTACTGAACCGATTGGCAGTATTCCCCGGCCACCCGAGCTGCTGGCGGCAATCGAAGCCGCCGGTGAAGACTCTTCCTCGGAACTGGAGTCGCTGTATGAAGCCGCCATCAAGGACACGGTTGAACAGTTTGAAGCGACTGGATCTCCCGTGGTGACGGATGGCGAACAAAGGAAATATCACAACTTTTGGACCTATTGTGTTCATGGCCTTCCGAACGTTTCTCCGGACGGTTTCAAAATCCCGTTTTCCGCAGGGCACACGCGCCGGATGCATCGGCTGACGGCGGGACCGTTTCGATACAAGCGAATGGCGGATCGTTATTTGGAGGCCGCCCAGCGTTATGCAACCAAACCGGTCAAGCAGGCGGTTATTTCGCCATCGGCATTGAGCCTCATGTATCCGGCGGAGGATATTCCAAATTACTCAAGGCAGGAATTTATCGATGACCTTTTGAGAGAACATGAGACCGAGATTCGGCGCTGCCTCGAAAAAGGCGCTCACAACGTGCAGATTGATTTCACGGAAGGACGCCTGGCCGTGAAACTGGATCCGTCCGGAGGCTTGCTCAATAGTTTTATTGGACTGAACAATCTGGCGCTGTCCCGATTCTCCGAGGAAGAACGGCAGCGAATCGGCGTTCACACGTGTCCTGGTGGGGATCGCGATTCCACCCACAGCGCCGACGTTGATTATGCCGAGCTCCTGCCAAGTTTATTCGAGCTTCGTGCCGGCAATTTTTACATTGCGCTTGCGATAGAAAAAGATCCCGAGCGCGTGTTGAAAATCATCCAGAAACACATCAAGCCCAACCAACGCGTTTTTGTTGGCGTCATTGCGACGATTGATCCGCATATCGAAACGGCAGAAGAAGTGCGCGACCGCGTTTTGCAAGCGGCCAAATACATTCCGATCGACCAACTCGGTACGACCGATGATTGCGGCTACTCCCCATTTTGCGACGATATCTCCACCACTCGCGAAACGGCTTTCGCCAAGATCAAAGCGCGCGTGGAAGGCACTCAACTCGCCGCTGATATTCTCGGAGCACGCTAATGCATTTGGATCAAGAAGAAGAAAAACTCCTCCGTTCCGTGGCGCTGCAAAACGCCAGGGCTGTCCTGCTCGCCCGTGAGCGAGCTGAAAAGGAAT
>JBBQAX010000135.1:0-11337 GCA_038316905.1 Verrucomicrobiota bacterium | reverse complement strand
AAAATTTGTCGAATGGATCAAGTCCGGCAAACTCGAGGTGAAGGCCTATCCGTCTGAACGCCTTCATGCCAAACTTTACATCATGACGTTTCAGGACGGCGACCGCGACAAAGGTCGGGTCATCACGGGATCGAGCAATTTTACGGAAGCCGGGTTGGTTGATAATCTTGAATTCAACGTCGAATTAAAAAATCGCGCGGATTACGACTTCGCCCTCGCAAAATTTAATGAGCTCTGGGCCAAGGGCGTTGAGGTTTCAAAAGATTTTGCTCACGTCATTGACACCCAATCTCCCTACGCCCAATTCTCACCGCAGGAACTCTATCTGAAATTTCTTTACGAATATTTCCGTCAGGAACTCAACTTGCCCGACGAACTGGATAGTGATTATTTGCCGAACGATTTCAAGAAACTCAAATACCAGGAAGACGCGGTTCTGAATGCGACACGCGTTCTCGATGAATTCAACGGCGTTTTTCTCGCGGACGTTGTCGGTCTTGGAAAAACGTTTATGTCCGCCTTGTTGGCCCGCCATTTGGATGGACGCTCCATCGTTATCGCTCCGCCGCATCTTCTGGACGAAAATAATCCCGGTTCGTGGCCCAACGTCTTTCGGGAATTTGGGGTGCGCGGTTTTAAATGTGAATCCATCGGCAAGCTGAGTTCGCTGTTGGAGGAGGATCTCGAAAAATACCAATACGTCTTCATCGACGAATCACACCGTTTTCGCACTCAGGATACTCAAAGTTATGAACTCCTCGCGCAAATCTGCAGCGGTAAAAAAGTAATCCTCGTTTCCGCCACTCCGTTGAATAATTCGCCGCAGGATATTCTAAGTCAGATCAAACTTTTCCAACCTGCCAAAAACAGCTCCATTCCTGGCGTTCGAAATCTTGAAGCATTCTTTGCGAAACTGCGCCAAAACTTGAACGGACTCGACCGTCAAAACGATCGCGAGCAATATTTTCAAACCGTTCAGGACAACGCTCGTGAGACGCGCGAAAAAGTTTTAAAACATTTGATGATTCGCCGCACCCGGACGGAAATCATGAGTTTTTACGGAGAAGATTTGAAAAAGCAGGGCCTCAAGTTCCCGGAAGTGGCCGATCCAGAGCCGCTGCTCTACGAACTCGACGATACGGAGAATTCGATTTTTGATGAAACCGTTCGCCTACTCACGCTCGAATTCAAATACTCTCGGTATAAGCCCTTGGAATATTACCAGGGAGAGCACACTGGCCGGGAAGTGCAGAGTCAGGTCAACCTTGCCAAGTTCATGAAGATCCTCACGGTCAAACGGCTCGAAAGCAGTTTCACCGCTTTCCGGCAGACCTTGGGAAGGTTCATCACGACTTATGAGCGTGTTATCTCTGAGTTCGATAAGGGCCACGTTTTCATTAGCAAAAAACATATCGCCAAGGTTTTTGAAATGCTTGAATCCGATGATCAGGAATCGGTGCAACGGCTGATCGATGAAGATAAAGCTGAAAAACTCGACGCGAAGGATTTCAAAAAGACGTTCATCACCGATCTGAAAAACGATTTAAAGATCCTTCACGAAATCCGCAATCACTGGAAAAAAATTACACGCGACCCCAAATGGGAAGCGTTTTCAGAGGTTCTCAAAACCAAGGCCCACCTCAAAAAAGGCAAAGTAATTATCTTCACGGAATCAAAGGAGACCGCCGAATATCTCGGAGCGCAAATTGCCAAGGAGGTTGAGCCCAAGGTTTTGGTTTTCACCGGCATGTCGCACGAGAGCGTCCGTACTGAAGTGATTACCAACTTCGATGCCAAAGTGCGGCATCCCAAGGATGATTATCGCATTCTCATCGCGACCGAAGTCCTTTCGGAAGGTGTGAACCTTCACCGCTCACACGTCGTCATCAATTATGACATCCCGTGGAACCCGACTCGCCTCATCCAGCGAGTTGGCCGCGTCAATCGCGTGGACACTCGATTCGATAAAATTTACACGTTCAACTTTTTTCCCACCAAAAAAAGTAATGACCTCATCAAACTCCGTGAAGCAGCCGAGGCAAAAATTCATGCTTTTATCGAAATGCTTGGCGCGGATGCAAAGCTCCTGACCGACGGCGAGGATGTTAAATCGCAAAATCTTTTCTCACGACTGAATTCCAGGGAAACCATCACCGGCGAAACGGATGCGGAAGACAGCGAACTGAAATATCTCGCCGAAATCCGCGATCTTCGTGACAAAAATCCCAATGTATTTGATCGCATTAAACGCCTGCCCAAAAAAGCCCGTTCGACTCGTCTCATGTCTGCTGCCGCGCCCGCTCAAAAACTTCCCGCTTTGCTCACCTACTTCCGGCGCGGCAAGCTCGACAAATTTTTCCTGTCACCGCCTGCCAAAGCCGAGACTGCTGAAATCGATTTCTTCACCGCAGCCAAACTCCTCAAACCCACGGATTCCGGCGAGTTGCGCCAGAACATTCCGCGCGATTTCTATCATTTGCTGGAGCAAAACCGGCAAAATTTCGCCAAGTCCACTTCGGCAGATTCCGAGCAAACCGAGTCACCCCATCGCGGAGACCGAAATGCCGCGACTGTGCTGAAACGATTGCGAGCCAAAGAAATCCGCCAATGCCAGCAGTTCACAGAAGACGATGAGGAATTTGTGGGTAAGGTCATTCGACTCTTGGAAGACGGGGCGTTGCCCAAACGCACCACGCAGAAAGTGGGTGAGGCATTAAAACAGGAAATTCGTCCGCTCAATGTCCTCTGCATTTTGCGGCGCGACATCCCTCGTGAATTTTTGAAAGCGGTTTCCGCGCCTAATAGCGGCGGGGGTGCACCGCGCGAGGTGATCTTATCATCCTTCTTTGTCCAAAAGTCATGAACCCGGAATTGGCGCGTAAAATTATCGGAGACACCTTCAAGCAAGGGTTCGATGAATCACGCTTTCATTACTTCATTCGGAATCTGCTCAATCGTATTGACGAAACCAAAAAACAGACTTGGACATTACGAAAAGCTGCCTTTGAGGATTATGTAAATCATTTTACCCGCCTCGGGACCTACACTGATCCACGTGGAGAACGCATCGACGTGCTGGTTATCAACCTGCGAAAAGAAACCACTCTCGCCCGTGGTCGCGTGACGTTGCGTAATTTCGTGGCTGACTATCTGGCCACCGGCCATGGTCAGGGCAAGGCGGCGGTGATTGCGGCCTTTGTTTCGCCCTCCGAAGAAGATTGGCGTTTCTCATTCGTTAAACTCGATTTTACTTTCGAGAAAACCGATCTCGGCTTTGTTGCCGAGCGCGCTTTGCTCACTCCTGCGCGGCGTTACAGTTATCTCGTCGGCAAAAACGAAAATTGTCACACGGCCCAGAAACAATTTCTCGAACTGCTCCAAACTGACACCGCCGACCCCACCGTCGCTCAGTTGGAAGCCGCCTTCAGCGTCGAGAAAGTCACTCGCGAATTTTTCGATCATTATCGTGATCTTTTCGAAAAAACCCGCGACGCCCTAAAAAACTTTCTCGCGAAACAGCCTGCCATCACCACCCACTTTGCCGAGCGCGGCATTGATAATGATGACTTTGCCAAAAAGCTTTTGGGCCAGATTGTCTTTCTTTATTTTTTGCAGAAAAAAGGATGGTTTGGAGTCGAGCGCGGCAAGCCGTGGGGCAGCGGACGCAAAGATTTCATCCGGCACCTGTTTTCGGAACGCGCGCATTTCGCGCATCTCGTGGCGAGGAAAGCAGGCCGCGAATCCAATTTCTTTAACGACATTCTTGAGCCGCTTTTCTACGACGCTCTCTCTCGTCCGCGCTTGGAAGAAGATCATTATTATCCCAGTTTCGACTGTCGCATTCCATTTCTGAATGGCGGTCTGTTCGAGCCGTTGTTCGGCTACAAATGGGAGGAAACCGACATTCTTCTTCCCGACACTCTTTTTTCTAACAGCGAGGAAAATGACGAAGGCGACATCGGGACAGGCGTGCTCGATGTATTCGACCGCTATAATTTCACCGTCAACGAAGCGGAGCCGCTCGAAAAGGAAGTCGCGGTCGATCCTGAAATGTTGGGCAAGGTTTTTGAAAATCTCCTCCCGGAAAACGTCCGTCATTCCAGCGGCACCTACTACACGCCGCGCGTCATCGTTCATTACATGTGCCAGCAGGCGCTGCTGCATTATCTCGCCGCGCGCGCTTCTGACATTCCGCAGGAAGACAGCGCCTTGTTTCTCCGGCTCGCCGAACGATTTGCCGACTTCGAAGCGAAGGAAACAAAGGCTCATGCCGACAAGCGCCTGCCGGAAACGATCAGCCAGAATGCGACGCGAGTGGATGATCTCCTGGCCAATGTTACCGTTTGCGATCCGGCCATCGGGTCCGGCGCGTTCCCGGTGGGAATGATGCACGAAATCGTTCGAGCCCGCATGGCGCTGACACCGTCACTCGAAAAGCAGAATGCGCCCGCCGCAAAAATGGATCGCAGCGCCTATTGCCTGAAACGTCACGCCATTCATTATTCTCTCTACGGTGTCGATCTCGATCCCGGCGCCGTGGAAATCGCCAAGCTCCGTCTCTGGCTTTCGATGGTCGTGGATGAGGATGACATCAGCGATATCCAGCCGTTGCCCAACCTCGACTACAAAATCATGCAGGGAAATTCCCTGCTCGAAGAATTTGATGGCGTCCGGTTGCTGGACGAAAAGCTCCTGCAACCTCCGGATACCGCGCGGGAATCGGAATTGGAGGAGACACGGGCGCGCATTGCCCGACTGTCTGCCGACGCGATTCGTTTTCATCACGCCGGGAACCCAGCGCAGAAGCTGGCCGCAGAACAGGAAATCAGGCGGCTGAAGAAACGTCTGGAAGCCCTCGTGCATCCTGTCGAAGCCAAGACCAGCGCGCAGGGCGAACTCAATCAGCAAAATAGTTGGGCCAGCCTCCTGCGTATTCAGGAGCTCCACGCCACATTTTTCAACGAGGATTCACGCGGAAAAAAAGAAAAACTTCGCAAAGAATTGGATGGTTTTGAATGGAGTTTCATGGAGGCAACACTTCGGGAACAAGGGCGAGAGGAAGCGATTGCTGAACTGAAACGCGCCAGCGCCAAACACCGGAAACCATTTTTTCTCTGGCGGCTCCATTTCGGCGAAGTTTTTCAGAAACGAGGCGGCTTTGATGTCGTAATTGCCAATCCACCCTACGTTCGACAAGAAGAAATCAAAGAGTTAAAACCTGCTTTGAAGCGCAGCTTCAAATGCTACACGGGGACTGCGGACCTCTACGTTTATTTTTACGAACGCGGTGTCCGGCTGCTCTGTAACACTGGAAATCTTGCTTTCATTAGCAGCAACGCCTTCTTGAATTCCGGTTACGGCGAAAAGCTCCGTGAATTCCTCAAATCAGAGCTAAACCTCAAGTTGCTCTTGGATTTCGCCGAAACGCACGTGTTCGATGCAGTAACGGAGCCTTGCATCCTCATTGGATCGAAAGGTTCTCCTACGGGAAATATCATCGGTGTTAAATGGGATGAAAAAGTTGCCCTTGAATCGCTTGATGATGTAATTGCTAAAAAAGGTATTCCAATAAAACAGGTTTCGCTGGCCGGAGATTCGTGGCGCTTGCTTAGTGAAGCAAATGAGACTTTGTTGTCACGATTGCGCGACTGCGGAATACCTCTTGGGAAATTTTTAACTGTTCCGATTTATAGCGGAATCAAACCGGGCCACACGAAAGCTTTCATAGTACCGGAAAAAACACGCACGGTAATTTTGCGGGAAGACGAAAATGCTATTACGCTCTTCCGGCCCATGCTTCGTGGCCGAGACGTTTCGCGCTGGACTATAACGCGGTCAGACGAATGGCTCATTCAAATAGAATCCTCGGCCAACAAACAACATCCTTGGAGCGGCTTGCCTGATGAAAAGGCCGAGAAAATCTTTGCGAAGACATATCCTGGTGTTTTTAAACACTTTCAGCCGTATCGTGATGAATTAATTCAACGTTATGACAAGGGGGATTATTATTGGGAAATGCGCGCGTGCGCGTATTGGGATGTTTTTAAAAACCCCAAGCTTGTCTATCAGGAAATTAATCGAACCGATGCGTTTGCTTACGATCACGGCGGGCTTGTTCCAAACAATAAAATTTTTGCTATTCCAGACGCTCCATTTCTATTGCTTGCCATCTTTAATTCCACGATCGGCAGCTACTTCATTCACACCTACAGCGGTGGTCCAAAGGGCGGCTTTTTGGCATTGCAAACACCTATTATTAATGAGGTTCCAATTCCACCAACGGATTCTGCACAACAATCCACTATCGAACGCCTCGTCGAATATTTGCTTTGGCTCCATCGCGAAGTTTTGCCTAACGGAGAATTGTCGGCGAATGCAGGGGGGACATTGCTGGCGGGATATTTTGAACAATGGGTGAATGCGTTGGTGTATGAATTATTTTTTCCTGATGAGCTTCACGCCGCCGGATTGCATTTTTTCCGACTCGCCCAAGAAGCGAAGTTGCTCCCGTTGTCCAGGATGAAGAAAGGCACAGAACTCGCCGAACTTCGCGCCAAATTCGAAGAACTCTACGCGCCAAATCATCCGCTCCGCCAAGGGCTCTTCGCCCTTGATAGCATCGAGGAAATCCGAATCATCGAGGGCAAAGCATGAGCAGCCTCCATCGCCATCCTCGCTTCGCCGAATTGCGCGGTGAGTTCCTCAATCATCCGGAATGGTTCATACCTTGGAACGGCCTCTTGTTCCGCTTTCAAATGGTGGAGTTTCCCACCACCACGGATGTGTTGAGCGGCGCGGGCGCAAAGGTCCACGGCGGACGCTGGAACCCGCCCGGCCATGCCACGCTTTATGGCAGCACCACCGATTCCACCGCACTGGAAGAGTGCAAAGCCAACGACCGCTATTATGGTGTGACTACCAAAAGCCCGCGTCTGCTTGTCGCCATTGAAGCCAAATTGACCGGCGTTCTCGATTTAACGGATCCGGCCATTCGCCGGAAACTGGACCTGACGCTGAAAGAACTAGCGGCCGAGGATTGGCGCAAACTGATGGCCGCCGGAAAAGAGAGTTTCACCCAGGTCGTCGGCCGGGCTGTGGCAGAATCGGGCGGCAGCGGCATTCTCGCGCGCTCGGCTGCCGTCAAGCGTGGCGTCAATGTCATCATTTTTCCGGGTGCTTGCGCCGCCGACCATCTGGAAGTCGTGGAAGGCAAAAAGCTTGACGCCTTGGGGGTGCGCAAGAAAGTTTGACACCTGCAATAATGCAGGCTATTGTGCAGGCAGAAATATATGCCACTCGTCGCTAAAAAATCCATATCCGCTCATCCGGCGCTGACCCGCTTTCGCTTCACTCACCGCGGCGCCAAGGATTATGCCGGCCTGCTCCGGCAATACAGCGCTACTTTCAAAATGTCGCAACCGGTCATTGTCCGCTTGACCGGCTTCTCGCCGCGTTCCGTGGCCAAGTGGAGCGAGGGCATTCTTCCGTCCGCAAAACAGGAAAAAGCGCTGGTGGAGATGGACCGGTTGCTCGACGGACTTACGCGCGTGATTCAACCCGCCCAAATTGGACATTGGCTCAAAACGCCTAACCCTGCCTTCGACGGCTCCACGCCGCTCCAAGTCGTGGAGCGCGGCGAAATGGACCGCATCTGGCGGATGCTCTACGAGCTGGAATCTGGTCAGCCTGGTTAATTTCCAAGGATGAAAATACAGGGAAGGAAAAACGCGGCGTGAGCGAAGGCACAGTCAATCCTCCCGTGCCGCCGGCTTTACCCGAATCACCTGTGCCTCCAGCTATTCCGCCCGCAGAAACCGCGAAGCTTCCCGATCCTTCTCCCTCCGTATCGCGTTACAAGCGGGTCATTGGTAGACTGACCAAAATCGAATTTGAAAACTACCGAGCGTTTCGCGGACGCTTCTCCCTCGATCTGCCTGATGGCTGTAATCTCCTTGTCTATGGCGAAAACGGCGCGGGCAAATCTTCGCTCTTCAATGGCCTGACCGACTTCCTTGAAAGTCCAGAACGGCTTACAAAGCACGACGCCCATCGGCACCGGTACAACACAGACCCATCGGCTATTCGACTTAGCTTTTCAGCACCATCAGCTACGGATGTCTTAATGCCGGACAAAGTTTACGAGTGGTCCGCCGCCAAAAACGATCCTCGTAGTCCAGAAATGCGAACGGTTGACCAAGGCAAAGGATTTTTGGATTACAGGTCCTTGCTGCGCGTTCATCAGCTCCCTTTGGGAAAAAACGAAATAAACCTGTTCGACGTCCTTATCAATCCGTTGCTCGCTCTCTATCAAAATCCCGTGACGCGGAAGTCCTTCGGAGAAGAATGGAAAGATATTCAACGCCCCTTCCAGCCATACTGCTGGAAACCAAGCTGGCTCGATACTTCTATTAAGAATTTCAACGCTGGATTTGAGCGTGTCGTCAGGGATTCCGTTTCGTTTGCTTCCAAATTATTGAGCGACTTCGATCCAGAGCTTGCCGTGGATGTGGAATACAAACCGGCTTCGTACCGTTGGAAACCCAAGGACTTGATTCCGCCGACGATTTTGCTTCGGCCTTCTTTTAAACGTTCGCGTCAAGATGATTACTATCAATTTCTGAATGAGGCGCGGTTATCGGCACTGGCCATGACGATTTATTTTTCGGGCTTGAAACAGTCTCCGGCGGCGGATTTCAGATTATTGGTATTGGATGACATTCTCATCGGCCTCGACATGTCGAACCGGATGATGGTCTTAAATATTGTCCAAAAACTCTTCCGTGATTGGCAGGTTATCATTTTGACGTACCACAAAGCTTGGTTCGAAGTGTTGAAGTCTCGCATGAGGGATGGCGAATGGTCGCGCGATTGGAAAACCGTAACCCTTCGAATGCGCAAAGCAGCGGGAGTTGAAATTCCGATTGCCGTTGCATCTAGTGAAACACTCCTGATTCAGGCCCGTAACCATTTTGCGCCCGAAGCGCCGGTTCCAGCGGACATCAAAGCTGCTGCCGTTTACGCACGGACTGCGTTTGAAGCAATGATGAGTTCCTATTGCGAGGAAATGCGGTTGCCAGTGACCTATGTGGAGTCTCGCCGGGACCTCGATACAAATGATTTTCTGCGTAGCATCGAAAAACATTTAAGCACTTTGCGCAATCCAAAGGATTGCGCCCTCGCTGCAGCGATTTTGAAGGAAATCAAACACGCGCGTCACTTTGTGCTCAATCCGCATTCGCATTTCAATCCCGAGCTGGAAGATGAAATCAGCGCAGAAATTTCCAATGGCATTCGTGCGGTCGAAGACTTTGACCTGCTGTTAAGTTGCCTTACACGCGATGACTTCGCCGAGCCTGATGAAAAGCTGGAACAAATCACTATCGGTGAACAAATTGGTTCGGCTTTAGCGCATCTCCAGGCTGGCCGCAAAGCGGCGGCAATCGACGCATTAAAAAAGGCGTTTACGGCGCACATGGATGAATGGTTCACATTTCGAGAAGAAATGATTTCTTACGGTCAAAAGCAGACAACTGGAGGCTTATTGGCGTTGTCGGGGAAGCGGAAAATGTTTTCAGATTTAACATGGTTGCGTCTGAAAAACGCTAAGGAATATTTAACTGGCAAAGTGCATGTCGAAAAATTCGACCCAACCGTCTTCAATTCCGCAGCACGCCTTCTTCTGCAATTACGTATACATCTCTTGGCTGCCAAATTCTCCAAATCGCCATGAGATCCATCGCCGACCAAATTTTTGAACTCGCGCAAAAGACAGCGAGCTTGATCCCCTCGTTTCAGGAACGGGTTGGCCCGGGATTGGAAAAAGGCAACGGCGTCACCAATGCATATCTGAAAGCTCTGGATCAAGTCGTCACCGACAATTTTCGCGATGAAGTTTTGCTCCAGGAAAGGGCTGCGCCGGGCATTAAATATACTTTTGATTACTACATCCCATCCGAACAAACCGTCGTCGAGATCGCGTTGTCGCTCCGCAACATCGTCACCGAATTCGAGAAAGACATTTTCAAAGCCATCCTCGCGAAGGATTCTGGAAAGCCTGTCAGGAAACTGCTGCTGATCGGGAAGCAAGGCTCAGTTTGCCGTCAAAACGGCACCGGCCCAACCGCCATCAAATGCTGGGTCTTCCGCAACTGCGGCATCGAGGTTGAGGTGAGGGAGCTAATCTAAAACCTTTTCTTTATAAGATGAATAATCCCAACCGCCCCAAAGACATCATTGACCACATTGAAGCCATTGCGGCTGAGCAGGGCCACTTCGAGCCCGTGGATGAAAATTATTATCAGGCGTTCGTGGACTTGGATCAGCGTCAGATCGAAAAGCTGGCAATCGCCCTCATGCTCGACCAGGAAAAGGAGGTCCGCCGCCTGGCCGCTGGCAAAACCGATCCTGCCTCCGTGGCGCGCGTATCCAAATTTGTGAGGAACATGTTCACCGGTATCAGTCTTGGTTTCGCCCGGTTTGACGCGTTTGGCAATTTCGGCTTCGTCGCCCGCATTGGCTTTGAGCCTACGGTTGAAATGGACGAAATCATGGAAGAAAAATTTAAGCTTATCGAACCCATGATCACCAACATCGTGCGCCGCACTTTGCCCTGGCTTCTCTCCCGCGAAATCAGCCAAACCCAGTTGCCCCTTTGAACTGTCATGAAACTCAAATGAACGTTATTAGCTTGCTGACCCAATGACCCTGACCCTTCCATTTCTAACCACCTATGATCCTCCCGGTACGAGCGAGGGAACCCTTGATCCACTCGGGCTCTACCAAATTGCTGACCAACTCGCAATTCGTCTGGTTCCCGCCGTGCGGGAGCGAATGCAGCGCATCCGTTTTCTCACCGCGATGGCCGTCGGCGCGGTAGTGACTGAGGACATTGAGGATGATCCGGAGCAGCGGGACGCATCTCCTTACCTCGTTTGGGAATGGCTCGTCGTCGAGGCATTCCTTCGGACGATGGACGATGATCCGGAAATCTGGGGCGTTCCTGGGACGCTGGTCGCCCGTCGCGCTCTCAGCCAACATGATTATATCGATGCACGGAGCTACTTGAAAACGCCACGGATTTTCGGCTTCTACGGCGTTTACAAACGACTGGCGATTCACTTGGGACTGGTAAATGTAAACCTCGGGCCCGGACCGAACGCGGAGGGATTAGTGGATGCCTGGGCGCGTGATCAAGGATTAGGTAGTCTTGAGGGTGCGAGGCCGCTGTTGCAACGGTGGTCAGCCGCCGTTTCTCGAAGCGTGGCGGAAAAGCCGGCGCGCACAAGGCCCGGCTGGAACACCGAAAGGTGGGCCGAACTGGCAAATGCTTTTGCCCCA
>JBBQAX010000134.1:0-11375 GCA_038316905.1 Verrucomicrobiota bacterium | reverse complement strand
TGGGCACGCGCGTCGAAATGATTAGTAGTTTTAAGTTCATTTGGGAAGCGAGGAATTGCAGAAGAATAGGCAGCTTGGAGCCGGCACAAAAAGCGACCATTGGAAAATGGTTTGCATCAAATCGGCGCATCTTTAGTTTTATTTCCAACTTTGCAGGACCAAATAACAGAAACTAATCCCATTGAATTATCGATCGTAATGCCGTGCTTGAACGAGGCGGCAACGCTTGAATCCTGCATCGCAAAAGCCCGCCGCGCATTGAAAGAGGGAAAGATTTTTGGCGAAATTATTGTCGCTGATAACGGCAGCAGTGACGATTCGGTTGCCATCGCAGAACGTTTGGGAGCGAGAGTTATCCACGTGAGCGCGAAGGGATATGGCAATGCTTTGATGGCGGGAATCACGGCAGCCCACGGCAAATATATTTTGATGGGCGACGCAGATGACAGTTATGACTTTCTGGATGCGCCTCGGTTCCTGGCAAAATTGCGCGAAGGTTATGATCTCGTGCAAGGCTGTCGTCTGCCGGCGGGCGGCGGCACGGTCATGAAAGGAGCAATGCCGTTTTCCCATCGTTGGATCGGGAATCCAGCCTTCTCTTTGATGGCGCGCCAAATGTTTTCCACGCCGATTCATGATGTTTACTGCGGACTTCGAGCTTTTACAAAAGAGCATTATAAGAGGCTTGAACTGCAATGCGTGGGAATGGAATTCGCAACCGAGATGATCATCAAATCAAGTCTCGGCCGCGCGAAGATTGCCGAAATTCCAATCACCCTGCATCGGGACGGACGCGTTAACACCAAACCCCATCTCAGAACCGTCCGTGATGGTTGGCGCACACTGCGGTTTTACGTTTTGTTCAGTCCGCGCTGGCTTTTTTGGTATCCAGGTTTGGCAATGATCTTCCTCGGCTTGATTGGCTATTCCCTCGCTCTACCGCGACTCTCGATCGGTCAGATCAATTTTGATGCGCACACGTTGCTCTTCGCCAGTTTGGCGATTCTCTTGGGGTATCAATCCACGCTGTTTGCTATTTTGGCAAAGACCTTTGCCATCACAGAAAAACTTCTTCCAGAAGATCCGCGAGTCACAAGATTCTTCAAAATTATGAATCTGGAGAAAGGTTTAATCCTTGGGGTTCTAGCTTTGCTCGCCGGGTTTTGCCTGCTCGCCGCCGCGGTTTACCAATGGCACACTGTGAACTTTGGCCCATTGAATTACAGCCATACGATGCGCCTCGTCGTTCCAGGAATCACTCTCTCCGCCTTGGGATTTCAAACTGTTTTATCGAGTTTCTTCGTCAGCCTTCTTGGCATGGCTCGTAAATGAACCTGATAGAAAATATTCATTCGCGCTATGTGCATGGTCGCCGAGTTCATCGGCTGTCCGAATTGCTCGCTCAACAATTACCTGCAAACGCCAAAGTGCTGGATGTCGGTGCCGGCGATGGTTGGCTGGATCACTTGATTCAACAAAAACGGCCCGACGTGCAAATCCACGGAGTGGATGTTTTGGTTCGCGAAAAAACTCACGTGCCGGTCACGCTTTTCGACGGAAAAACGCTTACCGCTCCAGATCAATCCTACGACGTTGTACTTTTCGTCGATGTCTTGCATCATACCGAAGATCCGATGGTTTTATTGCGAGAGGCGCGTCGTGTGATGCGACACTCCATCTTAATCAAGGATCACAATGCGGACGGTTTGTTCGCCCACGCAACTTTAAGATTCATGGATGGGATTGGGAATCGCCGCCACAACGTCGCGCTTCCTCATAACTATTGGCCGGCGAAAAAGTGGGACGCTGCGTTTGATTCACTCGGATTGACCGCCGTGGAGAATCACACCAGCCTCAAACTTTATCCATGGCCAGCCTCCGTTCCCTTTGATCGAAAATTGCAATTTATCGCTCGCCTGCAGCGGACGAAGCAGACGTCCTCGCCACCATGATTTCCTTACTCTTAGTTGCCATTCTTGTTCCAACCCTGGCAGGTCTTTTTTTGCTGTTGTTTCCGAGTGCGAGCGGAAAATGCTTTCGTCGCGTTGAGAGCTTTTTATCCCGGTTCGCCAATAGTCGCCTTGCTCCTTTTGCGATTGTGATTTCCGCCTTGGTGTTCAGTTGTCTTTGGGCGTCCTTCCTCCTTTTGCCTGAACCGCGAGTCTCGGACGAATTTTCTTCTCTGCTAAATGCCGATACGTTTTGCGAGGGGCGACTGACAAATCCACCTCATCCAATGTGGAAACATTTCGAAAGTTTCCACATCATCCAACATCCGACTTACAATTCAAAATATCCTCCCGGAAAAGGGCTGTTTCTAGCTGTGGGGCAATTAGCTGGCCACCCGATTTTAGGAGTTTGGCTGTCCATGGCCTTGGCTGCGGCTGCGATTTTTTGGATGTTAAACTCGGTGTTCCCAAAAGCCTGGTCACTTACGGGCACTGCCCTGGCCTTGTTCAACCCTCAAGTAATGGAATGGAATTGGAACTACTGGGGTGGAACTGTCTCGCTTTTAGGCGGAGCAATTTTCCTGGGAGGTTTTTGGCGAAACTTAAAGAAGCCACCGGAACTTTCTCCGAGCGCAATGATGGGTTTAGGCGCTGGCGTCTTAGCTCTAAACCGTCCTTTCGAAGGATTCGTGCTTTGCTGTCTTGCTGGTGTGGCGCTGTTATATCAGTGGCGAAAGAGTTGGAATGGCGGTGTAATCCTAAAGCGATTTGTCATTCCTCTAACCGCAGCGGCAATGCCTTTTTTAGCCTTTAACGGTTATTACAATTTTCGCGTCACCGGACACCCATTGACGATGCCGTACGCGGTCTATGAAAACCAATATAGTAACAAACCGCTTTTTATATGGGGTTCGGATCGGCCAACTGTTCCCAGTTACCACAACGAAGAAATGCGTTTTTTCTATTACAGGGAGGATCTCTATTCTGATTCTGCCCGAACCAGCAGAGGATTTGTTACCAACGTTTTAGGCAAGCTTCAGCGTTACGACGAATTCTTTTGGCACAAACTGGCCTTTGTTTGTTTGATCCCAATCATTGCCGTTGCCCGCCGTGAGCCACGATGTCGTTTGGCTCTCTGGTTATTTTTGCTGCCGTTGGTCATCTCCGTGAGCCTGGCGATTTATACATTCCCGCATTATACAGCCCCGATTTTTCCGTTGCTTTTGATCCTCCTGATCTTCGGCTTGCGGGAACTCCATCTTTGGAAATTCAAGGGGCGACGTTGGGGACGGTTAGCAGCGCGTGTCCTGATTATTTATCTTTGCATTTTCAGTCTGGCATCGTTTGCCGACCGACAATCGCTGTATCAAAGAACGGCTTGGGAATATCGACGTGCCGCGGTGCTTTCCCATCTTGAGGCCGACGGTAAAAAACATTTGGTGATTGTGAAATATGGCCCTGGCCATGTTCCTGACTCGGAATGGGTCTATAACCGCGCTGACATCGACAACTCCCGCGTTGTCTGGGCTCGAGATTTAGGGGAAGCAGAAAATAGGAACCTGCTAAACTATTTCAATGACCGTGAGGTTCTCATCCTCGAGCCGGATAATCCCAATCATCCATTTTTTCAGATGCTGCGGAATGTCATGCCTGAGGTTTCCCAACTGAGATAAGATATTCTGCACGAGAGCATTTCTGCAAAGGGCATGAGTCAGACTCAGAAAGGTGTCAGCCAGGGTTTCACCACCACGAGCCGTCCTCCCTTCCGAAGGATGCGGCGGACCTGGTCAGCCAATATGTTTTGAGATTAAATAATCCCGAAAGTTTTCGTAATCCGCCATCATGCGGTCGAAATCTTCGGGCATTTGATTCATCGCTTCCATCGGAGCGGGAACATCGGGCGAAAAACCAATTGTCTTCTCGATCTCCTCGGGAAACTTGGCGGGATTGGCGGTTTCAAGAATCACGGCTGGCGAATCACCAATCGATTCCACCGCGAGCCAATCGAGGAAGCCGCGCCAGGCGACTGCGCCGTGCGCCTCCAAAAGCAATTCGTATTTATTCCAGACTTCGCGAATCGTATCGCGCGTCCGCTCATCAGAAACGGAACTCGAAAACACATCGCGCCGCATCGCATCGAGGTCCGGCATTTGGTGGATTTTCCCGGTTTCGTCCATGCGTCCGCCGTAAACTGCGACGAGTCGCGCGAGGTTGCTCGGATGCCCAACATTCATCGCGTTGGAAACTGCATTCCGCGACGGGACAATTTTTTCGTAACGGCCCGTTTCGAGGAAGCGCGGGAAAGCGTCGTTGCTGTTTACAGGCGCAATCAACTTCTTGATTGGCAAACCCATTTGATGCGCGACGACTGCGCCCATCATGTCGCCAAAATTTCCGCTCGGCACAGAAAAGACAATTGGCTCCTCCGGTTTCGCCAAACGCGAGGCAGCGTAGAAATAATAAACGCTCTGCGGCAACAAACGCCCGATGTTGATCGAGTTCGCAGAAGAGAGTGGAATGTGTTGCAACGCGGGATCGGCAAACGCGCGTTTCACCATCGCCTGGCAATCATCGAACTTGCCGTCGATTGCGACGGTCCGAACGTTATCGGCCAGCGTCGTCATCATCTTGCGTTGCGAGCGGCTCACTTCATCGAAGGGAAACAGCACGATCACGCGCACGCCGGGAATGTTGTGGAACGCGTGAGCCACCGCAGCACCCGTGTCGCCACTCGTCGCAGTAAGAATGGTAAGTTCCTGTCCGGTTTCACGCAGGAAATGTCCGAACAATCGCGCCATCATTTGCGCCGCGAAATCCTTGAACGATGCCGTCGGCCCTTGATCAAGCCGCATGACATGGACGCGGTCGTAAGTTTTCTCAAGCGGGATGACAAAGTCGTAAGCTTGGCGGCACATCTCAGCGAGTGTGTCATTTGGAACCACGCCGTCGGTGAAACGCGACAAAATGCGGAAGGCTATTTCGTGATACGGCAGATCCGCGAACGCGGTGATTTCATACGGTGTGAGACGCGGAAATTGTTCCGGGAAATACAATCCGCGATCCGGCGCCTGGCCGATCAGCATCGCGTCGCGCAGATTGACTGCGGGCGATTGTCCGTTTGTGCTGTGAAAAAGAAGTGCTCCCATGAAGTTCTCTCTATTCAAAATTTTCCACGCGAATCATGACGGGTTGCCCTTTAACAACTGACATTTTTTTGATTTGCGAGATGGCCTTATTCATCGCGGAATTTGGCGCGTCGTGAATCATCAAGATCAGCGGAACACTTTCGCCTTCGTGTCCTTCCGGTTGAATGACGGATGAAATTCCGATGTTCAACTTCGCCAGAATTGCGGCGACTTTTGCGAGCGTTCCAGGTTTGTCGGTCACGGTAAGCCGCAGGTAATAACGTGAAATCGTGTGCTCAATCGGCAAAACCGCGCCGCCGCATTCGTGCGGAACGAACGGCGGAATTCGATTTTTGTTTTTGAATTTTAAATCGAGTGCCGCATCCGCCAAGTCACTCAAAACAGCGCTCGCCGTTGCGTCCTGCCCTGCTCCGCGTCCGTAATAAAGCGTGTCGCCCACCACATCGCCGCGAACGAGCACGGCATTAAAAACATCATTCACGCTCGCGAGAACGTGCGCATTCGGAATCAACGCGGGATAGACGGAGACCTGGACGGATTTGCTGTTCTGGTTCTTTGATTTACCGCCGGATTTCTTTTTAGAATCAATCATCGCCACCCGGCCATCGCCCATTTCCTTCACGATTCCCAATAGCTTGATCGTGTAGCCAAGTTGACCAGCGAATTGAATGTCGAGCTTGGTAATCGAGCGAATGCCTTCAACGTAAATATTTTTTGGCCTTACCCAAAACCCATGCGCGAGCGACGCTAAAATTCCAGTTTTGTGTGCAGCGTCATGGCCATCCACGTCAAGATCCGGCGGCGTTTCGGCGTAACCGAGTCGTTGCGCGTCCGCCAGGATTTCATTGAAATCGCCACCTTCAAGTTTCATCCGCGTGAGAATGTAGTTACAGGTGCCGTTGACGATTCCATAAAGCCGCGTGATGCGATTGCCAATCAATCCCTCCCGCAAAACTTTGATGATCGGGATTCCGCCAGCGACGCTCGCTTCGTAATAAAGATTGGCACCGTATTTTTCCGCTGCTGCAAAAAGTTCTTCGCCGTGCGCGGAGAGCAACGCTTTATTCGCCGTGACCACGGGCTTGCCGCGTTTCAATGCGAGTAAAACCACTTCTTTGGCAATGGTGGTTCCGCCGATTAATTCCGCGACGATGTGGACGTTTGGATTGTTGACGACGTTGCGCCAATCGGTCGTGAGCAACGCGGGAGAAATTTTTACGTTACGCAGTTTATTCAGAGTGCGAACGGCAACCTGCACGACGTTGATCTGCACGCCGAGGCGGGAGGCAACGAGCGCGCCGTTGCGATGAAGTGCGTCAAAAACACCGCCGCCTACTGTGCCGCCACCGATAATTCCTAAGTTCACCTGTTGCATTAAGGCGCAGAGAGTGCCGAGCTTTATCTGGAGGGACAATATTTTTTGGCCGGGAAATTAACTCTTTTAGGCGAATGAAAACGGGTGCCGAAAACCTTGTCTTCGCGCCCCCGTTTGTAGCCACATCTCTGTGGCGGTGGTTATCTAAGATTAACCGGCCGTCCGCGACCTCAGGTTCCTCTCCGGGGCGCAGCAGCAATCGTCTTCGGTTTCTCTTTTTTCGGCTTTTTGATTTCTTTTTTCTGACTTCTATTTCCTTTTGCCATAATAATACCTTGTTGTTGTTCGCGCTCAGCTACGCTGTTTTTTCCGGGTTTTGCAATCAAAGACCATCGTTGGCGGAGTAAATGTGGTGCGGCGAGGCGGCTTCGCTCAAAGACTCTTTCCGAGATTTACAGAACTCGCCGGCTTGTTCCGGCGGCAATAAAGGGACGTTGCAGAACCTTTAAAAAGTAAGTCGGTTAGGAAATGAGAGCATGGCCTTGATCGAACAAAGGAAAAGTCGCAGGCAACCTCTCGCCGTCAGATCAAGAGTGACGCCAACCCCAAAAACGTTCCCATGCTCACGACGTCGGTGGCCGTTGTTAGAAAAATGCTCGAAGCCGTCGCCGGATCTGCGCCAAGTTTCCGCAAGGTAATTGGAACCAACGCGCCAGCAATTCCGCTAACGACACAACTGGCCATCATGGCGAGGAACACCACGAACCCGAGCATCAATGCCGCAGCATGTTTTTGTTGAAGTGCATAAAAATACATGCCGGCGCCAGCCGTGAGGCCTACGAGCGCGCCATTGCATAATCCAAGAAGCGCTTCTTTTGCAACGAGCCGCTTTTGTTTGTCCTTGCCTAACTCACCGAGCGTAATCCCGCGTAATGTCACGGCAAGCGCCTGGCATCCAGTGTTGCCCGATTGGCCTGCCAACACCGGAAGGAATACGGCAAGGAGAACAATTTTATCGAGAATGTCAGAGAAGGCTCCAACAACCGCCGCGGCGACAAATGCGGTGAGCAAATTCAATTGCAGCCATGGATGGCGAAACTTCAAGGAGCGCATCCAGGGCGTGACGAGGCGTTCTTCTTTTTCGACACCAACCATCGACCCGGCTTGTGAACTTAGCTCGATCGCTTGCACTTCAAAAAGCGTTTGACCGCGCACAAGCCCGACGAGCCGCCCTTCGGAATCGCAAACCGGATAAACTGGAAAATGACGTGTCACGACAGCGCGCATCGCGTCAATGAGTGACATATCGGGAGTAAGATAAAATGGTTTGCGCACCATAATTTCATCCAGTAATTCGGTGCCGTTGCCCAAAGCCAACTCGCGCATGGCCACAACGCCAAGAAGCTTTTTATCATCGTCGATGACAAAGGCGTAGGTGATAAACGCTTTTTTAACGAGACAACGTAATTCCTCAATGGCTTGCGCAATCGTCACACCAGGGCGGAAAATCGCCAGCGGCGGTTCCATCAATCGACCCACAGTTCCAGCGTCATATTCCGTGTTGCGAATCCACTGCGCGCGATTTTCGGGGGAGGTTTCAGCGAGGATTTCACCCAGAATCTTTTGAGGAAAACATTCGAGAACGTTCTGGCGCAGTCCGGGATTGAGAAGCTCCAAAACGTTGACAATGATTTTAGGCCGAAACGAGACGAGCAGTTTCGCAGCTTCTTTGGGTGCATGCTGAGAAATTTTTGGGACCAATTCGCGCACTTGATCCTCCTGTTTCATGAGGAATTCAGTCTGGGAATTCGTTGCGTTCATTGACGCGAGATTAATGAACAGAGATTCCACTGGCAATCTTCCAACTTACAAAATCGCACATAAAATGTTTTCAGTTTTCGAGGGCGTTACATTAGATTTTCTCCGTGCAGTTTCCCCCGAAATCCAGAAAACAGCCCGGAACGGATCGACGTTTCTGCGCGGGTTTTTCGCTGCTGGAATTATTCGTCACGCTCATCATTATTTTAATTCTTTCATCCATGATGATCGGGCGCGGGATGTTTTCTGATCAGCAAAAGCTGAAAATTGGATGCCAGAAAAATCTGCAGAATATCTATTTGGCTTTGAGCGTTTATTCGACGGACAACAAGGGAACTTTTCCTGTCGTCGAGAAAGCTCAGGCTTCTGAACCGCCACTAAGCTTGCTGGTGCCGCGTAGCACCACGGTTACGGAAATGTTTATTTGTCCAGCGAGCGATGACAATAAATTGCCGGAAGCCGAGCCTTTCGCGAAACGTCGCATCAGCTATGCATTTTACATGGGCCGCACCAAAAACGACGGGTCGGACGCCCTTCTTTTATCCGACCGGCAAGTGAATTCGTTTCCCAAGATCAAACGACAATTGATGTTTTCCGATACGGGAAAAGAGCCGGGCGCTAATCATTCAAAATCCGGCGGGAATGTTTTGTTTTGCGACGGCGCGTTCACGGCTATTAAAGCACGAGCAGCACGGGATTATTTATTTCCGACCAACGTCGTTCTTCTAAATCCAAAACCGAAATGAACATCAAAGTCCAATGCTCCTGTCAGACGAAGTTTTCCTTCGATGTCGAACCGGTGGACGGAAAGATGCCGATCGCTATCACGTGCCCACAGTGCGGAGCCGATGCCACGGAAAACGCCAATTTGGTAATTCAACAAGCATTGGGCACGGACGTTCCCGCGCCGGAGATGACAGCGGTGAAGCCAGTCGGCATTCGCTTGAAAGTAGCGCATCAACCAGCAGCAGTAGCGGAACCATCCAGCGACAGTTCCGCCGAAGTTATTACACCAACGGCTGAGAAGTGTTCACGTCATCCTCGGAATTTTGCGGTGGAACATTGCGTCGTTTGCCAGAAAGCGATTTGTCCTGAGTGCATGCAAACGTTCGGATTTTTGTGCTCCGTCAATTGCCGCTATCGCGCTGACCAGGAAGGGATCAAAGTTCCGGCTTACAAGTTGCAGCGCAATGTGGTGGAGCGTGGCGAAAATCGGAAAGTTTTAGCGATCGCGTCAGTTGTCGTTTTGATTTTAGTCGCGTTGGCAGGCGCATGGTTTTGGTACATTTCGGTGGGGTTGAAACCGCGTCCATATTACTCGCTGAAGCTCCCGGCAAACACGGATGGAGTTTACGCACAATTTCTCGGACCAAACCAGATTTTGATGCTGAGAAAGGATCAGGTTTCACTGCACGACATCAAACTGAAGAAAGATATTTGGACAACGGCATTGGAGGAGCCAAAGGCCGAGCCTGAAGCAAAGGTCGCCAATGGGAATCGGAGCGCGGCGAACAAAACCGCTGATGATTTCGAGGATGATGAATTTACGAATTATGAGAGTTCCTCCTCAGTTAAAGCCCCTCCCTTTTTCCACGGCGACAACATGTGGGTCTGCCTTTCACATCGCGCAGTGTGTGTCGATTTGAAATCTGGAAGCGTAAAATACAGTGTGCCATTCCAGGGGAGATTCGCTGCCTTTACGCCCGGAGAAACAACGCTCCTGGTCGTTTCTGAAAAGGTGCGGGCAAAAAAAATCGTGACCCAAATTAATCTGACCTCGGGTGAATTCAAAACGGCGGAGATGGCTTCCGCATTGCGCGAAGCGGCTGCGGTCTCAGACGAATTGCCGGAGGGAGTGTTGCCGACGGCGGCTTTGCTCATGAGATACGAGCTGGAAGCCTCAAAGAAAAATCGGGTTTCAATTCATAAATCGAGCACGGAATTTTTTCCTACGGGCCAGAACATGGTGGAAATGCAGGTCAAGTTGCTCGAACCAAAGTTAACGATGGTGCAGACGATGAAAGCGGCGGGGCCGTCGAACTTGGGTTCGGACACAAGAGCATCGTCGAGTGCGCGATCGATTCAGGAAGAACTTTTCAATGAGATGAAACGCAGTTCGGGCGGCGGCTACAAGCAGGGGGATGAAAGTCGTTATGAGGTGACGTTGCGGCGGTCAATGGAAGAGAACGCACCGGATTGGAAAGGCGAGGTCACTAGTCTCCCTGTTTTCTTCCCTCAAAAGACGGTGGACACTTTGTTTGCGGGAAAAACGCTCTATTTGTTCGACAAAAAAAATGCAAAAATTGCGGAGAGTAAATTGCAATTCTCAATTGCAGACGAGTTCGTCACCGGCGATGAGACGTCCACCAGCTCTCCCTGCGTTGAAGCAGACGGCATTCTTTACGTTTTTGATCAAGGCCATCTCACCGCGTTTGAATTGCCGACCGCGACAGTGCGCTGGCGTCTGCCGAGCGTTGGCATTCAGCACATTCAATTCGACGACAAAGGCATGTTATATGTGAGCACTACGACCGCTTCTCCTGAAGACATTCAGTTTTCGGAACAGATCAAGGTGAATGATCCTGTTCAGCCTATCATTTTGAAAGTGGATCCTAAGTCCGGGAAAATGTTGTGGAAAAGTAAACAGATGGGCAGCGGATGTTTTCCGACGGGAAAATATCTCTACATCACCGATGTTGGCCGGGGAGGTTTCGCGATGATTCGGGCCGTCGAGGAAGCTTTTAGCGCGCAATCCCGGGAGGGCGGAAGTTTCCAGATTTTTCGGATGGATCCTTCCAACGGGAAAAAACTCTGGTCTTTCGTGAAAAATGGGACTCCAGAAAATATTGATTTCTCCCACAACCGAATCCTGCTGCATTACGCGGACGAGATCGAAATTATGAAATTTATTTCATTCTAATTACGGTTCGCCGGAGTTTCTTTTTGACGGCTTCCTGCTTTTTTACCTGACACGTTTTCGCCTCTCAAAGCGGACAAAAATCCGCGTCTCGATCTACGGTTTTCCATCACCTGTCGTCAGGGATGCGTGGGATAGGACAAGCCTACTGCACCCTGATTGTAAGGAAATTTCCACGGAACTATTACACCTGCCGAACACGTTATGTGTTGCCGGGGTCCGGTGGTGAA
>JBBQAX010000133.1:0-11445 GCA_038316905.1 Verrucomicrobiota bacterium | reverse complement strand
CGTGTTACCAGAAAAACATTTCGACGGCGAGATGGGTTTGCGGCTGAGAATAGATTCGTGAAATAGATTGTAACAACAGGATGATGATTGCGTCTCCGGCTCGTGAAGGGTATTTGCAACCTCGAGAAAATCCGTGAAATCAACCTAATCGAATGAAAAAAATTCTGTCCGTGTTCGGGATGTTAACAATTGGTGCAGTCGCCCTGCTCGGAATCAAAGCGGACGCGGCTTTGTTGCAATACAAATCACTCGCCACGAACCAGGTTCAACTCACCTGGCAATCCAGTTCCAACATGTCAGAGGAACTTCAACACTCATCGAATTTGCTGAGTTGGCAGATTGTGATGCGGCCTTATCCGGCGCAAGTGACCAACAGCATTCTCACCAACGTCCTCACGACTTCGTTGCCCAAGGATTTCTTTCGGCTCCAATTTTTTGCGCTGACCAATACGCCCGTCCCCACGACTCCAGGAACGCATCTGGGATTGAAATTGGTTTCCGGCGGATTGACGCGGAATTATCGGCTATTTATTCCGCAGAGTTATAATCCGACCAACCTCGTCCCGTCGCCGCTCGCGGTCATCTTGCACGGTGGCGGCCAGACGGCGGGTGAATTCGCCGCGCTGCACCCGGCTCTTTTCAGCAATGCCAACTCGAACAACATGATTTTGGTTCTGCCTGATTCAACACGTCGCGATGACACGACGAGTTGGATGTTCAACGTGCCGCGTCCGTATGAAGCCGAGGTGAACGATACGCAATTCATTCTCGATCTCGTCAACGTGTTGAAGTGCGCGTTGTTCATCGACAACTTCCGAGTCTATGCGGGCGGCTTTTCCAACGGCGGACAAATGGTGCATCAACTCGGCATCACCACGACGAACGTCTTTGCCGCACTGGCGAGCATCGGATCGACCATTGCTGGTTCGCAGGGAACCAATCCTATCGTCCTTCCCGGACCATCGTTGGAGCCGTATCCAATTCTAATCGTTAACGCCACGAACGATTGCGTCCGACCTTATTTCGGCGGAACGAACATTGACGGCGCGATGCAATCACCCGCCCAGGCAGCGGCCAATTATTGGGTCACGAACAACGGCTGCACTACCAACAGCGTCAATTATTTTGTGACGAACGTAGTGACGAATTTTCAAAGCGTTGGCCATTTTCAAACAGAGTGTTACCCCCGCGCCGTGACCAACGGGCTTGTGACAAACTCGGCGGTGCTCGCTCGTTTCACCAGTTGCGGCATTTCCAAACGAGTGGACTTCATCGCCCTGACTGAAGGCGGCCATTTGTGGCCGAACGCGAATGACAATGTTGCTTTTGACGCCAATGCCTCGGTGATCGCGTTCTTCCTCCAACATGCGCGAACAAATTACGTCGCGCCGGCGTGGACGGGTTTGCAACAGATCAGCGTTACCTCTCCGATTCAAAACAACTCTACCTTCCAGGCGCAAATCACTTTGCAAAATCCCGGCCCGGCGATCATTCCTTGCTGCACCTTGGAGTGGTCGAATCCCAATTTGAATATTCTGAAATTTCTTACTTGGAACACGCCGACCGGCAGCACGGTTGTGACTAATAATAACGGCGATCTGCTCTGGGACTTTGCTCGTATTCCGGCCCACAGTTCGCTCACTTTGAATGTCACCGGCGTCGCCAATGTGACCTTCGCTCCGGGCCAGGAATTTTTCGACATCGTCAGTGCGGTGAACCTCCAATGTGGCGGGCCCGGCGAATTTAACACCAACATCACCATCCGGGTTTTGTCGCCCTTGGATTACGGCGATGCTCCCGCGTCATTTCCAACTCTGTTGACGGACAACGGCGCGCGGCATTCTCTTAGCGCGTTGCGTCTCGGCGCTTCGTCCGACGCAGAACAAGATGGCTTTCCTTCGTTCAACGCTGATGGCGATGACAACAACAACGCCGACGACGAAAACGGCGTGCAATTTCTGAATGCGATTCAAGCCGGCCAGTTTTTAGACCTCGCCATTTTCTCATCTGGCAACGGGAGGGTCGATGCGTGGGTGGATTACAATCGCAACGGCACTTGGACCAATGGCGGAGAACAAATTCTAGCCAGCTTCGCCGTCACGTCAGGAAGTAATCATGTCAGTGTGCTCGTGGATCCATCCGCTGTTCCGTCCGGCACGACCGGAAAAACCCACTGGCGTTTCCGTCTCAGTTCCGTCGGCGGCCTCGCGCCTGGCGGTTATGCGGCAAACGGCGAAGTGGAAGATTATGCGACCACCATGGCTGCCAGCACGGGTAGCGGCGGAAATACGAATGTCGGTTCTGGAAACGTTGATTGGGGCGATGCTCCGTCGCCCTACCAAACCTTGGCAGTGGAAAATGGTGCGTCCCATAAAATCAACGATGGCATTCGTCTCGGCGCAAACGTGGATGACGAACCCGACGGCCAACCGCAGATCAACGCCAACGGCGATGATAATAACGGCGACGATGAAGATGGTGTGTCGATCGCCGCAATGACGCCCGGCACGCTTGGGATCGCGCAAGTCAACGTGATCGGCGGTGGTTATTTGAATGCCTGGATTGATTTCAACGGCGACGGCGATTGGAAGGACGCAGGGGAACAAATCGCCACGAGCGAATATTTGATTACCGGCGGAAATCCAAACCAGATCACCTTCCTGGTTCCCGCCAACGCCGTCGTAGGTGCAACCTTCGCGCGTTTCCGTTTCGGCGTGGACGCTGCGCTACCACCCACCGGAGGTGCGAATGATGGGGAAGTGGAAGATTACAAGGGTATGATTAGTCCGTAACCGAACGGCTGTAAGCCAAGAACGAGATGCTTTGCCGACGGAGCACGCTCAAGCTCAATACGTCGTCGGCATTTTTTAGTTCATTGGTTAATAGCCAATTCCCGCGACCTGTGTGGTTGTTTCAATGGAGTCCCTACGAGTTATGAAATTAATATATCTTTTACCTTCGGCGTATCTCTCTGCCTTTTTAGTCCTGCGCACAGATCCCAAGAAAGCCGCGCTCCTGCTGTTTTCCATTGTCTTGCTGCTCACCAACGGCGCGGCGACGGTGCGCGGACAGTCCGCGCTCGACGGTTTCGATCCGAAGGCCAACGGCGTGGTTCGCGTCGTCGTTGTTCAACCGGACGGCAAAATTCTCCTCGGCGGCGAGTTCACAACGCTTTCGCCGAATGGCGGAGGTGTCGTCGGGCGCAACCGTATTGCCCGGCTGAACGCGGATGGCACGCTCGATCCTGACTTCAGGCCGAACGCGAATGGTGCAGTGGATGCCATTGTGGTGCAGCTGGACGGCAAGATTTTAGTCGGCGGACAATTCAACGGAACGAACAGCATCGGCGGACAAACGCGCAATTATATCGCCCGGCTCGACGCCACGACCGGGGACGCTGACTCCTTCGATCCGGACGCGAACGGTATTGTCCGCACGATCGCGTTGCAACCGGATGGCAAGGTTCTAGCCGGTGGCGTGTTCACGACCATTGGCGGACAGACACGAAATCATATCGCGCGGCTCAATGCCGTATTCGGAGCGGCTGATTTGTCGTTCGATCCGGATGCGAACGATGTCGTGCGCGTGATCACGCTGCAGCCGGACGGGAAAATTTTAGTGGGCGGACAGTTTTCAACCATCGGCGGACAGGCGCGAAATTTTATCGCGCGGCTTAGGTCGAATGCCGGATTAGCGGATTCGTTCAACCCTAACGCGAACGATGTTGTCCGAGCGATCGCGGTGCAGGCGGATGGCAAGATTTTAGCAGGTGGCGTTTTCTCTGGAGCAAGCAGTATTGGCGGACAAACGCGAAACCACATCGCGCGGCTGGATTCCACGACCGGAATGGCTGATTCGTTCAACCCAGATGCGAACGGGGATGTCCTTGTTATCACTGTGCAGACCGACGGCAAAATTCTGGCGGGCGGCGATTTCTCCGGAACAAACAGCATCGGCGGGCAAACGCGCAACCACCTCGCGCGGATTGATCCTGCGACAGGTCTGGCGGATTCGTTCGATTCGAATGCGGACGATACGATCCGTGCGATCGCCCAGCAGCCGGACGGTAAAATCCTGGCGGGCGGCGTGTTTACCGCGCTTGCACCCAGCGGAGGGGCTTCGTTGACGCGCAATCGCATCGCCCGTTTGGAAACTGATGGCCGGGTTGACCAGACTCTTAACCTTAGCGTCCTCGGCAACGTTGTTTACGTTACTGCCGTGCAACCAGACGGCAAGACACTCATCGGCGGCATCTTCACCAACGTTCTCGGCGTGACGCGCAACCGCATTGCCCGCTTGAATACGGATGGCACGCTCGACACCGCTTTCAACCCGAGTGCCAATAGCTCTGTCTATACCATCGCAGTCCAAGCGGACGGCAAGATTCTGGTCGGCGGCTTTTTCAGTGCTATCGGCGGGCAAACGCGCAATCACATAGGCAGGGTTGATGCCACCACCGGACTGGCCGACTCATTCAATCCGGATGCGAATGATGATGTCTTTGTTATCACGGTGCAAGCGGATGGCAAGATTTTGGTCGGCGGCGCGTTTGCGAATCACGGAACGCCCAGCATTGGCGGTAAATTTCTTAACTGCATGGCCCGGCTTGATCCCATCACCGGGTTGGCTGAAAATACATTCAATCCGAACATTCCCTCTTTCTTCAATTCCACTTATTATGTCGACACAATTGTGGTGACGGTTTCGGGCAAGATTTTGGTTTCCGGATATTTCGACTCCATCGGCGGAGAGATACGCAACGGCCTTGCTCGGCTCAATGCCACGACTGGGAGCGCTGATTCGTGGGATCCCAACCCGAATAGTGCTGGCGGCGTTGCCATCGCGGTTCAGACCGACGGCAAGGTAATCGTGGGCGGTTCGTTCACGAGCGTCGGCGGACAATTGCGCAACCGCATCGCGCGACTCGATCCGTTTACCGGCCTGGCTGATTCGTTTGACCCGAACGCGGACGGCATCGTCAGTTCCATCGCCATCCAGGCGGACGGAAAAAAACTGGTGAGTGGCTCGTTTACCACCATCGGCGGAGCGCTTCGCAATCACGTCGCCCGGCTCGATCCCAATACGGGCGTGGCTGATTCGTTCGATCCAAACCCGACCGGAAGCGTTTATTCAATCGGTCTGCAATCGGACGGCAAGATGGTAGCGGCTGGTGATTTTACAGCCATCGATGGACAAATCCGCAACTATGTAGCACGTATTTCGAGTGACACCGCCGCGCTGCAAGATCTGGCCGTCACGCAGTCCAGCATAACCTGGACACGCGGCGGATCGGGCCCGCAACTCAGGCGCGCGACCTTTGAATATTCCACCAACAAAGTGAATTATACATTTCTCGGCAACGGTTTAGCCAGCGGCAGCACATGGAGCATAACAAATTTAAGTTTGCCAACGGGATTTAACATTTATGTCCGCGCTCGCGGTTACTTCAACCGCAGCGGTTACAAAGCCTACTCGGAGAGCATCACGGAATCCGTGCGGAATGTGGCGTTGCCCCAACCCACCTTGACCATCCAACGCACTGGGGGCACGAACATCGTGTTATCGTGGCCGACGAACTTCACCGGCTACACGCTCGAAGCCAGCACCAATTTGAATACGAATGTTTGGACCGACGTAATAGCCCAACCGGTGGTGAGTGGCACAAACAACGTCGTGACTAATTTCACCGCTGCCGCCGCGCGCTTCTACCGCTTACGTTATTGACCAGAAAGTGCATCGCACAGACAGGCGGTTCGCCATGTTTACCGCTACGGCGTTCTCTGCACGCGATAGAAGCGCTCCGAGACGCCGGCCACGGGGGCCAGTGTGGTGAAAGTTTTGGGGCGCCCTCGCCGGGGATGGCGGTGAGGCCGGTGTTCGTCCAGAAAGCGGGGAAGAGGGTGTCGCTGCAGCCAGAGGGTGTAGGATTTCCCGGCGATTGATTGACTGTTAGAGCCGCTGGCCCGGAATGTATGCGGCCACGCGCGTGGACAATAATCACAATGCAACGAACGGTTCATCGGATTCCTGATCGAACATTACGCCGGCAATTTCCCGCTCTGGCTCGCGCCCGAACAAGTCCGCGCCGCCGATGTCCCCGTGACCAGCGACCTCGGCCCGGAACCAATCAAAGCCAAAATCGCCGACGCGGAATCGCTGGGAGAGAACGCCTCGAGCCAAAAAACATTATTGCCAATTGCCGAGGTTGAAGAAGGCGTTGACGAACGACGTGCACTTGTCGGAGAATCGGATTCATCTCATCGGATCCTGAGCAAACCAGTTGCTTTTTCAAATGACGCTTATGAAAAAAACCACGCCTTCCCAAACCATCCTTGTGCAACTGCTGGTTCTACTATTTGCCAGCAACATGATTGCGGCTCCAATCCCTGAGCCGGTTACGTATCAGGGCCGGTTGGATGACAACGGTTCGCCCGCCAACGGTTTGTTTGAATTGAGAGTTGGGGTTCACGATACGAATGTTGGCGGTGCGATACTGGATCTGTTGACGAACAATGTAACGGTTTCCAACGGCCTGTTTACCACGGTGCTTCAGTTGAACTCAGCATCCATTACCGCTGGCTCGCTTCGCTGGCTGGAATTAGGAGTGCGCACCAATGGAAGTGTCTCGGCCTTCACCACCCTTTCGCCGCGCCAACAGCTGACCTATACGCCTTACGCCCTTCGCGCCACGACCGCAGATTTCGCCAGAGATCTCCCGCAAGGTTTGATAACGGATTACAACATCGCCGACGACTCGATCACCGCCGTAAAAATCGAGGCCAATCAAGTGGTCAAAAGTGTGAATTCATTGCGCGATAATGTGACCTTAACGGCAGGAAGTGGAATCACCATCACACCGTTGGGCAACACCTTGACCATTGCAGACAGCAACGCGGATTGGAAGCTCACTGGCAACAGTGCGTCTCCCGGACAATTTCTTGGCACGATCAACAACCAACCGTTGGAACTGCGCGTGAACAACCAGCGCGGATTGCGCATTGAGTCCAACACCAACGGCGCGCCGAACGTCATTGCCGGTTCGCCCGTCAATTTCGTGCTTGCAGGCGTGGTTGGTTCGACGATTGCAGGCGGCGGCGCGCTGAATTACGAAGGCGCGCCCTACACTAATTCTGTGAGTTCGGATCTTGCCGTCATTGGGGGAGGTTTAAACAATGGCATCGGTTCGGAATCGCGTGGGTCCACTATCGGGGGAGGCCTCGCAAACAACATTGCGACGAATTCCAGCGCATCCACCATCGCGGGAGGGGACATTAACATTATCGGAACGAATTCCGCCTTCAGCACGATCGGAGGTGGCAAACAAAACGGAATCGACGGCGATTCGATTTATGCGACCATCGCGGGCGGTTATAACAACCATATCAGACCGGGTTCCCCTTTTTCCAAAATTGGAGGTGGCGCGAGCAATCAGATTGGCACAAATTCTCCTCGTAGTGTGATTGGTGGGGGCCACGTGAATTTCATAACCCCCAACGCCCCTTACGCAACGATTCCTGGGGGATATAGCAATGCGGCCACCAACCATGCTTTTGCCGCCGGATACCGGGCCAACGCTAATCACTCCGGCAGCTTTGTCTGGGCAGATTCGACGGAAGCGGACTTCGCTTCCACGGTGAGCAACCAGTTTCGGGTTCGGGCGAATGGTGGCATGCAGGTGGTGGGCAGCACCGCTCAACCAGCACTTCATTTTACTGGAGCAAGAATCGGTGGACTATCTACCCCGGTGGGCCTCGCGGAAAACACCCAGATCACAGGCCAGTCGGCACCAGCGCTGCGGGTGTCGAACGCGGGTGGAAACGCGATTGATGGTGCTCTCTCGGTTTCTGCAAATGGCACCGGTTTTATCGCGACATTTGGCAACGCCTCCACCATCGTTTCGCGCCTTGCCACCAACGGAACGTGGACTGCGTTGGCGTTTAATCCCACTTCCGACCGCAACGCCAAAGAACACTTTCAACCCATCGATGCGCGCGAAATACTAGAAAAAGTTTCTGCAATGGAACTTACGCGCTGGAACTACAAAGCCGCGCCCGGAGTCGAACACATCGGCCCGATGGCGCAGGATTTTCAAGCGGCGTTCGGCTTGGGAACGGATGACAAACACATCGCCACGGTGGATGCCGATGGGGTGGCGCTGGCGGCGATTCAAGGGTTGAACCAAAAGGTGGAACGGAAGAACGCAGAGATTGATGAACTGAAACGGGAGGTTGAAATCCTAAAGCAAACGGTGGCCGAACTCGTCAGGTCGAAAGAGTAATTATGAACGCTCCGGCACACTTGGATCGACGCAAGGTGTCCGTGCTTAAAGTAAAAGCAGCGTCGAACGTATTGAAATTTATGAATCGCCGGAACGAGCAGGCCCATACGCGCGGCTTGAAAGTGGTTCCCTACACGTTCCGTTCCGCTGAAGTAAAAGATTTTGCCAACGTGAAAGAGGAAATGCGCCATTACCTTTACGAACTTGGGACGGACGGAATGTTCACCGACAATCCCGACCAATTCCCACGGCAAAAATAAATTCGGGTTGTGGACGGTTTGAATAGAACTTCGAACCAAGTCTCAGGCCCCTGCCCCAGCCTATCTTCCATTGAATTGCGCATGGCGTTGAGCCAATCTCCGCGCCGAAGTGGCTGAACCGCGCTCAACTGAAAAACCCAAACGCAACCTCCGTTGGTGGCCGGGCGGTGTGCTTCTCGTCCTCGCCATCGCCGCGATCAGTTGGGTGCGCTTGCAAACGGATTGGCCTTTTCAAAAGCGGAATCAAACGATCGCGCCAATCGTTCTCGTCACCGCAATCCTTTTACTTCTCTGGTGGACGTTTTTCTCCCGCGCTCCGAATCGACTTCGTTTAGGTCTTACCTATGGAATCGTTGGAACAATCATTGTCGGCGCACTTCTCTTTCGCGTGCGTGGGATGAGCGGTGATTTGGTGCCTATCTTTGAACTTCGCTGGGCGAAGCGAAACATAACCGTGAGCGAGCCAACTTCTGCCGATGGCATTTCGGCATCGTTGATTCATTCCGCGACAAATAATTTCCCACAATTTCTCGGTCCAGATCGCAATGGCATTTTGGCCGGACCGCGTTTTGAAACCAACTGGACGGCGCATCCGCCCCAGCTCATTTGGCGGCAGAAAGTAGGGGAGGCGTGGTCTGCGTTTGCCGTGGTTGGAAATATTTGCGTCACGCAAGAGCAACGGGGTGAAAACGAATGTGTGGTTGCGCGCGAACTGTCGAGCGGCAAAGAACTTTGGCTGCATTCCGACAAAGCGCGCTTTAACAACATTGTTGCGGGCGAAGGGCCACGCGGCACTCCCACGGTCGTCAGCAATCGCGTCTTCACCTGCGGCGGGACGGGCATCCTCAACTGCCTCGATCTCGCGACGGGAAAACTTTTGTGGAACCAAAATCTACTAACGGTGAACGGCGGAAAAATTCCTGATTGGGGTATCGCGAGTTCGCCGTTGGTGGTGGACGGAATGGTGATCGTTCACGGCGGAGAAGCGGGAAAAAATTCGCTTCACGCGTTTCAGTTTGAGGACGGAAAATCTGTTTGGTCTGGGGGGATAATGAATCCCAGTTATGCATCGCCGACATTCGCAACGCTGGTGGGCGCACCGCAAATTCTGGCATTCAATGACGGTGCAGTTTCCGGTCACGATCCCATGACGGGCGCAACGTTGTGGCAACGACCTTGGGGCAATGGATACCCGGCCTGCGCTTCTCCTGTCGTGGTGAGCACAAATCGGGTTCTGTTTTCCAGTGGATACGGTGTCGGCGCGGAGTTGCTGGAAATTTCGCGCACGAATTCAAGGTTCGCGGTGACGCCGGTGTGGAAATCGATTCGCATGAAGGCAAAGTTTTCTCACATGTTTGCGCGCGAAGGTTTTCTCTATGGATTGGACGACGGGATTCTTGCCTGCGTCGATTTGAAAGATGGTTCGCAGAAATGGAAGGAAGGTCGCTACGGCCATGGGCAAGGATTGCTCGTGGGCGACCTTTATTTGTTGATGGCGGAATCGGGCGAGCTGGTTCTTCTGCGTCCCACGCCCGAAGGCCCGAACGAACTGACGCGCTTTCGGGTTTTTGATTCCAAGACTTGGAATCCCATTGCGCTCGCGGGCGATTTGCTTCTGGTGCGAAACGATCGCGAAGCAGCGTGCCTGCGCCTGCCTATTACATCGGAATAAAGACGCTTATTTGGCCGCTAACTTGGCGGACGATTTTTGGCGGTCGTCCGATCCGGCCAATTCTGGTCGAGCAACCGCTTCATTTCGTGAATGACTTTTGCGTTTTGCGGTTCTCGAACCACGTTCTTCAATTCGCCCGGATCTTTGTCGTGATCATATAATTCAGCGCCTTCTTTGCCGTTGTCCCATTCGGTGTAACGCCATTTTTCCGTGCGCACGGAATAACCGTGGAACGCTTCTGTTCGACCAACCTGTTGTGCCAGATTTGCTTCGCGCAGCACTTGCGTGTAAGCGGGTCGATCCCATTTGGCTTTAGGATTATCGAGCAACGGTTTCAAACTCGCGCCGTCGAGGTAGGAAGGCGTTTTCAATCCGCACAGATCGGCAAGCGTGGGATAGAGATCAATCAACTCAACCGTGCGTGGGGAAACTCCTTCTCCCTTGGATTTCGGCGGAACGATGATGAGCGGAACGCGTGCGCAAATTTCGAAGAGCGACTTCTTTTGCCACAGCCCATGTTCGCCGGTGTGATAGCCGTGGTCGCTGGTGAAAACGATCACCGTGTTGTCCGACAAATTCAGCCGATCCAACGCGTCCACCACCCGGCCAACCTGCGCGTCCATGAAACTGATGCTGGCGAAGTAAGCCTGTTTCCCTTCTTTGCGCTGAAGATCTGTCATCGTTCGCTGTTCCACTTTTGAGGAAAGAAATGCCGATGCCGGAACCGTGTCGGGCCAATTTGTTTTCGGCACCTCGATCTTATCCAGCGGATACAAATCAAAATATTTTTTCGGAGCCACGTACGGGGTGTGTGGCCGGAAAAATCCTACCGCGAGAAAGAACGGTTCGCCCTTTTTCTGCTCGAGCAATTTGATCGCCTCCGTCGCGCCGATGCCGTCGGTTTGTTCCAGATCGGTGCTGTCCATCGCCAGCCAGCTCACGGTGGAACCCAGGCGCGCATCTTCCTTGGCGGTCGGATTCATTGAGAAAATTTTGGCGCCTTCATCCTTGTCGCGTCCTCTCGGATTCACGACATGCTCCCACGATGGCGTATCATCCAATCCATCGGTCCCAATCTGGCCGGGCACATGGTGGTGATACATTTTGCCGACACGCGCCACGTAATAGTCGTTCTGCCGAAACAATTGCGGAAGCGTCACCGTGTCAGGAATAAATTCGCGAAAGTTCGGACTGGTGTTGTAGCCGCCGGATTTCTTCGGCCCGGCGTTGCTTAA
>JBBQAX010000132.1:0-11458 GCA_038316905.1 Verrucomicrobiota bacterium | reverse complement strand
TTCGCTGCGCAAACGATTCCCACTTCAGGCGATCTTCTTCCTTCGGCACCGTCACAATCGGAGGCGTGTTTTGGACATTTCCGTCCATCGCTTTTTGCGTGGTGTTGTTGAAGAACGCGGAGAGCGAATAAAATTCCTTCTGCGAAATCGGATCAAACTTGTGATCGTGACACACCGCGCAACCCGTGGTCAGGCCAAGCCAGACTGCGGAAGTCGTTTCCGTTCGATCGCGCGCATAGAGGACCAAATATTCTTCATCAATCGCGCCGCCTTCGCTGGTGGTGATGTTGCAACGGTTGAAGCCGGTGGCGATTTCCTGGTCGAGCGTCGGCTTCGGCAATAAATCGCCCGCGAGTTGTTCGATGGTGAATTGATCGAACGGTTGGTTGCGATTGAATGCCTTAATCACCCAATCGCGGTAGGACCAAATTTCGCGAAAGTTATCGATGTGAATTCCGTGCGTATCGCCATACCGCGCGGCATCCAGCCAATAACGCCCGCGATGTTCACCCCATTGTTGAGAAGCCAATTTTAGATCGACAAACTTCTCGTAGGCATCGGGCGATTTATCTTTCACGAAATTATCAACCTCCCCGATCGTGGGCGGAAGTCCGGTTAAATCTAAACTGACGCGACGGGCCAAAGTTCGGCGGTCTGCTTGGGAAGCTGGCTTCAGGTTTTCCTGTTCCAATCGAGCGAGCACAAAAGTATCGATGGGATTCTTCGCCCATTTTTTGTCCTTAACTTTCGGCAACTCCGGACGTTGTGGCGCGAGCAACGCCCAGTGCGCCTGATAATTCGCCCCATCAGCAATCCATTGCTGAAGCAACTGCTTCTGCTCGGCAGTCAAAGTTTTGTGTGATTTCACGGGCGGCATCACGTCGTCTTCATCCGTCGTCAAAATGCGGCGGATCAATTCGCTGGAGTCAGGTTTGCCAGGAACAATTGCGGGAGAACTATCTTTCCGAGACGCAGTGGCATCTTCAAAACGGTCGAGGCGAAGGTCGCCTTTGCGCGAAGCCGAATCGGCTCCATGACAAGCGAAACAATTTTGAGAAAGGACGGGGCGAATATCACGGTTGAACTCAATCGATTGCGGGGCGGCGGACAAGTTTTGGGTCGTAAACAATCCGATCACCAACGCCGCGCGAAGAGAGTGAATGAGTTTGGGTTTTGGGATGCGCATTGAAGCAACTACTTAACACGAATTGGCGGGGTTTCGCAACAACCGACAATGAAGTCGCCTGAACTCGCTACCATCCAAGCCCACAATGGTAAAATCATCACTTCCCCTACTTATACTTCGTGTTGCTGAGAGGAGCCATGAGAACAACCGTAGCTCTATGAAAACAATGCATAAAATCAAACGCTTGGCCGTGGCGAGCAGCTTTGCCCTGCTGGTAAGCGCTGCCCCGGCGTTCGCCCAAAACACAATTGACACTGATCCGTCTCGATCGGCGTCGGAGGCTCAGCTGCGTCAATCATCCCCAAGTGATGGAGCCATCATGAATGAGCCGTCAGGCGCAGATAACACCAAGAACTGGAGCTGGATTGGATTGTTCGGTTTGGCGGGCTTGTTTGGCCTCAAACGCCACAATGATGTTCGGGACGAAAACTATCGCACCGCACGGATATAACCCACGCCGCGTCTCCGGCTTCCCCGATTCGTCGGGGAAGCCCACATTCGAGCCTGTGTCAAAGATGGTGTTGAAGTCATCGCCTACTTTTAGGGCGAAGGAGAATTTCCAGACCGCGAATATCGCCTGCCCTTACTTCCTTTTGCTTGATCTGAAAATGCCCTGGATGGACGGCGGCTCTTGCTAACATGGTGGAGAAAGCTCCGCAGTTAACTCCCATAGTTTTCGATTCTGCAAAAACGCAGTTAAAAATTTTCGTGCCTTTTTCACCTCTGCTCCTAAAGTCAGACCTGTTCACCAACGAAGGAATTCGTGAAGGCCAGGCGTTTCAAAACAATTGCGGGAAAAAACTTTTTAATCGTCGGCACCGCTGCCGGACGCCATTGTGTGATCAACGTTCCTCCGGGAAAGCTCAGCTCGCTTCCACCGCAGTTGCTCGGTTTGGTGTCGCCGCTTTTCATCGGAGCTAAAACATCCGCAAAGGAGTTCGAAAAACATCTGCTTTCGATTATACGCCGAAAGAAGCTGATCAAAAATTCTCACTTTAAGTTTGAATGCGGTCACGGGGACGCGCGCATTTTACGTTTGAACGCGCAACCATTTTTTCAAAGTAGCGACGCCACACCTTTGATCCTTCTTAGCATCGACGACATTACGCGTGTGGAAAAAGCAGAAGCGGCGCGGGAGTTTAAGCTCCGCCAATTGGGCAAACTGACCCATGATCTTGAGTCCCGAGTGGACGCAGGTACGGTCGAATTGCAGGAAGCCAATCGTAATCTACACGAGCTTTCCGTCCGCATGCTCGAAGCGCAGGAGATGGAGCGGCGTCATCTTGCCCGCGAGCTGCACGATGAAATCGGGCAGCAGATCACGTGTCTCCAGATTTTGACAGGGAACCAACTGCTTCTTGCGCCACCCTTGCTCCAACGCTCTTTAAAGGAGACCCGCCGCGCCACCTCAGAACTCCTCCAGACAGTTCGCCAACTTTCCGCCGATCTACGTCCACAGCTTCTCGATGATTTTGGCTTGATCCCAGCCTTGGAGTGGCACTTTGCACGGTTCCAAAAGCGAACGGGAATCGAGATTGAATTGTTCCATAGTTTTTTCAAAGACGAGTTTCTCAATTCCTTTTTGCGAAATGTTCTTTTCCGCGTCGCGCAAGAGGCGTTGACCAATGTTGCGAGACACGCGTGTGCAAACCGCGTGATCGTGGATGTCAGCACACGAAAAGGATTATGCCGCATGGTCGTGCGCGATGAGGGAAAAGGGTTCGACATGCGCGAGGCATTGAAGAAAGGCTCGTTCGGATTATCCGGAATGCAGGAGCGCGTTTTCCTGGCAGGTGGAAAATTGCACTTGGATTCCGCCACTGGAAAAGGGACGACTGTCGCGCTGGAACTGCCACTCATTAGTGTTCACACGAACGCACTGGAAAGCGAACAGCCCAGAAGGCCCTGACGAACTCGGCAGTTTTCGAATCATCCATCACTCGCCGATATCTTCGTTCCAAAGCTCCGGGTATTTCGCGATGAAATTATGCATCAGTTGAATGCATTCCTCATTTTGCAGGAAATCCATTTGAACGCCTTGTGAACGGACATATTCCTCAGGTCCTTTGAAGGTGACATTCTCGCCAACAACGACGCGGGGGATTCCGTAGAGCAAAATCGCACCGCTACACATTGGACATGGCGAAAGCGTGGAGTAGATGGTGCAGCGTTTGTAAACGGAAGCTTTCTGCCGCCCCGCGTTCTCCAGACAATTCATTTCGGCATGATGTATCACGCTTCCATGCTGGACGCGTTGGTTATGTCCGCGTCCGATGATTTTTCCATCACACACCAGAACTGAGCCGATGGGAATCCCTCCCGCTGCGAAGCCTTTCCTTGCTTCGTCAATCGCCGCTTGAAGAAATGGATCCATAAATTGTTTCGAAACGGCGTCTCGGCGGAGCGCCGCATTCTCACAAAGAAATCAGCGGCGCTCTGCCGAGACGCCGCTACGATTAAACCGCCGCCGCAATCGCGTCACCCATTTCACTGGTCCCAACGCGTCGCGCATTCGTTTCATTCGCGCTGAAAATATCGCCCGTGCGATTGCCTGCTTCGATTGCTTTTTTGACGGCGGACTCAATTGCGTTCGCGGCATCATTCAAACCGAAGCTGTAACGCAACATCAAAGCGACCGACAAAATTTGTGCGATAGGATTGGCGAGATTTTTCCCGGCAATGTCCGGCGCGGTCCCGCCAGCGGGTTCGAAAAAGCCGAAGGTCTTTTCGCCGCTCGTCATGCCGAGACTTGCGCTGGGCAACATTCCAAGCGAACCAGCCAGCGCTGCGGCTTCGTCGCTCAAAATATCGCCGAACATATTTTCGCAAAGCATCACGTCGAATTGCGTCGGACGAAGCATCAACTGCATTGCGCCGTTATCGACGAACATGTGTTCGAGGGTCACGTCAGGATAATTTTTCGCCACTTGCGTCACCACTTCGCGCCAAAGAATTCCGTTTTCCAAAACGTTCGCCTTGTCGATGCTCGTTAACTTTTTGCGACGAAGTTGCGCGGCTTTAAATGCGACGTGCGAGATGCGCTCAATTTCCGGCGTCGTGTAAACCATCGTGTCGATGGCGCGTTGAAACGTTTTTCCATCTTCGGTCACGCTCTCTGTTTTCTTGGGCTGGCCGAAATACATTCCGCCGGTCAACTCGCGCACAACGAGAATATCAATTCCATCGCCCTGCCGTTCTTTCGCGAGTGGGCAAGAGTGCGAAAGGGCTTTCGGCAATTGCACGGGACGCAAGTTCGCGAACAACCCGAATTCTTTGCGAATGCGAAGCAGCGCCGCACGCTCGGGACGTTGCTCTTTGGGAATCGTTGGATCGCGATCTGGCAAACCAACAGAACCAAATAAAATCGAATCGGATTTTTTGCAGAGCGCGAGGGTGTCGTCGGGCAACGCTTTTCCAGCGGCATCAATTCCCGCCCAACCGACCGGTGCTTCGGTGACTTCGAATTTGACAGGAAATTTCTTTTCGACGGAGCGTAAAACTTTGATTGCTTCGCGCATCACTTCAGGGCCAATTCCGTCGCCGGCCAGCGCGGCGATTTTCAAAACAGTAGAACTCATAGGCGGGCGAGATTATGTGGAACCCTCAGTACCCGCAACATTTCTGCGTCAGAAAGACTAATGCGGTTTTCCGGTTTCTCTCAGAGTAAAAACAGACTTCTCCCCCATTGTTTGCCAACCACCGTCAACGAATTATGTGCAGGCAGATCCAAAAATAATCATTATGAAACAAACATTACCACATGCAGGATTGTTAGTCGGCTTGGCGCTCTTACTTTCACTGTTCGCAGTGGGATGCAAAGAAAAATCTAATGTTGATCCTGCTTCAGGCTATTCCTCAGATACAAACTCGGCCACTGCGGATGCTGACAATACTGCCAGGAATGAGCGCGATCGCGATGACGGTACGCTAACCCCTGGTGACCAGGGCAATACCGCGTCGGATAGAGAGATCACTCAGAAAATTCGCAAAGCGCTCGTCATTGACGCCAGCGGTTATTCAATGACCGCCAAGAATATCAAGATCATTACCGCTGACGGCAAGGTCACGCTCCGTGGTCCGGTCAAAACCGACGCGGAAAAAACGGGCATTATAGCCATCGCCAAAAACGTAGCGGGTGATGGCAACGTGGAAGACCAACTCGAAGTAAAAACAAATCCTTGAATCAACAAACCAAACGAAAGAACAAAAATTATGTCAAAAACATCTGTATTCTGTATCACGAAAACTGAATCCCAAGCCGTCAACATTGTCGATCAACTCAAGGCTGCGAATTTCTCCAATAACGACATCTCGGTGTTGTTTCCGGACAAGACCGGCACCAAGGATTTCGCTCACGAACAACATACCAAGGCGCCCGAAGGAGCGACCACGGGCGGCGTGAGTGGCGGAGTTCTGGGTGGCGCGCTCGGCTGGCTCGCAGGGATCGGGGCTTTGGCGATTCCTGGAGTGGGACCTTTCATTGCGGCGGGACCGATCATGGCCGCGTTGGGTGGTGCGGCGGTGGGTGGCGCCTTGGGTGGAATCACAGGAGCTTTAATTGGGTTGGGTATTCCAGAATTTGAAGCCAAGCGCTACGAAGGCAAAATCAAGAGCGGCAATGTTCTTATTTCCGTTCACGCCGACAGCTCCGAACAAGTGAAGCGGGCGAAGGAAATATTCAAGAATGCGGGCGCGGAAGACATTTCCAGCACGGGGGAGGCTTCAACGCCGAAAGGTAAGGAAGAAAAAACCGTCGCACCGGCACCGTTGTATAAAAAGTAATGGTTTCTTAACTCATGCGCTTCTCTTGGATGAGGTGAAAATCTTCATCCAAGAGACACCGTTTTCGACTGCACCTTCTATTGGTTTTCACGCACCGCCGCGACGAACGGCCAAGTATTTTTCGGAACCAACTCGGATACCTCGACAGCCTTTCTACGGAACTTTCAATAATTCTGCACCGCTCCAGGCTTCCTGACGCTTCGCCGTTTCGGCGCGAATGCGTTTCACGGTTTCTGTCTGAACGGGTGCGCCGCCGTGATCCCATTCGCGGCGAATATAAGTCAAAATTCCCGCAATCTGTTCGTCGTCGAACATGCCCATGCTCGGCATGTCGAGAGACCAACCGCGTCCGTTAACTTTGATCGGGCCGGTCAAACCGTGCAGGATAATCCGCGTGAGACGCTGCTCGGAGCCAAGCACCCATTCGGAATCAGCCAGCGGCGGCGCGAGTCCATCCATGCCGAGGCCGTGCGATTGATGGCAAGCCGCGCAACTGCCGGTGAATAATTCTTTTCCCATTTCAAACCGCTTTTTTTCTTCAGCGGAAAGAGGCGGGATGATTGGTTCCGGTTTCGCACCCGGTTTTCCTGGCCAGGTAAACAGCGGAGAAATTTTCGCTACGCGTGTTTGAATTGTTTTAGCCGTGATTTTTTCCAACGCAACCAGCGGTTTCGGTTGAGCGGGCAATTTCACTGGCTTCTTCGATGTGACCGCACTCGTCGAAAAAATTCCATCAAGCAGAATTTGTTGGCGACTGGCGGGTTTAGTCACGGCAATGATTTCAAGCAAACGATTCACACGTTCGCTGCGGCGTTCGATGACAACGCAAGCGGCCAGTCCACTTAAAACTCGATCAAAGGTTTTTGAATTCTTCGAGGAAGAATCAGCGACTAGCTTTTCCAGTGTTTCCAATTCGCGTCCGCGCAATCCGCTGATAATTGCGTCCGCTAAAAACGTGTTTGTCGCAGGTGATTTCGCCAGGTTTGCCAAAACAGCATCGGCATTTTTATCATTCGCTTCGCCGAGAGTCAGGGCGAGTTGGAGTTGAACATCGGGTGAGGAATCGCCAGCCAGCGCGATGAGCTTGTCCATGACTTCTGCTTTTTCTTCCGAATCAAAAAGCGATTCAGAAACGCGAATGGCAGCCGCGCGCACTTTGGAATTTTTATCGCGCAACGCGGTTGCAATGGTTGGAACATCGACTTGTCCCAAACCTTCCAACGTCCAGAGCGCGTGAATTTGGCCGAGAGAATTTTTCCCTTCACCAATGACTTTTTTCAACGCGGCAAGGACCGACAAATCCCGCTTTTCCACGAGCAAACGTTGCGCGGTGCTGCGAAACCAGCCGTTGGAATGGGAAAGATGCGCGACCCATTGCGCGGGAGTTTTTTTTGAAAATTGCGGAGCGACTGCGGGAATGTTTTTGACGTCAGGAACAATCCGATAAATGCGGCCCAGATGCAGCGGTTTGTCGAGACCGCGTTCTTCAATCTGTCCGCGCAAATAACTGGTCAGCGAAATCCGGTGCTGCAAAACCCCACGATACAAATCGACGACGTAAAGCGCGCCGTCCGGCCCGCTGGTCAACGCCACGGGACGAAAACGTTCGTCGGTTGAAGTGAGAAATTCTTTTTTGTCGTAGGCATTGCGCGCGGCGAGCGAGCCGTTGGTTTCAAACATCACGTTGCGCCGGACGAAATGCGCGGCGGGTTCGCAGACGAACGCGTTGCCGTAAAATTCTTTGGGCAACAAATCGCCGCGATAAATGAATTGCGAACAGGCGGCAGTGAATTCTTTCAATTTTCCGTCACGCAACATTTCCGGGCGATAGCCGCGATTGATTCCGGGCGTGACGCGCGCGGGCCAGACGAGTTGGTTGTCGGGAATTTTCACGTTCACACCACCGGGCCGAGTGAAATGCGGGTTCCGATTGATGTAGTGCGAGGGAATGATGTCGCCGCGAAGTTGGTCGCTGTTCGAACCGTAAAATAAATGGCCGTAATCATCTTCCGCCAATCCATATTGCCCGCGAAAAATGGTGAGACCTTTCTTCCATTCGCCACCCACGTAACGAAAACGTGTCATGTAAGCCGTGCTGTAAATCCAATTATCCTGCGCCCACATCGGGCTGTTTGGCGCGCGTTCGGGATTTGCCAGCTCAGGCCGTTTCGGATCCACCTGCACGCCGTAATCGGAAGCGATTTCGATCTTTTCATCGGCTTTGCCGTCGCCGTTTGTGTCGCGACAAAACCACAGTTTCGGCGGAGCGCCGATCAATGCGCCACCCGCGACCGGCATCACGGAGCGCGGCATAATTAATCCGTCCATGAACACCGTGCTCTTGTCCATTTTTCCGTCGCCATCTGTGTCTTCCAAAATGGAGACGCGGCCGACGGGCGCGTCTTCGTGATTGCCGTCGAGGTCGGGCATGTAACCGCGCATTTCCACGACCCAAAGTTTTCCTTCGTGATCGAATTGTGCGGCGACCGGTTCTTGAATCATCGGTTCGCTCGCGACGAGTTCGATGCGATAACCGGGTTCAGCAAATTGAAATGTTTTCAACGCTTCCTCTGGCGTGAGCGCGGGCGCGGATGGAATCAATTCCTTCGGCACGAGCGATTTTTGCACTTCGCCGGGACGATCTGCTTTGTCGCCGATTTGCGCGTGAGCGATGGGAACGAGAAAAATTAGCAGAATAAAAAGTCGAATCATGTCAGCGGAATAATGCGTTGAAACCGGCCTGTGAAAAATGGTGGTCGCCCGTGAGCGCGTCGGTCAATTTTTCGTCCTGCATGACGACGAATGAAATGCAATCGGTCAGGGACCAATCTTTGTCAGGGCGGGAGAAATACAAATCCAGGCCGCGAACATGAAAGTTTTGATCGGATGGAAGAATGGAAAATTTAGGATCGCTTTCCAGAAGGCGATAAAGAGTTTCAAACCAGCCTCGCGTTTTGGCGGCACAATTGGCGTCAGCAACTTCAGTGATCACCCAGGCTGTCGTGACAAATTGATGCTGATTGTCGCCATAAAATGCCAAAGCTTTCTCGTGAAACGGATCTCTGCGGTTGAGGACGGCCAAAAAGAAAAAAGTATCCGCGAAAACTTTTTTCATCTTTTTGGCGTGCCGTGAATGTAGTGGTCGTGTTGCGCGGCCCAATCTTCCGGCATCGGCGGCATGTTGCGGGCAATCTCTTCCAGCTTCTGGACCAATGGCCGTCGATCATTCGCTTCTACAGTTTCCACACGCACTGCTGTGCCGTCAGGCAAATTTGCCTCTGGAGGAAGTTTGACCAGCCCGCCAATAACTGTTCCGGTGTAGCTCATAATTGATTGACCAAAAAGTATTCCCACAACCGAGTTTTATCAAACCTCAAAAGCGTTTTCGCGACGATCACCGAACAATAAGCCCTGGCACATTTTGGCTCCGTGATGAATGTGGTCGAGCATGGCTTGGGCGGCTTTTTCGGGCTGATGTTTTTCGAGATGTTCGATGATTTCAAGATGCTCGGCTAAGACGATGCGGTGCGCGTCGAGATGGAACGGTTTCGGGACAAAAATGAAAACGTGGTAGCGATGAATTTCTTCCTGGAGCCGTTGTTTGCCGCAGCTTCGTCCGATGAGATCGTGGAGGTCTTTGTCGATTTTAGGAACTTCAATGGCCCAGTTTGCCGTCTCATGCGCGAGCAGTTCCGCAGTTTTGGTTTTGATGACGTTCAACTGGGCAGGATCGATTTGAGCACAGGCCAGCCGGGTCGCCGCCGCTTCGAGAAGGGCGCGGACATAATAAATTTCTTCAATTTGAGTTGGCCCGAACGGTCGGATCACGGTGCCGCGATTGTGTTGGTTTTCCACAATACCAAAGAGCGCCAACTGCTGGAGAGCTTCGCGCACCGGGGTCGAACTGACATCAAATCGTTTCGCCAATTGTTGATGATTCAACCAATCGCCCGTCTTCATTTCACCGCTGACGATGGCTTGGAGCAATATTTCAAAAACCATTTCCCGCAAAGCACGAGGGCGCAGCGGCTGGAACGAAGAATCGATTTTAGTGGCAGCGACGACGAAAGGAGCGGGCACCGTGGGTAATAAAACGGACATAGGTTTCTTTTATTAAAAGCAGAATTCAAAACGCAATGAAATATAAAATATTATCCATTATTTTTTATTGACGGAGCGCGTGACAATGGTTTTTCCTTTGTTTGAACCGGATTTTCAATGGATGACTCACGTTGACTCTCCCAACTCCAATGAAACTGGATTGTTCTATTCGGTTACCAAAACAAAACATCCTATGAACCAAAAATCGTGCTTAAAACTCAGCGCTTCCCTCGTTATCGCCCTTGGCATTCTGGTCGGCGGAATTTTTCCGGCGGGAGCGTCCATTTGGACAGGCTCTTCCTCCATGTCATGGGGTGATTTTAACAATTGGAATCCGCTCCAGGTTCCCGGCCCTAATGATTTTGTCACCTTCACCAATCAGGGTTCAGTCAATCAGGTGGGTGTGGTCAACAACATCGTGGAAAGCAACACCACGATCAGCAATTTGAATTACCAGGCGAAAGTCTCTTCCATTGCACAGGTTAACAATTATCACACGACCCAGATTAATCCGGGCGCAACGCTGACGATTAACCGGAGCAACGCCGGACATCTGATCAACGTCGGGGATGTTGACCCGCTCTCGCATGATAATAAATATCTCTACACGGTTACCGGCGCGGGCGGCAGTCTCGTGGCGGGCAATGTCAATTCTCCGGCGACCAATCAGGGTGTGCAAGTGACGGCGACCTTTCGAACCACGCAGGAGCATATTGGTTCATTGGATTTGTCCGGCTTGGATAATTTTTCCTTGGGCGGCGGCTATTTCTGGGTGGGAGTCAACTTCGAAAATACGATTCCAACGGATCGTCCGGTAGGAAAAGTATCGCTTGCGCGAACGAACCTGATCGTCCTGAGCGGCAACACTACTGATCTTACGAATGGAACGTTCCGCGTCGGCGAATCGAGAGGAAATACGCCCAACCTGGTCAGCCATCTCGAACTCGGACAGCAAAACACATTTTACACCGAGTGGCTCAAGATCGGCGGCTCTCGAAGTGGGAATGCTTCCATCAATGGCGCGTTGATGAATTTTCGCACGGGGCTGAACCAGCCTACTTTGAAACTGCGCGGTGCCGATGGCATTAAGCGCGTTGGCACGATGAGAATCGGCGATAACTCCTGGTCAACCAGTGGTTCAATCGCCACGAAGGGAACGGTGGATTTGACCGGCGGTTCGGTGGATGCGCTGGTTGATACCGCGTTCGTTGGATACGGTCCCGGTGGCGCTGCTACGACGGGCGCTGCGCTTGGAACGCTCACCTGGACTGAAGGCATTTTTGACATCAGCACTTTATTTATTGGATACCAATTCGGGAACAATCCAACGACCAACACCGGCACGGTGAATGTGCAGGGACCCAATGCCAAATTGATTGCGGACAGGAT
>JBBQAX010000131.1:0-11541 GCA_038316905.1 Verrucomicrobiota bacterium | reverse complement strand
GCGTTCAACATGCCGCGGGTTTGCTCAGTCACCGGCATGTGAACGGTGATGAAGTCCGCCGATTTATAAATCGCGTCCGCTTCGGGAACGAGTTCCACGCCGAGCTGTTTGGCGCGGGCTTCGGTGAGAAAAGGATCGTAAGCAAGAACGCGCATGTTGAATGCGAGCGCGCGTTTGGCCACTTCGCCGCCGATTCGACCCATGCCGAGGACGCCCAGTGTTTTGCCACTGATTTCAACGCCCTGGAAAAGTTTGCGATCCCATTTTCCCGCAACCATCGAGCCGTGGGCCGGTGCGATGTGCCGCGCCAACGCGCCGAGCATGAAAAAAGTGAGTTCCGCTGTGGTCGTCGTGTTACCGCCAGGCGTGTTCATCACGACCACGCCTCGTTGCGTCGCGGCTTCGACATCGACGTTATCGATGCCCACACCCGCGCGCCCAACCACGCGCAATTTCGTCGCCGCTTCGAGAACCTTCTTTGTGATCTTGGTTTCGGAGCGCACCACCATCGCCTCGACTTCGCCGACGAGCGGGATCAACTCCGCTTCGGAAAGACGCTTGTCCAGGACAGTGACTTTGAATTCAGGCCGTTGTTGAAACAACGCAATGCCTTTGGGTGAAATAGGGTCGCAAATCAGCACATTCATAAAATGGAGGCGCAGTCTAGGGAACGAATTTTGACGGGTCAAATGTTGAAATCCCAATGCATTCGTCAAACGCCACGACTCTTCCTCGGTGTTTAACCTTCTTCGAGAGTTCTGCGAATCCATTTTGGATCACGTCGACAATCAAGAACTCGGAACACAACGGCTTCCTCGGCTGTCAGGCGATAGTAAATGGCATACGGAAAACGTTTGGCAAGGAGCCGGTGAAAACCGAACTGAAGGCGGTGGGTCCCCGCGTATAACACCAGCGAATCGATCTCTGAAAATAAACTATCGAAAAAGCACGCCCTTCTGCTGCTGATAAAATCGACGACCATCTGCCAAATCTTCCGAATTCGGACTTTCATTCAAACCGCTTTCGCAATTCTTTCTTCCCCTCTTCCCCAGTCCAATATTTCGACTCGGTCAGCAGCAAAGTCAGTTTCGGTTTTTTGCAATTCCTGCTCGTGCCATCCCGGGCTGTCCACGGAAGCTTCATCTGCCGCGAGGTCATTCCAGAGTGTTTCAATGATTTTCATCTTCTCGGAAGCTGCCAGCCTGCGGAGTTCGGCAATACTCATGATGAAAAGATAAATTCGCTGAACGTCTCGGCAAGGACGCAAATGGCTTTGTCACTTTCGCGAAGGCGGCGTTTTCTCCTTATCCTTTTTCTTAAACGCCGAGCGCAACAGCCAATGGCGTTGTAAGCCTTGCACCAATTCATCCGAGTGAACCACCGCCTCAGAAACGTTGCTCAAAATGTTTGAATTGGACTGAACTTGAACGTTCAGGTTGCTCGTCACGTTTGCCAGGTTTTCCAGCGTGTGATTCAAATTCGTCACCACCGAAGTCAGATTGGAATCTGTGTTTGCCAGCGTGGCATCCACGGTTTTCATGGTCCGTTCCAGTTGAACATTCAGGTTCGTCGGAATGAGCCATTCCCCGAGCGAACCTTTCGGGTCGCGAATATTCCCGGTGATGAAAGTCAGGTTGGTCACGAGCGGTTGAGCGGCGGCTAAAACTTCATCCATCTTCTCCGTCACGCCCGCCGTGTTATCCAGAACGATGGCAAGTTGGTTGGTGAGATTAAAAATATTAGGCAACGCACTTTCCAATCCGCTGACCAAAGTTTCCAGCCGCTCAGTCAGCGCGGGCGATTCCAGCGGTTCGATCCAATACGGTTTTGCGTTGGCCAGATTCGTATAGAAAACTTTAGGCTGCTCGCGAATCATGTTGTTGACGGCGTTGGTGGCTTGCATCCCTGCTTCCATGCGGATTGCGTGTTCGTTGAAACCGGCTTCCTCTTCACGAATCGATTTTTCCAAAGCAGCCTGTGTGTCCTTGATCGTTTTTTGAACCAGGTCGCTTTTCAGCAGCGAAATTTCTTTTTTGGTTTTGCCAATGACTGTGGGTGCGCCGTCGTGACCTTTGATAATTTCCAAATTGCGGTTACCAAGAAAATCAGCGGGCGCAACCCGCACTTTGGAATCCAGCCAGATGTAGCCGTAATTCGGTTCCACAATTTCAAAGCGAACCGTCACTCCGTACCACTCGCCCGGTTCGTTCGGAATCACTTCCAGAAGACGTCCCACCGTAAATCCCATCAATTTAACGGGATCACCGGGCTTCAAACCCGCCGCATTGTTCAAGCTCGTTGAGTAGATGACTTTAGTTTTAAACCAGCCTTTGCGTTCTGCCGTGTGATAAATGTAATAAGCAAATCCGGCGAGCAACAGCAGTGTCGCCACCGTGACAAAAAATCCGACCGCGCGCTCGACCCGGCTCAAGCGCGTCCGCAATTGTGGTGTGAGATCTTGCAAACCCATATCAACTTTCGTCGGCCCAAACTTCTTGCAGCAATTCGCCGCTTGTCTCCAATTCTGCGCGACCGCCGATCTCGCGCCACTGATTATTTCGCAAAACCGCAAATTGTCGCGCCACGGTTTTCCATGGCTCAACATTCTCGGCGGTTGCCACAAGGGTAACTCGCTTGCCGCCGTAGAATGCCAGACCTTGGGATAGTTTTGTCAAAAAATCGAGCGTCCATCGTTGATGCCGCAAATCCAATCCGAGCAGCGGTTTGTCCAGGAGCAAAATCTCGGGTTTCAAAATCAAGGCGCGCCCGAGGGCCGCGCGTTGCTGCCAACTCGGGCTGACTGTGCTGGGAATTCGGTGAGCCAATGGAACCAACTCGGTTAGCTCCAGAATCTCGCGCACCGCTTTTTCAGCGTCAGCTTCGGATAAATTCTCGTGGTAACGCAATGGCAACGCAACGTTCTCGGCGAGCGTCAGGCGATTGAACAAACGACCGCCATTGGAAAAAACCAGACCGATGCGACGACGGTGGGCGACAAGCATCTCTTCTTTGAGCGTGAAGGTTTCGTTTCCGAAAAGTTTAACGACGCCTCGCGCGGGGCGTTGCAGACCGGCAGCCGTCGCCAGAAAATCGCTTTTGCCAGAGCCAAACAAACCAGCGATCACCCAAAATGTCTCCGGCAACACGCGCCAATTGATGGACTCCCACTGGGCGTCGCCACCGAGTTGGAGAGGCGCGATTTCCGCCTCTTGCATTTCGATGAGCGGATTCTGGGATTCAGATTGAAGCGGGTTTTTCACGGGTTACATCACGAGATAAACAATAATGAAAAGCGCATCGAGCAAAACGCAAGCAACCACGCTGTGGGCGACGGCCCTGGTAGTGGCGGCGGCGACATCTTCAATGTGCAACGGTTGGGCCAGTCCTTGATAACAGGTGACCACGGCGATGATGGTGCCGAAGAGACACGTTTTCAGCGCGAGCAAAACGAAATCTTGCCACGTCAAAGCGCCGGCGAGCTGGCTCAAATAATCGGCGGGGCGCAGCGGCACATCTTGTAGGAACGCGAACAAATATCCGCTGAGCAATGCGACGAGAATTAAATAAATGGTGAGGGCAAAAATGGAGAGGGCGAGGCCAATGACACGCGGCACGACAAAAAAATGAACAGGATCAATGCCGAGTGCTTCCAGCGCTTCGACTTCGCCCAGGGAGCGGGAAGTTCCGAGTTCAATCACGATGGCCGTCCCAACCCGAGCGAGAACCAGGAGCGCGGCAATCATTGGCCCCAGTTCACGCACGACGACCGTGACCATAATTGTTCCGGTGTAATTGGTGACACCGATGCGGTTCAAAAGAAAAACCGTTTGCCCAATGATGACGAGGCCGAGGGCGAATCCTAGAAAGCTGGTCATCGGCAACATCCGTAAACCAGCGCGCTCGATCTGGCTGCGAATCAAAGGATGCACGACGCGGTTGACACGCTGGGATTTTTTCAGCAACACGACCAAAGTGATCAACCCAAATGCACCAAGGCCGTAGAGCGTTTGGGTAAATGCAAATATTTTACGGCTGACAAAATTCAGGTAGGCGCGCGGCAAAGAATAAAATTCGCGCGGTTGGTCGGAGATGTCGCCAGAGTTGGCGGATGCCTTTGCCACGTCGGAAAGCTAAGTTGCACACCCGAAGTGGTCAAAGATGATTTTGAGGATCGGTATTTGGACTGCGGGGACATGTCCCCGCTTTCGCTGCACGATGGAATCGAGAACCGTTGGGTAGTTTTCGAGATCTCGCTGTTTTCGAAACGTGCAGGAAAAGCGGCGTCGTGCCGCCGCACTCCACACGGTTTCAGAATACGCGATTGATGCGGAAGAATCCTACCGCGTCGCTCGTGTTCGTGGTGAAAGTGGTATTCGTTCCCGTCGCCGTAATGGTTTGAGAAGCCGGATTCCAATTCGTCAAAGTCGTCGAACTTTCCACTCGATATTGTTGGCCGCTGAAAGATTGCCAGTTCAGCGTCAGCATTTGGTTGCTCAAAATCGTCGAGGTAATTTGAAACGGCGCTGCGTAGGGATTCGCAAAAAACATCATCACGGGCAAATGATCGGAGGCCCATTCGCTGTCGCTGGCGTTGAGGCCCGGAGGAACTGGATTGAGCAAATCGGTTCGGAAAACCTGGCTGCCCACGATGTTCGAGAATAACAAACCGCCGGGCATAATGTAATCGTAACGACGCGTCGGACCGCTCGGAGTTTGAATGGAAAAAGTCAGTTCGTTTCCGGTAAAAGGATTCAAAGGCGACGTCAGACGCAAGCCCGTGGCGGAGTTGGCGAGCTTTTGAATCGGTTGCTGGCTGCCGGTTGCGGAAATATTGATGTCCTCATTCAAATCGCCGGTCAGGAGATAAGGTCGATTTCCCTTGGCCGGCAAAAATACGGTGACAAAAAAATTGGAAATGGCTCGGGCTTCGGCGGCGCGTTTGGCGGCGTCATCCGAACTGCCCGTTCCTGATTTCAAGTGCGTCGTAAAAACGTGGACGGGCTGGCTCAAACCCGGCACCGCAATCTCCGCTTCAAAAAGGTCGCGTGTAAAATTGGAATTCGTGTAGCCAAATGGATCGAGATTCGCGCCGTCCAACCAGCTTTGCGAACGTGTGATCGGATAACGGCTGGCGATGACGCTGCGGATGTAATTCGTTTCAAAACCGTCGGTGCCGGAATTGGTGGCGAGATAATATCCCGGCAAAAACGCCTTCACAAAATTCGTCATTTGATACGTGTTGGTGGCGGGAATTTCCTGGAACGTAAACACGTCCGCATTTAAAAATTTCACAATCCGGCCAATCGCTTTCACTTGAAATGAATTGGTGCTCCAGTTTTCAACCATGTTTCCGTGCAGGTTGTAATTGACCAACGAAAGCGCAGCGGGCGGTGCGGGTTCCACGGTCAATGTCGCCGCCGCGCTGTTGGTCGTTCCCGCGTAATTGCTGACCACGACAGAATAACTTCCGGCATTCGTGCTCGTCACATTGGTTAACGACAACGTGGCGTTGTTTCCATTGGCAAGATTCGTCCCGTTAAATTTCCACTGGTAAATCAATGGCGCGCTGCCATCGGCGTCCACGGAAAATTCCACGGTCGAACCGGCATAAACCGTCTGGCTTTGCGGTTGGGCGACAATGATTGGCGCAGTCACCGGACTCGAAGAAATGACTTCGGCGAAGGTCGTCGCCACTTTCAAATCGTCGATTTGCATGACGCCTTCGCTGGCGGCTTGACGGAAGGCGAACCTGGAAATGGAAGTTGGTCCGGCGGTGTCCGAAGCCGTCACGCTGGGATCGGATTCCGCAATAGGATTCAGCCAGAGCGTGCTCAAGCCGCTCGCCACATCGTAGCGCGTCACGACGAAATAAGTTTCGTTGAGAGAAAGATTGGTGGGCAATTGTCCGCTGGTCTCAGTCGCGGTGGTGCTGTTGCCAATGCCGAGGCGAAAAAAATCATCGGGCGCTCCGGTGGTGCTGGCAAAGATTCTTCCGCGACCGCTGCTGGAATTGAAATGCGCGAAATAGTCGCCACCCGGCGTCGGTAATTCACTGAAGACGATGGTGAAGCTGGAATACAAAACCGTTCCGCTCGCCGTGGTGTAAGGCTGGCCGGGAAGCAGCGCGTTGATGTCTTCCGCGCGATCTTCACTCACTTCCAGTTTTCCTGAAACCACCAACGCCCCGCCTGCTGTCCCGCTGGTGTTGACCCACGGCGAACCGCTCGCGCCCACAATGGGGCCGTCTGGATAATTAAAATTTTCACTCAAGATGACGTTGCCCTCGACCAGAAATGCGGGAATCAGTGCAGCGAAGAACAAAACAAGAAATTTCACATTCTCCTTTTATCAAAGCCGAGGGAGGAAAGCGAAATTATTAGCTCATGAATGAGCCTCCCGACGAGAAGGAGCGCGGGCTTCAGCCCACTTCAACGCGAGCCTGCCCCATTCAAGTTATTTATCTGAGCCGGTCGGATCGAGAGGCGCATCACGAGCAGGTTCGGGTGATTCCTTCGGATCTTCTTTTTTCTCGACCATCAATTGCGCGCGATCACGCAAGAGCGGATCGATGGTCCATTTCGCGACGAGATAAGTCCATTTCTCAAAGGCTTTTTCTTGTTTCAATTTCTCTTCAAGCTGTTTGTTTTTGCCGGCGAATTCTTTGTCGAACTTCGTTTTGTCTTCCGGTTTCTCATCTTTTCCGGCAACGCGTTCTTTTGGCAAATTCGCGTTCACCGTCATCGCGAAATGATAGTTTTCGCCGGATTGTTTCCCGATCTTCAGCGTGTAAGTGAACCCGTCAAAAGTCTCCAACGTAAGAACGAGCGGTTTATCGAGACCGGTTTGTTCCAGATTCGGATCAACCACCACATCGATAAAGTTTGGCGACGAAATGGAAGTTGCGATGCCGGAAACTTTGTTCGTGTCCAATGGTTCGGCGGGTTTCGCATCAGCCAAAGTCCACACGGCCGATTCTGTTTCACGCGTCAGCTTCCATGAGTTTGTGGCGGTCGTCGCGGCAAGGGAAACGGCGCGCACTTTTTCCACTTTGAAGAAATCTTTATTCAACCAGTTCTCCGGTTTGGCTTCGGCCTCGGTCATTGCGTCCGAGATCAGCAACACGTTGTTCGTATCGCTGGGCAGCAGAACATAACGCCCGACCGGATAACCTTCGTCGCCGCCGTACGGAGATGGCCGCTCCGATTTCCGCATCTGTTTCTTCCCGAGAATCGCCGATTGAATCGCTTTGCCCGATTTGTCTTTTAGTTCGAGGAGCGTTCCTGATCCGATTCCTTTTGCTGGTTCCAGCAATTCCAATTTCGCGAATTGCGATGCCCCGATTTCTTCGCTCTGCCCGATTTTGAGATTACCTGCCTTCACCAGAAATTCGCTGATCTGCGAAAAGTTCGCCGGATAATTGTTCCGTTCCTTCACGCGCCAAAGATCGTCCTCTTTGATTAGATTCACTTCGCCCACGCTTTGCCTGATTTGAATCCGCGCGACATCATTGATCGGCAATTTGGGAAATAGCTTTTCCCCCAACTTTTGTCCGCCGGAAGAAAACGAGTTGTCTTTTTTCTTCAGTAAAGCCAAACCCGCGCCACCAATCACGGCGACCAGCACGATGAGAATTGTCAGTTGTTTGCGATTCATTTTGCCGCTGTCCTTTTTCGTTTTATGACCGCCAACGCCAGCCCCGCGAAAGCCACCGCGACCGGCATTCCGCCGATGTTGATGACCTTCGTCCAGAGTTCCAGCGAATCCGTTTCTTTACGTAATTTTTTGCGTTCTTCCTTCAACGCGATTTTCACTTCCGCCTCTTTCTTCTGGAATTTCTCGATTTCCACCTGTTGTTCGGGCGAGAGAATAAATTTCTGTCCACTGTCTCCCTTGGCGCGCTGCAATTCGTTCAAATTGCGCTGCGCTTCCGCAAGGCTTTCTTCCATTTCTTTGATTTTGCTCTGATAGTTCGCATCCGCTTTGGCGCGCATTTCGTTGATGCGAATAAACGGCCGGTGCATCGAAGCGCGACTGCGCAAATTGATCAAATTGCTGTCGCCGGAAAGTTGTTCGACGAGGCTCTGCACGAAATTTAAATTGTCGTTGATCGGACGGAGAATCCGTTGCCCAAAGAAATTCTGCACTTCGACGCTGACCTGATCCTGCAACATGTCGGCATCCGCCACGAGAATAACGGCGTTCTCGGCGATTGATTCCTTCAATGAAGCTTCCGATTTCGCATCCTCTTCGTGAGGCTCCTCGCCTTCTTTGTGTTCATGCTCCGGTTTTCCCTCCGGAAAAGCCGTTTTGAATTTCCCGGTGAGCCGAATCGCAATCGGCAATTCTTTGCCCGACGATTTAAATTCCTTGGAAATTTGTTCGCCGCTCATGCTCGCCATTAAACCATCGACAAGTTGCGAATCCGTCGTCGTTTTGAGCAGCACCGTTTCCTTCAAACCCGGCGCAGGTGTTCCCGAAAACGTTCCCGGAAATGGCAGCACCAAAGAATTGATTTGGCTCGTGACGACGTCATTGCTGCTCATCGCATTTTTGTTCATCAACAAAACGGCAGGCATCGCTGCGCCTTGTTGACTGCGCGCGCCGAGAACCCGGTCCGCCGCAACTTTGCCAGATTCCATTTCCACGCCCCAGGCTTTCAGTAATTTATCGAGCGAAGAGTTTCCGCCTCCGCCGCCAAATTGTGCGAACTGATTATTTTGTTGGTCGAAGTAAGCCATCGGGTCGATGAATGCGATCAGCTTTCCGCCGCGCAAAACAAATTGGTCAATCGCGTATTGCGCCGTCTCCGTGATGTTGCGCGGATGGACCACGAGCAAAACTTTGATGTCATCTGAAATTTTTTCCGTGTTCAAATCCACTTGTTGAACGTCGAAATCATTCTTCAATTCGCTCAGGAAAACCCACGGCTCCTGACCTCCAGCCGGTTGCCCCATGCGTTGCGCCATAGGATTTGCCGGCTGACCGAAAACGGGGAAGGCACTCATCACGCCGACGACCGGTTTTTCTGGAGTGATGACTCGGGAAATCGCGCGGGAAATATCGTATTCCAAAAGACGTTCTCGATCTGGCGTGATGAAAGGAAGCGCCGCTTTTTCATCGAGCAAACTTACAACGATGCCGAGGTAAATGCGCTCGCCGCTTTGGATCATTTGACCTTCGATGCCATTCAAGCGCGCGGAGTCTTCCGCGTCGGAATCAGGCGTCGGGTTGTATTTCTCGATAACGATTTTTCCTTTGCCCGCCTGTTTGTATTCGCCGAGCAAATCTTCGACACGCCGCGCGTAGGTTTTGAAAAACACCGGCATTTCATCGCCTTGACTGCAATAGAAACGAATCGTCACGCGTGAATCGAGTTTCCCCAAAATTGCCTTGGTGCCGGGCGACAGCGTGTAGGCTCTTTCCTCGGTGAGATCGACGCGCTTTTTGGCCACGCCGACGATGACATTGATGGCGACGACGATGATGAACACCAGCAGCACTCCGACTGCTGAATAGAGAATGGTTTGAAATGATTTATTTTTCATTACTGATCTTTTTCAATTCGGAATTCAACGCAAAGACGCAGAGAGGCCAAAACGCAAAGGGGAGGTAAGGGAAAAAATTCTGCCGAAACCTTTCAAAAAATCCCCGGATGACAGTAAAGATTTTCCAACTTTTGCGGCTTCGCACTTTTGCGTCTTTGCGTTAAAAATTTTCTGCATAATTCTGGTTTAACCCGCGCGATGGCTGCGAATAATCACGCCAGTGGTGAAGAGCGAAAACCCGATGATCGACAAAAAGAAAATGATGTCGCGCGAATCGAGAACGCCTTTTTGAAATCCATCGAAGTGCGTCATCACGCTGAACGCGGCGACGGTTTCGACGAGACGCGGACTTTCAAGGTTCAACAAAAGATTCGTGACTGGCGGATACCCGCACAAAATCAGGAAGAGACAAATCACGACGGAAATAATGAAGCTGACGACTTGATTGCGGGTGAGCGCCGAAGTCATGCAACTGATCGCCAGATAACTTCCGCCCAGCAACATGCTGCCAATATAAGCGCCAAAGATTACGCCGTTGTCGGGATTGCCGAGGTAATTCACCGTGATGATGACCGGAAAGGTCAGCACCAGCGCGAGGACCAGAAACAGCCATGATGCGAGGAATTTTCCCACGATGGCTTGCCATGTCGTGATCGGCATCGTTAGCAATAATTCCATCGTTCCGAGACGCCGTTCTTCCGACCACAGGCGCATTCCTATCGCGGGAACCAAAAACAAATAAAGCCACGGATGCCAGGTGAAGAATGCGCCGAGCGATGCTTCCCCGCGTTCAAAAAATCCGCCCGCCATGAAGGTGAAAAACCCTGCGAGCAACAGGAAAATCACGATGAACACATACGCGACTGGCGACGCGAAGTAGCCGCCCAATTCCCGTTTTGCGATGGTGCGAATGTTGTGCCAGGCGCTCATTTCCGTTCCTCCTTCTGCGCCGTATCCGGCATGGTGATGTTACGGAAAACTTCGTCTAGCCGCCCTTCTTCCGTGTGCAATTCTTCGATGCGCCAGTTTTCTTTCATGATTAAATCCGCCATGTTCCTCGCCAGTTCGCCATTGACGGTTTCGGGTTTTGGAAACACTCGCGCCGTCACTTTTTGAGAACTTTCTTTCACGATCACGACTTTCTTCGCCAACGAAAGTTGAGACAATTTTTGTTTCACCGTTGCTGATTCGATTCCATTGACGCGCAATGTAACCGCGCCGGACAAATCGGAGCGCCCTTTCAATTCTTGCGGAGTGCCGTTCGCCACGACTTGCCCGCGATCAATAATGATGGCGCGTGAACAAACTGCTTCGACTTCTTCAAGAATGTGCGTGGAGAAAATGATCGCCTTCTTCTCGCCCATGCGACGAATGAGCGTCCTTACTTCATGTTTTTGATTCGGATCAAGGCCGTCCGTCGGTTCGTCTAAAATCAAAACTTCGGGATCGTGAATGATGGATTGCGCGAAACAGGTGCGATGGCGATAGCCTTTGGAAAGTGTCTCAACGCTTTGATGCATCACGTTTTCGAGGAAACACATTTCAACGACGCGATTGACGGCGCGTTTTTTGGCATCGCCGCTCAATCCGCGAATTTCCGCCGTAAAATGCAAAAATCCGCTGACGGTCATGTCGGCGTACGACGGCGCGTTTTCCGGCAGATAACCAATCAGCCGTTTGGCATCGATTGGTTTGTCCACAATGTCGAAACCGCCGACGGTGACCTTGCCGCTCGTTGGCGGAATGAAACCAGTGATCATGCGCATCGAGGTGGATTTCCCCGCGCCGTTCGGTCCGAGGAAACCGAGCACCTCGCCGCGCTCGACCTGAAACGAAATTTTGTTCACCGCGAGCTTTGGCCCGAAGGATTTGCTTAAATTTTCAACTCGTATCATCCAATTATCTCCAAAAAGTTCGCTATCAACGTGGATTTTGAACCGCACTGACTAAGGTTTTCCGGCAGTCCCGTCAACTCATTCGGCTAGTTTCGACAATC
>JBBQAX010000130.1:0-11659 GCA_038316905.1 Verrucomicrobiota bacterium | reverse complement strand
AAAATCAGAATCCAAAATGTATTTGGCGGATTCGTTGACGTTGAGGACGACCTGATTGCTGGCGTAATTGATTTGGGCGTCTTCGTTGCGCGCGACGAGGCTTAATTTATTTGTGGCGGCTGCGTCGTAGAGAATTTTTATATCGGTGTGCTGGCGATCAAGCGTGGTGAAATCTGGCTGGGCCTGTGCCCTCGGAGCGGCGAGCAACATGCCGATGAACAGCATGCAAAACGACGAGATCGCGATGGCAGCTTTGGTGGGTAGCACAGGCCACCGGCCTGTGCCGAGCGACGACCCGCCGCTCGGAACGGGGAAGACATCCAAACTCGTCCGTGCGTTTGTTTCCTGTGCCGACGTTCTGCTCATCTCATCCTTGGATCTCAGATTCAAATAGGTGGATTTCAATATCAGTTTCATTTTCTAAAAAATTAAAATGCGGCTGCCGGTGGGAAAGTTAGAACCACCGACAGCCGCGCGCGCCGCTTTCAAGAAGCTCAATAATTGAAGGCGGCAGATTCGGAGCGCAGGCATCGTGCCTGCGTGTTTCAATTTCACGGTCCATCCACTCGCAGACGGGACGTCTGCGCTTCTGTGTTTGTGGCTGAGCCGTGCGGTGTTCATCAATCGTTGGTCATTCGAGCGCGCAAAAACTTTTGCGCATCGCTTCCCGGCACGCTGAACGCCGCGACGGGCTCCGTGAGGGAAATATTGGTCAGCGTCGTCCAGTTGGTCAGTGTGCTGGAGCTTTGGATTTCATAAGTGCGCTCCACTTGGCCGCGCAACGTGAACGTGAACAAATTTGGATTCGCGCCGAGCACACTGAGAACGGGGGTCGGTTCGAGCAGAAACGCGCGGGTCTGTCCGCCGAAACTGCCGTAACCCACGATTTGTCCGCGGTCGTTAATGCCTTCGGCAGATTGCAGGACCCAACCGGAGTTCGCCGGCACGAGCGTGTTTAAGTCGCGTGCCTCGCCATTTTCCCAAAGCATGGCCGCGCCGCCGAACGTTGGACTTCCAGAAAACTTGGCGATGTAGCCGACAGTTTGACTGGCGTCATTGATGTCCTTGGCTTCGCTGTGAATAAAATTTGTATTCGATGACAGCGCGCCGAGGTCGGTGATTTCTCCATTTTCCCAGAGGAAAGCGCGTGTCAAATCGGTTGAACTGGTCGGAGTGACTTTGCCCGCCGTGGAACCGCCGACGATTTGAATCGCTTCATTGACCGCGTAGGCCTGGCTGAAATTTGTTCCGCCCGCGAGAGAGCCAAGGTTGATAATGCCGCCGTCGTTCCAGAGCGTGGCTTGTGAAGTGGTGTTGCTCTCGTTGCGCGAAAGCCCGACGGCGACGCCCGCTTCGTTGATCGCCCAGGCGCGTCCGGTGGAATTGATCGTGCCAAGCAACGTTCCTAAATCTTCCATCACGCCATTCGTGCCGCGACGGTACGGACGCGACGCGCTGCCGTTGGAGGAGGAGCCGACGATTTCACCCGCGTTATTGATGTCATGCGCCACCGCGCTCGAACCGCCGAGTGTGCCGAGGTTGGTCATCGTTGTTCCGTCCCAGAGAAACGCTTTGGAAATATTGTTGTCGCTCTCGCCCACGATCAAACCGGAATCGTTGATCGCATAGCCGCGACTGAATTCCACGCCGTTGGTGAGGTAGCCGATGTCCGTCATCACGCCATGGGTCCAACTGAACGCGTGCAGCTTCGTGTTGTTCGGCGCGACGTTGGTGTAACGAGAATTGCCCGTGACTTGTCCGTGATTGTTCACGTCCAGAGCGAAACTGCTCGTCCCGCCCAAAGTGCCGAGATCGACAATCGTGTAATGCTGAACAGAACTGCCACTCGCAACGACGCTGAACGTGTATTCCACCGCGCCGCTGTCCACGAAGGTGTTGGTTCCGTTGTTAAGATTTCCAGTGGCTTGAAAAGAAATCTTGTAAGTCCCCGGCGCGGAGAATGCCCAGTTGTAATCGATATGGCCGAGTGCTGGAACGGTGACGAAATCATTCATGCTCAAGCCATCGCGCGTGTTCATTTTCACCGATGGCGCACCGAAACCATCCACGCTATACACAGCGAATTCTCCGGGGCCGGTGACGCCGACCAATTCGAGCCGCATCGTGTCACCCACGAATTGCCCGTTGGGAACCTCCTCCGCGGCAATGCCGAGAAATAGCAAATCGGGATTTTCCACTTGCGGCAGAATCCACACGATGCTCCCCGCCGCCCCGAGAAAGTTTGTGAACGCGGGATTATTTGGAACCACCGTTTGCGCGGCGGGGCCGACTCCAAGAATGGCTTCGCCCGGCTCATACTCGACATCATTTTCTCCGTCGTGGATGTGCAAATCCCACGCGCCATCTTCGTAAGCGAGGCCGATGTCGGTGTGGCCGGCTTTCAGAGTCGGCACGGCGTGCGACGCCATCGTTCCCGCCAGCAACAGGCTGGCCGCAAGAGTGAATTTATTGTGAACGAACGATTTAATTTTTTTCATGTTTCTAATTTTTCAGGTGCGTGTTTGTTTTGAGCGCCAACATCTGCTGGCGGTTTTGTTGTCTATTTCGGGAGCGCAAAATTCGTCCCGGTATTGATTTGTTTTTCTAACGTGACTGCTTTGATGGATTGAACGTGACCGTCGGCGAAGAGGTAATTGGCGGAACCGGAATGGCGATTCGGCTGGATGTCCGTGCGCACATTGCTCCACGACGACCAATTGCGGGAATGCGTATGATCGGCGAAAATATTCGCACTCAAACTGTCCGCGCACTCGAAGACCAAAAAGGTTTCGCTCGGAGATTTGAGGCGGTCGAGTTTGCGAAACGTTTCCTTCAATCGCCCGAACGGATCGACTTTATCCACCGAGGTGTATTCGTTGAGAATGTAACTGACGGCGTTATTGGTCAGGCGTTCCGCGCCCTGCGGATCGGCGGGACAAATGCGAAGGCGATCCACCTCGCCGATGTATTCCCGCAACGTGAACACCCAGGAATAATTCGTTCCCGTGCCGTGCGTCGTCGTCGGCAACCAGCCGCCGTTGTCATCGGCATACATCCGCATCGCCAAACCGATTTGGCGAAGATTGGATAAACAGGCCGCGCGTTTCCCGCTCGATTTTGCTCTCGCCAACGCGGGCAAAAGAAGCCCCGCGAGAATGGCAATGATGGCAATGACCACCAGCAACTCGATCAAAGTAAACGCGCGACGCCGGCACAAAGCCTGACGCAAATTCATTTTTAAGTTGCCGCTTTTTGTTTTCGCCACGAAGGCGATTCAACACGGCAGCAGCAAGCCGAACGATTTGAAGAGATTCCTCTTGGGCAGAATTCGACTGGGATTTTAACGCAGCCTGAATTTTGACCGTTGAGGCCGGAATGGAATCAGGCGAGGGAAGGAGGAGCGCGACCGGGTTGGAACAGATAATCGACAGAGACGAAAAGGTCTGTCCGGGCAATTGTGCGAATCAGGAAAACAGAACCAACGAATAAAATAATGGCCGCGCTAACCGGAAGATCAATTTGTCCGCTGGCAAGAAGTGTGACCGCGCATTGATGCTCCGCCTGTTCCGCATCCGCATGAACCGCGTGATGCAATGACTTAAATTCAGCCATCGCTAGAACAAAAAGAAACAGGCCAAGCAACAGCCCAGCCATCAAAGGCCGTGCGGGCGCACCGTGTTTCAATTGTTTTTGCATCACACTCATTTTTAGCCGCGTTAGTTCAGCAAGTTCTGTGCTGACAAACAACCTTCATATTTGCAAGTCGCTTGCAGAGACGTAGCTTGCCGGGTGAAACCGAATTCTGGTCTCCTTGCTTAGCCGTTAAAAATAAAAATAACACCATGAAAAAAATTCTCGTTCTCTTGCCCGTCGTTTTGTTCGCAGTTTCTTGTGCCACACATCGTCAGCATAATCAGGCTCACAATCACTCGCATCAACCCCGCTGCGGCCACATCGCCGTCCTGCACGAAGGTCACGTTGATTATCTGCACGATGGACACCTCCACCAATCTCACGGCAGTCACGTGGACGAACATGCTATTTCAGCGACCGCATCCAACCCAAATCAATGCGCGCCCGTTTCAACGAAGAACGAACATGCGCACAATTCCAAGTGCGGCCATGCAGCAGTGCCTCATGCCGGTCACTTGGATTATCTGGTCGAAGGCCATTTGCATCACGCTCACAATTCCCATTGCGACGATCACGGGACATTGGCGCTGAAGTAATCCAACGTAATTTCCACACGCGGTCGTTGGCGCGATTGCACGGAGATCAAAAGAACGGATTATTCGCCTTTTCCTCCGCAATCGTCGTCAACGGCCCGTGTCCCGGACAAATCAAAGTTTCCGCAGGCAACGAAAAAATATTCTCACGCACTTTTTCCTTCGCCAAATCCCACGAATCATTTCCGCGCCCGATTGAACCAGCAAAAATTGCGTCGCCCACTATCGCCACGTGCGGCGCGTCTTCCGGCCAGTTGCCGACGATGTAAGTCACGCCGTCTTCCGCATGACCGGGCGTTTCGCGATTGGTGATGCGCAAATTGTTAAGGTGAACAAAATCGTTGGCGCGATTGCGATGTTGCGGCGGAGCGGATTTGGAATTCGAGTGCAGATGAATCTTCGGAAACTTTTCACGAATTACGCTCATCGCGGCGATGTGATCTTCGTGCATGTGCGTGATGAAAAGGTGTTTCAATTGAAGATCATTTTCCTCGATAAGCTTGAAAATAGGCTCCGCATCCCAGCCGGTATCAAACAATGCTGCTTCGCGCGAAATTTCGTCCCAGACCAGGTAACAATTCACGGCGTAATCTTTGATCGTGGTAATTTTGCGAAGCTCGACCCATCCGCTCAAGTTAACCTCTGCGGGTTTCCAGCCCTTTGCAATTCTTTCCAGCTTCGCGGCATTCAAGCCAATCAATGGCGCGAGCGCAGGAAAGTTTGGTTGCTTGGAAAGTATTCCAGACTCTTCAAGCGTGGAGAGTTCAGCCTCGGTGAGGCCAGCCGCTTTCGCAGCGACATTGGCAGAAACATTCATCATCGAACGCGCTTTGCGAACGATGTCGCCCAAGTGATCTTCCAAATTCATCGCGCGAGATTCAACGAGTTGCTTTGCAGTCGCAAGCCCGCATTCAACTTCGAGCGATTTCTTCCGTCAGCTTTTCTAAAAATTGCGCCGGGGAAGTTTTGGCCTTTTTGAGACTGGTGATTTCCGTCAACCCACGTGTTTGCGCGAAAAGTTTTTCTGCTTTCGCCTTCTCAAGCACCACTCCTGCAATACCAATGCACGGAATCTCCAGTTTTTTGCACAGCAACGCCACTTGCCCGACACCTTTACCCATCACCGTTTGACGGTCGATTGCTCCTTCGCCAGTGAGAACCAAATCTGTTTTGCGCAAACGTTTTTCGAGATCTGCGGCGTGAGAGAAAATCTCAAAACCAGATTCGGGCTTGGCGTTGGCAAATGCCATCAGACCAAAGCCAAGTCCGCCCGCCGCGCCTGCGCCAGGGGTTTTCGCAACGTCTGTTTTGAAATGGTGTTTGCAAATCTGTGACATTTTTCTGAGCGCAGCCTCTGCAATCGGAAAATCTTTTTCTCTCAACCCTTTTTGCGGACCGTAAACTCGCGATGCGCCTCGCGCTCCGAGGAGCGGATTCTGGACATCGACCGCCACCGTGATTTTCATCCGTGCGTTCTTCGGAGCCTTAACTTGCGCCAATGTATTTAATTCAATCCAACTCTCGATTTCGGTTCCATTGCTATTGAGAAATTTCCAGCCTAGCGCGCGCGCCATGCCGAAACCGCCGTCGTTCGTGGCGCTGCCGCCGATCCCAACAATGCAGTTCCGACAGCCGAGTTTCTGCGCCGCGAGCAACACCTTTCCGAGACCAAATGTGTCGAGTTTGAATGGATGAAATTTTTTCGGCGGCAACATGGCGAGGCCAATGATTTTCGCGGATTCAACGACAGCCGTTTTCGTTTTTGCATTCCACCACCACGTTGTTTCAATTGGCTGATGCGCGGCATCGACCGTTTTGATTTTGCGCGATTTTGCTCCGTTCAATTTACTGACGATTCCGCCGAAGCCATCACCACCGTCTGACATGGGTAGAAGTTCGAGCGCGTCCTGCGGGTGGACGTTTTTCCAACCGCGCGCAATGGCTTGCGCGGCATCTTCAGCCGAAAAAGTGCCTTTGAATTTGTCAGGAATAATGAGAATGCGAAGTGACATCGCAAAACCATTTCAGACGGCGCGCGCGACAGCAATCAAACTTTGCCCGACGGGAAATGGAATGCCGCGGGATTCGATTGCGTAAACGGTGGGGAAAATCCGGCGGTCATATAAACGCACCAATCGAGAATTGAATTGGCGTCGCCGCAACACGCAAAAGAGCAACCACCATGCGAAATAACCAGCGAAGTTAAAATAACGGATCTGCATAATTTGAAAGCCGGCATGCTGTAACTTCAGTTTCAACTCCGGTTTGGAATAGCGACGGTGATGGCCGAAGTCACGGTCGAGCGGCGCGTAGATTTCCTGGCGAGCGGGAACGAACAAATTAAGCGTGCCACGATTGGGTTTCAACAAACGGTGATAAGTCTGCAGCTCCTGGTCATCGTCTCGAATATGTTCCAGAACATTGATGCTGAGGATCGCGTCCCAATTTGTGGTTTGTGCGAGAGCGTCAATCGTGCCTTCGATTAGCGGTTGAGTAGGAAACCTGGTTTTAAATTCGGCGCAAAATTCAGGGTCTGGCTCGATTGCTTGTAATTGTGTGATAGCTGGAAGGTGCCGGAGTAATTCCGTCATTTGTCCGACGCCAGATCCGACTTCGATGATGTTGCCGTGAAGAAATTCGGAGAAGTCTCGGATCAAAGCGCGGCGGTAATTTTTAGCTTCCTGGAGAGCGTCGAACTCGAATCTCTTGCTCGATGCTTTCCCCTTGAACCGCTCGTTCATGCTAGCGAAAGAAATTGTACTTGATGATGCAACGCAACGCACTGACACCATCGCGCCATCCAATTTTTTTTCCTTCAGCGTAAGTGCGGCCGTAATAAGAAATGGCAACTTCGTAAATTCTGACGTTCATCCGGCTGACTTTCGCGACGATTTCCGGTTCAAATCCGAAACGATTTTCTTCGATGGAAACTTTCTGAATGATTTCGCGCCTAAAAACTTTGTACCCCGTTTCCATGTCCGACATGTTCAAATTGGTCGCCATGTTCGAGAGCATGGTCAGGAAGTTGTTGCCGACCGAATGCCAGTAATAAAGCACGCGATGGGAACCAGAACCGAGAAAACGCGAACCGAAAACCACGTCGGCTTTTCCGCTCAGGATTGGTTTGACCAAGACGGGATATTCGGCCGGGTCGTATTCGAGATCCGCGTCTTGCACCATGACAATGGGCGCCGTGGCCTTCGCAAAACCAGTGCGAAGCGCGGCACCTTTTCCCTGGTTGAATTCGTGCCGGAAAAGTTTCACGCACGGATTTTCCTGCGCGAGCGGTTGGAGAGCTTTCCACGTTTCATCCTGAGAAGCATCGTCCACGATGATGACTTCCTGGACGAGCGGTTGGGCGAGAACCGTTTTGATGACATTGGCAATCGTGGCCGCTTCGTTGTAAACCGGCACGATGACCGACAGGCAGGATTTATTGGGCAACGCGGCCGAGGTTGGTTGGGCGGCAGGGAAATTCATGCGGATGGTGATGAAACAATGGTCAGAATGGGGTGAACATTTTTGGAGATTGTTGGTGAACGCTGCGGCTGAGGTCAACCCAACAGTTGGCCTGATCGAACGGCTGTCAAAAAAAAACTGGTCAATCCATACCCCTTTTGATGCATATTCAGGCACTTCATGAAAATAGCTATTATCGGTTTGGGATACGTAGGACTGCCACTCTGTTTGCAATTTGCGCGCAACAACGTGCAGGTGGTGGGTATCGACATTGATCCGGCGAAAGTCGATTCCATCAATCGCGGGGAGAGTTACATCCAGCACATTGATAGTTGCGACATTGAGAAACTAATTACCGCGAAATCATTTTCCGCTTCCACCAAGTTTTCCGAAATCAGCAGCGTTGACGCCGTCATCATTTGCGTGCCGACGCCGCTGAACAAAAATCGCGAGCCAGACATTTCTTACATCATCAAAACCGGTGAAGCGATGGCACCGCATTTGCAAAAAGGAAGTTTGGTGGTGCTGGAATCAACGACCTATCCCGGAACAACCGACGAAGATTTGAGGGGTGTTTTGGAAAAAGGTTCAAAGCTGAAAGCGGGAATAGATTTCCATCTCGCATTTTCTCCTGAACGCGAAGACCCGGGCAATCCCGACAGCAAAGTGGCCATCATTCCCAAAGTGATTGGCGGTTTCACTCCGGCGTGCTTGGAAAAAGCGAAAGAGCTTTATGGCAAAGCGATCAAAACGTTGGTGCCGGTTTCCAGTTGCCGTGCGGCGGAAGCAACCAAGCTTTTAGAAAACATTTTTCGCGGCGTGAACATTGCGCTCGTCAACGAATTGAAAGTCGTTTACGCCGCAATGGGGATCGACGTTTGGGAAGTCATCAACGCTGCGAAGACCAAACCTTTTGGTTACATGGCGTTTTATCCCGGCCCTGGGCTTGGCGGACATTGCATTCCAATTGATCCGTTTTATCTGACGTGGAAAGCGCGCGAATTCGGACAGAATACCAAGTTCATCGAGCTGGCGGGCGAGATTAATACGGCGATGCCGCAGCTCGTGGTGAATCGCGTCGGCGAGGCTTTGAACGCGAAACGTAAGCCGATCAACGGCAGCAAAATTCTTCTGCTCGGCCTCGCTTACAAACCGAACGTCGATGACATGCGCGAATCGCCCACGTTTATCTTGATGGACCTCTTGAAAGACCGTGGAGCTGAAGTCGCTTACTACGATCCGCATATTCCAAAAATCAATCCGACGCGTGAACATGCGCACTGGACCGGAACTCAATCCATTTCCTGGGATCGCGAAACCATTTCCAAATTTGACGCCGTCGTTATTTCCACGGCGCACAAAGTCGTGAACAACGAAGAATTGGCGCAATGGGCGTCGTGCATCGTGGACACGCGAAATGCAATGGCTTCGATCAAAACCGCGCCCAATCAAGTTTGGAAAGCGTAACTAACTCACATGTCCGCCTACGGCGCGCTAAAAACTGAGCTGCGTGATCGACCCCGCAAATGGCTCGTGACGGGCGTCGGGGGATTCATCGGCTCCAGTTTGCTCGAAGCATTGTTGAAGTTGGATCAGCGGGTGGTTGGGTTGGATAATTTCGCCACGGGTTACAAAAAGAATCTGGATCAAGTTGAGAATATCGTCGGCGCGAAGTTGTGGAAGAATTTTAAATTTATCGAAGGCGACATTCGCAAGCCCGCCGATTGCAAATGTGCCTGCCATGACGTTGATCACGTGTTACATCAGGCCGCGCTCGGTTCCGTGCCGCGTTCCATCCTTGAACCGATCGCCACTCACGAAAGCAATGTCACTGGATTTCTGAACATGATTGTTGCCGCCCGCGACGCGAAGGTGAAACGATTCGTTTACGCTTCCAGCAGCGCGATCTACGGTGACCATCCTGAATTGCCGAAAGTGGAAGGAAAGACGGGCCAACCGCTTTCGCCTTACGCCGCGACCAAAAAGATGAACGAAATCTACGCAGACGTTTTCGGCGTGGCGTATCAGTTCGAATCGATTGGCCTCCGTTATTTCAATGTTTTCGGTCCTCGGCAGGATCCGGATGGGGCATATGCTGCCGTGATTCCAAAATGGATCGCGGCGATTTTAAAGCGCGAGCCAGTCCTCATCAATGGCGATGGCGAAACGAGTCGGGATTTCTGTTTTGTGGATAATGTCGTGCAGGTAAATCTTCTCGCGGCGACGACGACAAATCCGGCTGCCATCAATCAGGCGTATAACATCGCGGTAGGCGAACGCACCTCGCTCAATGAACTTTTCTCGCTGCTTCAATCTGGATTGCGAAAACGCGACGCGTCTTTGCCAGGACAGAAACCAGTTTATCAGGATTTCCGCGCCGGTGATGTTCGCCACTCGTTGGCGGACATCGGCAAAGCAAAATCGTTGCTCGGCTACGCTCCCGAATATCAGGCTCAGGAAGGATTAGAGATGGCGATGGATTGGTATAAGCAGAACGTGGTTTAAATTCATTTTTTCACCGCAACGTCACGAAATATTTGCACCGTAATCCCATGAGCGAAATATTGGTTCCAAGTTCTGTTCCACAAGCGCGCAGAAATTCTGAAGCCAAAAGACTTCGCGATCTTTCTCCGCAACAATGGAAATCAGGAATCGCTGCGTGGCTTGGTTGGTTTTTCGACGGACTGGAATTGCATCTCTACACACTTGTCGCTTTGCCATTCGTCGCGCAATTGATGCTTCTCCAGCCCTCCGACCAGGCCGTGAAAGAAAAGACCGCGTGGATTCAAGCCGCGTTTCTGGTTGGTTGGGCCATCGGTGGCGGATTTTTTGGGCGCATCGGTGATCGGCTCGGACGCAGTCGCGCGCTCTGCCTGACGATTTTGACTTACGCGATTTTCACCGGCCTTTCCTTTTTCGCACAAACCTGGTGGCAACTTTTGATCTGCCGTTTTCTGGCCGCGCTTGGCATTGGCGGCGAATGGGCGATTGGCGCAAGCCTTCTTTCTGAGACGTGGCCGAAGAAATGGCGCCCGTGGATCGCGGCGGTTTTGCAAAGTGGCGTAAACCTAGGGATTCTTTTTGCGTGCGCCGCCGTTTGGATCATCGCCTATTCCTTTCGCGACAGCGGTCATCATTTTGAACGCTACGTTTTCCTCATCGGCGTGGTGCCAGCACTCCTCGTTTTTTGGGTGCGCAAAAATGTTCCTGAACCCGATGAATGGCGCGAAGCGAAAACGAAATCCGCCGAACAACCGGGCATCGCCGATCTATTTCGCGGCAAAATCCTGCGAACAACTCTGCTCACCATTGGAATTTGCGCTCTGACCCTGACCGCATGGTGGGCGTTTATCTTTTGGCACGCTCAACATCTCCGCAGCCTGCCTGAACTGGCTTCGTGGAGTGCTGAACAGAAACAACAACTTGTGACAAAAGTTTTTTTCCTCGTGGTTGGGATTTCAATTCTAGGAAATTACTTTTTCGCCTGGCTCGCCGTGCATCTCGGTTATCGCCGCACGATTCTCTGGAGTTGTATTGCCTTCGCTTTGACGATTGTCGGGACATACGCCGTCCCGCGCACGCATGAAGAACTGACCTATTGGCTCCCGTTGATCGGCTTTTGTTCCGGCGTTTTCGGATTGTTCACGATGTATTTGCCGCCGCTGTTCCCAACTCTTTTGCGCACCACCGGCGCGGGCTTTTGCTACAACATTGGTCGCGTCGCCGCTGCCATCGGAACTGTCGTCTTTAGCCTGCGCCTGCAAGTGTCCGATTTCCGCACCACGCTGCTCTCGATTGCATTCCTGTTTATCCCCGCCATCGCGATTTGCTTGTTCCTTCCTGAATTGTCGAAGGAAGAAAGCGGTCGGAAGTAGAGTGTCCTGTCGGCTTGCAATGGAGGTGTCTCCGCGTCATCTTTTTGACATGCTTACGAACGTATCACGCGCCGCGCTTGAATTGCCAGCGGACGAGCG
>JBBQAX010000129.1:0-11695 GCA_038316905.1 Verrucomicrobiota bacterium | reverse complement strand
TTTGTGCGCTTCGCGGCTGGTGAGTTTGTAACGCTTTTGCACCGGCATAACTTTCTCGACCTGCGACCACGTATTGAGTGCTTCGAGGTTGTGATGCGTGCGTTCGTCGCCAATTGCGCCGATGACCGTGCGTTCGACGCCACGCATGACGTGCGGTTTGTAGCCGAGTTTTTTGATTTCCTTGAGCACAGCAAGCTCGTCTTTTTTTGAAATATCCGGTTTAAGAACAATGATCATAATTTTTTCTGTTTGGGTCGCGGGTCGTCACAAAAAAACCGCAGGTGGCGACCTGCGGCTTGGGTTGTGTTTCAATCGAACGCAGCCTAGCGCAGGTTGGCGTGGCGAAAGTATTCGCCAAACCGGCCGGCACTAAATCGAAAGCTGCAAAAATTCACGCGGCGGAAAAGGTAACAAAGGCGAATCGCAGGTCAAGCGCTGGAATCAGGGTTCGTATTAGGCACTAAAAAAAGCGTCAGAAAGCACACACAAAATCTAATTCTCCAACTTGACACTAAACCGACCGAACCCGTAGATTCCCGCTTCCTAAACCGCGCTTGAGTCGGTGCGGGCGAAGGCCAGTGAGTCTTAGAAGTTCGGTCGGCTACCAATTTACACATGAATAAAGGCAAAATTGTCCAAATTATTGGACCCGTTGTGGACGTCGAATTCGGCGAAAGCGTTCCGAGTATTTATAATGCGTTGACGGTGAATTTCACCGTGCAAGGCACCGAAACCAAATTGACGCTTGAAGTCCAACAACATCTCGGTGACGGGTGGGTTCGCGCGATTGCGATGTCTTCCACCGAAGGTTTGAAACGTGGTTTGGAAGTGACTGATTCGGGCGCGCCAATCTCGATGCCGGTCGGCGAAGCTGTGATGGGACGCGTGTTCAACGTCACGGGCGATCCCGTGGACGAACAAGGTCCGGTCAAAGCCGACAAATATTATCCCATTCACCGCGCTGCTCCGGCGCTGGTTGACCAATCGACTTCTCCCCAGGTTTTGACTACCGGTATTAAAGTCATCGATTTGATTTGCCCATTTTTGAAGGGCGGAAAAGTCGGCGCGTTCGGTGGCGCAGGCGTCGGCAAAACGGTTGTTATCATGGAATTGATCAACAACATCGCGAAGTTGCACGGCGGTATTTCGATGTTCGCTGGCGTCGGCGAACGCACGCGCGAAGGAAACGATCTTTACTACGAAATGGCCGAAGCTGACGTCATCAAATGCGAAAAAGATGAAAAAGGTCATCTGAAACGCAACGCGGAAGGGCTTCCGATTTTGTTGCCCGGTTCGCGTATCGGATTGGTTTACGGCCAAATGAATGAGCCGCCAGGTGCGCGTCTTCGCGTTGCTTTGTCTGCGCTCGCCGTGACCGAGTATTTCCGCGACGAAAAAAATCAGGACGTGTTGCTCTTCATCGACAACATTTTCCGCTTCTCGCAAGCTGGTTCCGAAGTGTCCGCGCTTCTCGGCCGCACGCCGTCTGCTGTCGGTTATCAACCGACTCTCGCCGCTGAAATGGGCGACTTGCAGGAACGCATCACTTCAACCAAAAAAGGTTCGATCACATCGTTCCAAGCCGTTTACGTGCCTGCCGACGACTTGACTGACCCAGCACCTGCAACAACGTTCGCGCACTTGGACGCCACCATCGTTTTGGAACGTTCGATTGCTGAGTTGGGAATTTTCCCGGCTGTCGATCCACTGTCCTCCAATTCTCGCGCACTTACGCCGGAAATTGTCGGCCAAGAACATTACGATGTCGCGCGCGGTGTCCAAAAAATCCTGCAACGCTACAAAGATTTGCAGGACATCATCGCGATTCTCGGCATGGACGAACTTTCGGCCGAAGATAAAACGACGGTTCTCCGCGCCCGCAAAATTCAAAAATTCATGAGCCAGCCCTTTACGGTGGCGCAGGTTTTCACTGGTCGCGAAGGCAAACAGGTTTCACGCGAAGAAACGGTCCGCGCGTTCAAAGAAATTCTCGAAGGCAAACACGACGATGTCGGTGAGCAGAATTTTTATATGAAGGGCGGCATCGACGAAATCAACGAAGCGTAATTTGAAATCTTAATCGTAATCCTACTCATAATCTTAATCCATCGGGGTAGTAAGATGAAGATTAGGATTAAGAACTGAAAAAATGGCCACACTTAAACTCGAAATCGTCACGCCGGAAGCCAAAACCTATTCCGAAGATGTGGAGATGGTCACGCTGCCGGGCGTCGAAGGTGAAATGGGAATTTTTCCCATGCACGTTCCGCTGATGACGCAGATTGTCCCTGGCGAAATCGTGGCGCGGAAAGGTGGCCAGGATTACCATCTCGCGGTTGGCGAAGGCTTTGTTGAAATTACCGGAGGTCGCGTCGCCATTTTGACTGATATGGCGATTCTCGCTGAAAACATCGACGAAGCCAAAGCGGAAGAAGCCCGCAAACGCGCGGAAGCTCGCCTCTCCGAAAAACTCGATGACGAAGAAACGGCCATGGTCAGCGCCGCCCTCGCTCATTCGCTCGCGCAGTTGAAAGTCAAGCGGCGTCAACGCCCATAGCTCAAGCTCTTTTCACAATGACGCCGAACTTCGGCGTCTTTTTTTTGCTCGCGATTGAATCGCCGACAAGTTGCTCTATATTCCACCCATGCCTGTCATCAAACTTTCTGTTCCACACCACCTCGGCGCTGAGGAAGCCAAGAACCGCATCACCAAACTTCTCAGTGAAACCAAGGCGCAATATGGCGATAAAATTTCCGATTTGGAGGAATCCTGGGTGGACAATCGCGGGCAGTTTCGTTTCAAAGCGATGGGGTTTTCGGTTTCTGGAAATCTGGAGGTCCAACCCGGTCAAGTGGAAGGCGAACTCAATTTACCCTTCGCGGCACTTCCATTTAAAAGCAAAATCGAGAATGATCTTTCCACCCGCGCAAAGGCATTGCTTGCCTGACTTCGAGTGAAGCAGTCGATAAATCGCAGTGGAAATTGAGATCATCAATATTGGCAGCGAACTGATGCTGGGCCGCGTCCTTAACACACACCAACAATTTCTCTGTAGCCAGTTGGCGAATCTCGGTTTTGTGGTCAACCGCCAACTCGCCATTTCCGATGAAGGTTTAATTATTAAAAATGCGATTCGCGAATCGTTGGGTCGCGCGGATTTGATTATTACCACCGGCGGACTCGGGCCAACTTCCGACGACATCACGCGTGATCTCATTGCGGAATTGCTCGGCCGAAAACTTCAATTTGATCCCGAAGTTCTCGCTCGAATTGAAACATTTTTTGCGCAACGAAAACGGCGAATGCCCGACAGCACCAAAGTCCAGGCGCTGGTTCCCGAAGGCGCGCAAGTTTTGCAGAACGCTAATGGAACCGCGCCCGGTCTCGCCATGGAAATAAATCCGACGGTCACAGACCGCCGCTACAAAACTTTGCTGGTGATGTTGCCCGGCCCGCCGCGTGAATTGCGTCCGATGTTTCTCGATCAAGTTGTTCCGCTGCTCGCAAACCATTTTCCGCAACAAGCCAAGTTTGTCTGCCGCACGCTCAAGACCACGGGACTGGGCGAATCGTTCGTTGAAGAAAAAATTGCAGGACGATTGAAAGAACTCACCGCGCAAAAGATCGAACTCGGCTACTGCGCGCGCGTTGGCGAAGTCGATGTACGCCTTGTCGCGCGCGGTGCTGAAGCTGAGATTCACGTCGCGCAAGCCGAGCAAATTATCTGCGAATGCCTCGATCAATACATTTTTGGGAACAACGACGATTCGCTTGAGGAAACGGTTGTTCGGTTGTTGGTCAAACAGAAACAAACTCTCGCTCTCGCCGAATCCTGCACTGGCGGTTTCATCGCAAATCGCATTACGAATGTTCCCGGCGCGTCAGAAATTTTCATCAACGGAATTGTCACTTACAGCAACGAATCGAAACAACGTCTGCTCGGTGTGCGCGAGGAAACTTTGGCGCAACACGGGGCGGTCAGCGAGGCGACCGTTCGCGAAATGGCAGAAGGCGCGCGTCAAAAAAGTAAAACGGATTTTGCACTGGCCGTGACTGGAATCGCCGGACCCGGCGGCGGCACGGAAGAAAAGCCGGTCGGCACAGTTTTCATCGCGCTCGCCACTTCAGAAAAAACGACGGTGCAACATCACGTTTTTCAATATGACCGCGAGACTTTTAAATTTGTCACTTCGCAGACGGCGCTGGATTTATTGAGGCGGGAAATGGTGGATTCCTCAAAACGGCAGTGATTTGGAAACCGCGAAATATGCCAAAGACGCGAACAAAGGGCAAAAAACAGAAGGTTGTTTTCCGTTTCCCCTTTCGCATATTTCGCGTGGTTCGCGGTTAAATGATAATTCTTCCATAAACCACCAACCCCCGCTGCTTGCTCGCGTCATTCACATTTCCCGACAACACAATGGAAAGAAAAGCGAGGCACAAAGTCGTTGCCGAGATAACGCGATGAAGTTTACGTTTGCGTTGCGATGGGGAGCATCATCTCCATCAAGAACAAAATGAATTTGACCCCTTTTCTCGCTACCCGTGGTGTTTGTCGTGTGGCGCTCCGCCTGGTCGCCATTTCGCATCGTATTTCGCGTGCCGTGATTTTTTTATCAATTGCAGGCAGCGTTTCGTCTTATGGCGAGATTTTTTACATCAACCAAACCGAGGACACTGCCGAGGTGTCAAGCCTGCGAGGCGCAGTGATGCAGGCGAATTGTCAGCCGGGCAACAACACCATCGTTGTTTCTGAAGGGATCTATCGGCTCACCATTCCCGGCGCGAACGAAAACAATGCCAGAACCGGTGATCTGGATATTACCAGGGATCATCTCACGATTGTGGGGAATGGCTCCAATATCGTCATTTCCGCTAATGGCTTGGGCGACCGCGTGTTTCATATTCTGCCCTCCGCTCAACTGAAGCTCGTCAATGTTCACATTACGGGAGGAACTTCTGCGGGTGGCGAGACCGGTCACACGGGGGGAAAAGGCAAAAACGGCGGTGGCATTTACAACGCCGGCGCGCTGATGTTGGATCAATGCATTGTGAGCGGTAATCTCAGTGGCACGGGTGGAGCATCAACCAGTTGTTTCGGCGTTGGCGGTAATGGCGGCAACGGCGGAGGAATTTACAATGGGCGTTTGCTGATACTTAACAACAGCATTATCAGCGACAATGCGACCGGCGCGGGCGGTGAAGGAGGACACTGCCAGGGAAATGCTGGCAGCAATTCTCAAGGCGGCAACGGGGGCGATGGCGGAGGCGTGTGCAACGCGGGCACGATGATAATGAACGCAAGCATTGCTCAAGGAAATTCCACTGGCCCAGGAGGAATTTTATACGGAGACAGCGGCAACGGGGGCGGAATTTACAATAGTGGGAGACTCTCGCTAAACGGTTGCACCGTGATCGACAATTTTAATGGCGCGACGGGATTGACGAGTGGTCATGGGGGCGATGGTGGGGGCATTTGTAATGCTGGCATATCGTCGATCAAGGCTTGCGTGATCAGCGGGAACTCCGCTGGCATCGGCGGTGGCGCAAACAGCAGCTTTTCGTTTGGCGGCGGGGCGGGCGGCAGCGGAGGCGGCTTTTATAATTCTGGCACTGCATCGCTGAAAAACTGCACTGTGAACAATAATATAGGGGGCGCTGGAGCGAGTGGCGGCAGCCTTGTTACATTCGGATCTGGAAACTTTGGAACCTCTGGTGGAATGGGCGGCAGCGGAGGAGGAATCTACAATACGTTCAGATTGATGCTCAACAATTGCACCCTAAACGCCAACCGCAGCGGGGATGGCGGTCCTGGTGGTGCGGGCCAAGGTCTTAATGGCGGTTCTGGCGGAGCAGGCGGCAACGGTTCTGGCATCTACAGCAGCGGTTCGTTGACATTGAATCTTTGCACCGTCAGCGGCAACAGCAGCGGCACTGGAGGTAACGGTGGTCCGGGTTTTGGTTCTGGAAGCCCAGGCGGCGCGGGTGGTAATGGCGGCGGAATTTACAACCTCAAAAAGGTAAAATTAAACGCATGCACTCTCAGCAATAATTCCGGCGGCACAGGAGGTGACGGCGGCTCCAGCTTCCATTTTAGCGGGAGCACTGGCGGCGCTGGAGGCAATGGCGGGAGCGGGGGCGGCGTCTTGAATGCAACCAACCAGGCATTGGCTCATTTCCGTAACACATTAATAGCCCTCAATTTTGTTGGTGTCGCTGGCTTGGGCGGCGAGGGGAATGGAGGGATCACCTCTGTTCCGCAGATTCCCAATGGAACCACCGACACATTAGATCCTGTCCTGCCAAATCTGGGACCAAATGGATTGGACGGGAATGGCTGGGAGCTATCGGGCAGTTTCACGTCCCGAGGATACAATTTGATTGGGCGAAACAATGGCAGCGCCGGTTTCACGAATGGAATCGGCGCTGACCTAGTTGGAACGAGTCTCTCGCCCATCAATCCGCAACTTGGCCCATTGCAAAACAACGGTGGCGCTACATTTACGCACGCATTGTTGCCCGGCAGTCCGGCGATTGACCAAGGTAGACGTTTTGGGTTGAGCAAAGACCAATGCGGACGACGCCGACCTTATGACTTAACTTCGATCTTAAACGCGATTCGTGGGGACGGCTCCGATATAGGAGCCGTCGAGTTCGATCCAACGTTTTTTTTCTGATCGCTAAACAACCGAGTGCTCGGCGTTGAGGCTGACGCAAAACAAATCCAGCACGTCGCTCACGTCCACGGCTTTGCCGGGGTTGGCGGTGATTCGATTTTGGGAGTCCTGCGAGAATTAATTGCGGCCGGGAACCACAAAGAATTATTTCGGACACGGCCAGCCATTCCTTAATCGTCGTTTATGCAGAACCTAACTGGGATCGAGGCTGCGCGAATCGCGAGCGTGAACATTGTAAATTTCCACGGGCGCATCTTGACACTGCCCCCGTTTGGAGTTCCGCCTTTAGGCGGTTCGGGAGCTTTTCCGCACCCAACAACGTAAAACACGGAACCTCCAACAATCCATCGGCGTGGATCGGGGGCAGTGTCAAGATGCGGCCAATTTCCAAGTCATCATTTCTTCACCGTTGACGGAACGGGTTGCGATGCGAAAGTGTTTCGCGTGAACACAAACAGGGTTCCAGCGGTCAATATTTCCAAATTCGATTTTCTAAAGCACATGCGTTCCATCATTTTTATTTTTATTTTTCTCACGGCGTTCGCCTCGGCGCACGCGCAACAGGTTCCTGTCACCGAAAAAACTTTGTCCAACGGCATGAAGCTTTTGCTCGTGCAACGCGACGATGAACCGACGGTTTCGGGCGGATGGGTCGCGCATGTCGGCAGTTCGGACGAGCGGCCCGGCATTACCGGCATCGCGCATTTGTTCGAGCACATGATGTTCAAAGGGACACCGACGATTGGGACGAAGAATTATCAAAAGGATTTGGAAATTATCGGGGAACAGGAACGGGTTCGCGATTTAATGCGACAGGAAGAAAAAAAGATTCGCGCGCAATATCGCGCCGGGGAAATTGATGATGTCGCCAAACCTGAAAACATGACTCCGCGCTGGCGCGAATTGGAAAAAGAATTTCAGGAATTGATCAAACAGCAGCGCGAAATTCTGGTGAAGAATGAGTTTGACCGGATTTACACGACGGCGGGCGGCTCCGGGATGAACGCTTTTACCAGCCCGGATATGACCGCCTATTTCATCACCGTTCCGGCAAATAAGCTTGAGCTGTGGATGTGGATGGAATCGGAACGTTTGTTGCGCCCGGTGTTTCGCGAATTCTATGCCGAACGCGACGTGGTTTTTGAAGAACGCCGGATGCGCACGGAATCGACGCCGCTCGGGAAATTCGAGGAAACTTTCATGGCGATGTTTTGGGAATCGCATCCTTACAACTGGCCGGTGATCGGCTGGCCCTCGGATATTCCCGCGATTTCCAAAGCGCAGGCCGATGAGTTTTACGCCACTTATTACGCGCCTCAAAATATCACCGTGATTCTCGTTGGAGATTTTAAAACCGAGGCTGCGACACAAATGGCTGAAAAATATTTTGGACGTATTCCAGCCGGGAAAAAAGACGCGCCGGATGTCGTCACGCTCGAAGTGAAGCAAACTGTCGAGAAACGAATGTACGCGGAAGCTGAGACGAATCCGCAAGCGGATATTCTTTGGCACACCGTTCCGTTTGGGCATCGTGATTCGTATCCACTGAGCGTGTTGTCGCAGATTCTCTCCACTCGCACTGGACGACTTTACAAAGGTTTGACGCTCGGCTCGGAAATCGCCACGGAAACCTGGGCGCATCAGGACGCGCGAAAATGGGCCGGGCTTTTCAACATCGGCGGCGAAGCGAAGGAAGGCCACACGCCCGAGGAAGTTGAGCAGGGACTTTACGTTGAGTTGGACAAGTTGAAGAACGAAGAAGTACCGCCTGATGAATTGCAAAAAGTAAAAAATAATTTTGCAGCATTCGAGTATCGCCGGCTCTCTTCCAACACGCCGATTTTAATGCAGTTGATTCAATACGACGGCCTCGGCGATTGGCGCGAGATCAACGAGTTTAACGGAAAAATCCAAGCGGTTACCGCCGCCGATGTAAAACGCGTCGCCAATGAATATTTCCAAAAAGAAAATCGCGCGGTGGCAATTTACACACGCAAAGCATCAACGGAAAAACCCACGTCTGCCGCCCAACCTTCTCAGGAAAAGAAATGAAATCTGTTTTGATTCGACTCATCTCGTCGTGTTGCGCCCTCGCGCTTTCCGCCAACATTTGCTCGGGTGCGGAAACCAATTCCATTCCCAACCGCCCGGAAAAACTTACTTTTCCGCGGTTGCAATACGAACCGCCCATTCCCTCGGATTACCGCGTGGAACTGAAATCCGGCCCCGTCGCCTACGTCGTGCCTGACCGCGAATTGCCGCTCGTCAACATTGCCATCTACGTGCGCACCGGCGATTACCTCGTGCCGAAGGGCAAAGAAGGTTTGGCGGGTTTCACCGGTTATCTGCTCGCTCGCGGCGGCACGAAGTCGAAAACTGCCGAAGAACTTGAAGAACGTCTCGCCTTTCTCGCCGCGCAATTGAACTCCGGCGTCGGCGACACGCAAGGCAGCGTCAGTCTCAATCTTCTTTCCAAAGATTTGGAGGAAGGCCTGGAAATTCTACGCGAAGTTCTGACCGCGCCGCGTTTTCAGGAAAACAAACTCGCACTCAGCAAATCCCAGACGATGCAAGCGATGCGCCAGCGCAATGACGAATCGGTCAGCATCGAATCCCGAGAGCGCGGTTTCCTCGCGTTTGGCGAAGATTTTTGGAGCAACCAGCATTCAACCGCCGCATCCGTGCAAGGCATTACGCGCGCCGACCTCGAAACGTTTCATCGCAAATGGTTTCATCCATCCAACTTTGTCGTGGCAGTGAATGGCGATTTCAAACGCGAAGAAATGATTCAAAAGTTGGAAAAACTTTTTAGCGATTGGCCGTTCAAAGGGGAGTTGCCACCGCAGATTCCGACCAACACCACTTTCGCCAAACCCGGCGTTTATCTCGTGGACAAAGATGTGAATCAGGGCCGCGTTCAAATTATGTTGCCGGGCATTACGCGCGATAATCCCGATTATTTTTCAGCGGTCATCATGAACGACATTCTCGGCGGAGGCGGATTCACCTCGCACATCATGAATCGCGTTCGTTCCGATGAAGGTCTCGCGTATTCGGCTGGTTCAAGTTTTCCCGGTGGGATTTATTATCCGCTGACGTTCACGGCGGGATTCCAATCCAAGTCGCGCACGGTGCCGTATGCGATTTCCATCGTGCTTGATGAAGTCAAAAAAATGGCTGAAGAACCGACGAGTGACGAAGAATTGAACACGAGCAAACAATCGTTCATCGAACGGTTTCCCCGCACCTTCGCCACCAAAACGCAAATCGCCAATACCTTCGCGCAGGATGAATTCACCGGGCGTTACGCGAAACAGCCGGATTTCTGGAAAAAATATCGGTCGCGCATCGAAGCCGTTTCCACCGCCGATGCTCAACGCGTTGCCAAAAAATATTTAACCGCGGACAAACTGGCGATTCTCGTTGTGGGACAAAAAGAGGAAATCCTCAAAGGCCATCCAAACCATGAAGTGTCGCTTAAATCGTTGGCGGGAGATCGCATCGTGGAACTTCCGTTGCGCGATCCAATGACAATGAAGCCAATGACAAAAAATTAAGATCGAGTTGGTAAGCAATGATTATCCTGGCTTCGATTCTCGTAGGAGCATTTGTTGCCTGGATTACTTTCTCCGTCTTCTTCAAAGACATCGGTGATTTCTTTGGCTGTTGGCGCCTTTATTTCACGCCAGAAATTTTCAATATATTCCGAGGCGAATGGCACGACGCGAGATGGGCGCACGCAAAGCTGTTGATTTACCTCGGAATCTCCATCGGAAGCGGATTTATGACGCGCTTCAGTCTCCAAAGATATTTCAGCGGGCAAACTTAGAATTACCGTTCCGCTTTTTCCATCTGCCCGCGCGTCACGCCGAGTTGATTCTGTAACTTCAATTCGCGCCAGACTTGCGATCCAGTGATTTCTCCGCGCAACAGCGCACGATATTTTGCAATCGTTCGTTCCACTTCTTCAGGCGATTCATTCACGAATTCGATTCGGAAATTTCGCACGCCCAAATCCATCAGATGCGAAACGTATTCCGCGCCGGTTTGCGCGCGCGCATTGAACACCGTGTTGCGACAACCGACGTCTGCTTTGAGCGGATGCTCCATTCCAACACGATCGCGCAATTTCACGTCGTGCGTGTCGCAGGGGCGACCGCAGTTCGTGTAATCCGTGCCTTTGGAAAGAAACGCGCAGAAGACGCAATGCTCCATATGAAACATCGGCATGTGCTGATGAATCGTGACTTCAAACCATTCCGGCGGCGCGGATTTTAAAAGCGCTTCGAGTTGCGTGACGTTTAAATCGTAGGAAGCCGTGAGCCGTTCCAGATCAAATTTATTTTTAAAATAATCTGCGGTTAGCGCATTGGCGACGTTCAGCGAAAAATCTCCAATGCGCCTGCAATCGGCAAAAAATTTCAGATGATCATAATTGCGAACCAGATAGCCGTCGGCATTGCAGGAGCGAACCTGGTTCAGAGTCCATTCCTCGCCCATTTTGAATATCCGAGGCGGCGCGACGAAGATGCCGGGCGAGGATGGAGGATTGAGAATTGATGATTGAGTCGAACAACCGCGCGCGGTGTGAAACAACGTGACGGCTTCGCGATATTTCTTCGGATCTTCAAACTCGCAGTAAATTGTTTGCACACCGCAACGAAGCGTCGCCTCCAGTTGCACCATGTTGCGCACGAGAACGATCAACGTAGCGCAGGCATCTTTGCCTGCAGGTTGCGAGGCATCCTGCCTCGTCGAAGCTGGAAGCTTCGTAACTTGCAGGCTGGAAGCCTGCGCTACGTTCAACTGCCATCGCTTCGGTTGCGCGCGTAAATTTTCCAACTGTGAAGCCGCTTCACGCCGCAATCGGTTCATCTCGCTCATCGGTAAAATAACGTCGCCTTCGAGAAAATTTTTCAATCCTCCCAAACGAAACGGCGTGCCGCCGAGACGCCCAAATTGCTCGCGCAAAAGCTCAGTGGTCAGCGGACGCTTCTCCGCCTTCGCCAACGGCATC